>DASSDH010000252.1:0-23543 GCA_035697245.1 Jiangellaceae bacterium
TGACGTGCCTGGACGGAATTACGGGCTGGACTGCTCGGTCCGTTATCCTTGCTGAGCCGATCGGCACGGGGCTGTGGCGCAGCTGGTAGCGCACCTCCATGGCATGGAGGGGGTCAGGGGTTCGAGTCCCCTCAGCTCCACTGCTTTGACCTGCAGTTATGCGCTATTTCGCGATCTTGCCGCCCAGTTCGAGGACTGCCCGTGCGCCAATAGTGCGCACTGAGCGCCACGAGCGCCGGGTAACGCGCCTGGTACTCCGCCGGGTAAACAGCCGGGTAAACAGCCGGGCCTGCCGGGCACGCCGGATTGGGGCGAGCGATGCGATCGCCCCGCGCCGCGACGCCATGATTTTGACCGGCGGGTGCTGAATCCGCGCGCCGGGGGGTGGTCACACTCTCTCTCCGCGAGCTTGCAGGAAACCGTGGAAGCGGGGAACCCTATGTCGCCAGCGCCGCAGTACGGCGCTGGCGTTCCCTTGCCAGCTTCTGCAGATGATGCGCGCGGCATAAGATCTCCATGGCGGGGCTCGGCAGCCGCTGCCCAGTCTGCGCGATCCTCAGCATCACCGTGCACTGCACCGGGTACGGCTCCGGGGGCCGTCGACCTCGGTGAGCCTCACCGAGGCCCTGTCGAGCATCCGGGCACCGTGCAGGCATTGCCGTAGATCGCCAGGGCACGCCGCCGGTTGGCGGCGTGATACTCGGGCCCGCTTGGTCCGCTCGCGTTCCCGGTATTCGTCGGTGCGGCGCCGCGGAACCGATCGCGGCGGACGTGATCATGACGGATGCTGATGGCCGGGCCGGGCCCAAAGAGATCAGCCGCGGTGAGCATGGGTCCGCGATGCGGCGTGACTCGAGGGGTGGGCTCACGTGCCGCTTATGGTATTCGCGGTCCAGGATCCGGCGGGCATGCTTTCTGGGCCTCAGCGGAGGATGTGGTGCCTGCTGGGCGGGACTGCGTTGAGACGGACGCCGACGCCCGGGGATGAGGTGCAGTGGTGGCCGGTTATGAGTCTCACTTGTGGTTTGAGTTCGCGCTGGCAATCGTCGGGGCTGCTGCCGTGCTCAGCGGCCTGCTGTTCGTCGCCATGTCGATCAACATCGAGCGCATCATGGGGATCGTGACCCTGCCGACTCGGGGTGCCGGGACACTGGTCCTGTTCGTGATCCCGCTGCTGATCGGTACGTGGATACTCATTCCCGAGCAGTCATCGATGATGCTCGGCGTTGAACTGGTCGCGACCGGTCTGCTTGGCGGTGGCCTGCTGCTGCGGCTAAACCGACCATCGAAACGTGCCGAGCAAGAGACGTGGGGGGTGTGGCTGCTTGGGAGCTACGTTCCGAGCATCGTGGTTGCTCTGCTGGCAGTGCTCGGCGGGATCACCCTGATCGCCGACCGTGGCGGCGGACTGTATTGGGTCGCCCCGGCTGTGGTCATCGCCCTGCTTACGGGCCTCGCGGGCGCCTGGGTAATGCTCGTGGAGATCCTGCGTGAGGACCCTCACTGGGAGTTCTGAGCCGCAGATCCGGCCTTACACAGATCGCTTCGTGCGCACTGCGCACAGGCTGGCGATCTCCACGGCCCCAGCCGCACAGGCCGCGCGGGCCACTTCGGCGACTGTCGTGCCGCTGCAGTAGATGTCGTCGATGATCCGCTCGCAGGTTCGACAGGTTGAAGATGCAGCTGAACAGCCCGGCGATCACCGCCCTACGCTGAGCCGGATCCAGGCTCTTGGCCTCCGTGCGGAACGGTGTGGAGGCCACGCAATGGGGCGCCAGCGATAAGCCGAGCTGGTTTGCGGCACTCTGTTGGCAAGCCTTGCCCCGAAGGAACCACGCTCCGGTCGTCCCCGGGAACTGCGACGATGCAGTCATGGCGTTCAGCAGCGGGTGCTCACCAATCAAGCGGCATAGGCGCGCCACCACGGCACGTCCAACGACCCGCTGCATCGAAGATTGCGACGGCTCCCTGTACCAGTACTTGCCACGGTGGTCGAAGTCGTCAAGTTCGGTGCGCCAGTTCCTCGGGTCGATGTCCTCCTCCGGCACCTGTACCAGTCCAGCGCAAGTGCGAAGTCGACCGATGAGTCATAGGGCAAGCTGAGGAGCCGAGCACGTCGATGAGGTCGAGGCTTGCTGGGAGGGGCGACGGCCCGTCACCCTCAACACAGGTTCAAGCCGTAATCCTGAGCCGCTCTGGGGCGGGTCCTATCGGGCGGACGTTCAGGCACCGCGAGCTGCCCGCCTGCCAGGCGGGTAGCGGGGCAGCTCGACGACCTCCGCAGTACTGGATACGTCGAGTACGACGTCACGGACCTTCTGCTTGCGCCAGGCGATTACAGCTGCCAGCAATGCCTCTCCATCCGCTGGGGCGGCGGCCACTAGCGCCGCGGCAAGCTCGTGCCGGTGAGTGTTGGCACCGGCCAGGTTCGCCAGCCCGACCAACTGGTCGAGCCGCCGGTCGATCGGGAATGGCCAAGATACCGACGCTGGCTTGACCACCGCCGTCGCCGCAAGGGCGTTGGCTTCGAGCAACGACACATCGAACTCGGCACCTCCCACCGGCGAACCCTCTCTCGAAAGACTGCGTGGCCGCGGCTAGATGGAAGCCAACCACGCCGCCGTCGTGTTCTGGGTCGTCGCATCCCCAGATTGCGTGAATCGGCGCGCCCCTGACGCCGCGTCACGCGGATCCGCCCCACGGGCAAACCCGGGGGACGGCCAGCCCGGACCGGTCTTGCTCGCACGGGCCTCGTGGCTGACCAGTCCGACGGAGGTGCGGACCGCGATTCGGTGGCCGGGCGTGACACGAGGCCGAGTGGTGGTCCGATGTTCCTGCGCTGCGTTCCCAGACTCGGAGTGTGCGGGCGGTCGCCGCCTGGGCGCCGCCCAGTGCGGCCGAATCAATTGCTCCTGCGTGACCTGGACAAACCTCCAGTCCGACAACAGTGTCCACGGCGCGCATCGCCGTCGGAACGGACACGTCGCACGTAGTCTTTCGGCTGTGCCCGTAGCTCGCCCAGGTGGCGCTCTGTGGCGCTCTGTGTCAATCTCCGGTACCCGGGCGACGTTGGCTGACCGGTTCCTGCCCGACGTGATCGTTATACGGCGGTCTTAGGTCGGGGGCGGCCCTTCGGGTTGGCGAAGGCGCCGAGTTCCCTTTAGCGGTCGTGACGGATTGGATGCACCCGGATGAGTTTGCCGTCCTTGGCCAGCTGCACCGACCCGGCGACGATGGACACCTCGACCGGCTGCCGGGCGAAGCGCCGGCCGACCCGATACGGCGCCCCAGCGAAGCTGATCGTTCCGGAAGTGTCGGCCAGCCGGGTCACCGTCAACCCGACGGTGGCGTCCCGGGCCCGGCGCTGAACCGGCAGCCGCTGCCGGGCGATCCGGTCGGCCTGGTCCGGTTTGAGCCGCTGCGCATGCGTGGCCACCAACACCCCGGCGTGCAGGATCTCCACCAGCCCGTCGGTCACGACGACCTCGACCGGCTCACCGGCGAACGTGGCGCCGACGACATAGTCGAACCCGGCGAGGGAGATCCGGCCGGCACCGTTCACCCACCGGCTCACGCCCTCCGGCCGGGTCGTCGTGACCGGTCGGCGCGGTGCCGGCACCGCGACCTCGTCGACCGCGATGATGCTGCGCTCGGCGAGTGCGAACCGCTCGACCGGCGGCCGGCCACCACACGACTGGTGCGGCCGGTCGGTGTTGTACTGCACCACCCAGGCATCCAGCGCCGTCTGCATCTGCTCCACGGTGGTGTGACCGCGGTCGTGCACGGTGAGGAACTCGGCCCGGATCGTCTTGTGCAGCCGCTCCACCTTTCCGGTCGTGGTCGGCGAGTACGCAGCGGTCAGCAGATGCTTGATGCCGTTGTCGTTGCACACCTTGTCGAACATCACCGGCCCCGGCCCAAGACCGAATCTGGCCGTGAACACTTTGCCGTTGTCCGTCAACACCTGCTCCGGAACGCCGTGCCGGCGCAACGCCTGCAGCAACGCCGCGCAGACCGGACCAGCGGTCGCCCGCGCCACTACCTTCGCGCAGACCACGAACCGCGAATGATCATCGATCCCGGTGATCACCTTGCACTCCCGGCCATCAGACAGGTGGACCCGGCCCATCACATCCATCTGCCACAGCTCCATCGACCGGCCCCGCTCCCAACGGCGGTAGTCCTCCCGCCGCCTGCGTTTGGTCGCCTCCACCAGCCCGTGGCGGATCAGCGCCCGATACACACTCGACCGGCCAGGCAGCGGATCAACACCGTCACGACCCAGCCGCCAACGGATCCGGTCCGGACCCCACGCCGGATGCGCCCGCCGCATCGCCACCACCAGCGCCTCCAACTGCGCCGTCATCTGATGCGGACACGACACCGGCCGCGAAGACCGGTCCGTCAGACCCCCGAGACCGCCACCCCTGGCATACCGGCGCAACCACTCATGCACCGTCTGCCTGCTCACCCCGTTGCGGCGCGCCACCTCGACCACCGACGCACCCTCAAAGACATCCAGCACCGCCCGATACCGCTGCTCCACGATGTTCAGCTCCACCAGCACGACCGGCTCCTCCCCAACGACCACGAGACCGCGAGGAAGGGCCGACACCAGCAGCGCGAGCGTGAAACCAGACGAAGTGTCGCCACCTACCGGAACGACCGTCGCCCACCTACCGGAACCGCGTCCGCAAACTGTCACCCAGGAACCGGAACCCGAACGTCAAGCATGAACCGGAGAAGCACACTCTGTGGCGCTCTGGCAGTTGGCCGACCGTGGCGCTGGTCCGGGGTGGCGCCGCTTGTCAACGTGGTTGAGCAGCCACCCTTGGGCTGCGGAAATACTGGCGGTCCTGAAGGGACTTGAACCCGCGACCTCCGCCTTGCGATCTGCACCCAGTGGATCTTGCCGGTGAACCGGCTGTCGTGAGCGGTGTAGTCGGGGTGACGGTGGCTCCGGCTTCGTGGCCGATGTCGCGCACCTCCGGCTCCATTGGGCGCGCCCCGATGGAGCAGGGCACGCGATCGACTAGGAGGTGTAGCGGACGTTGACGTTGCGGATCTCGCCGTTGAACGGGAAGGGTGCCCGGTCGTAGTAGGTCAGCGACACGGGACTGCCGAGGCAGGTACCGATATCGAGACATTCGTTGGCGGAGAAGGCGAGTGGCACACTGACCGGGATCTGACTGGATGCGAAGACGTTTCCGTTGACCGTCATGGTGATGTCAAGGGGGCCGGCCGGTCTTGCTTCGGCATAGGCGGTGTCAATCTGGATCTTGGCGGGGCCTTCCGGAAGCTTGCTCTCCGAGCGGATGATCGTGCGCATCACGATGAAGGTGTTGTACTCGTAGCAGAGGTAGCCACCGTCGACGTAGCAGGTCAGTCCGCCGCCGGCGCCGCCCAGCGCGTAGAGCACGCCTTGGGCGTCGGCGGGGATCTCGGCGTCGATGACCACCGTGTTCGCCCGGTTCCCGAGCGCCGGGGCGCAGAACTCCGGGACCCGGGTGGTGGTGCCGGCGAAGTCCCATGCTCGGTAGGGGGTGGAGATCCGAAGCTCGGGGTGATACGCGAGGATCCACAGGCCGCCACCGACCGGGTAGACGCTGTTCTTGGCCGCCTCGATGGAGAACGTCTCCTTCATCTGCGCGAGCTTGTCCGGCAACTCGGCGGCGAGGTCGTTCGCCTGCGACCAGTCCTGGTCGAGGTTGTAGAGCTCCCAAACATCTTCGTCTGGCGTCCACTCGGCCATGCCAGGAGGTGTGCCCGGTACCCAGGGTGCACGTGGTCCGAAGGCAGATGCCATCCAGCCGTCGTGGTAGATCGCCCGGCTGCCCATGATCTCGAAGTACTGGGTGAGCAGGCGCCCATCGGCGTCGCGGTCGTCGAAGGTGTAGGCGAGGCTGACGCCGTCGATCGGATCCTGCGGGATGCCGTTGACGACGCGCGGGGGAGTGATCTCGAGCAGTTCGTAGATCGTCGGGACGATGTCGTTGCAGTGGTGGAACTGGGTGCGAGGCGTGGCGTCCGGCTTGATCCGCGCCGGCCAGCGGACAGCCATCGGGTTGCGCGTCCCGCCGAGGTGGGAGGCAAGAAGCTTCACGCCCTTGTACGGCGTGCTGCCCGCCCACGCCCACCCGGCGTGGTACTGGTTTTCGACCTTCGGCGAGCCGAGCACGTCCAGGCCACCCATCTCGTCCAGAGCCTTGAGGTGCATGTCGATCGTGGTCGGGATGCCGTTCTGCGCCAGCAGTTCGCTGATCGTGCCGTTCTGTCCCTCGCCCGAGGATCCGTTGTCTCCCCAGATGTAGAACACCAAGGTGTTGTCGCCGTACCCCAGACGCTCGACCTCATCGACCAGCCGGCCAACCTGGACATCAACGTGCTCGGCGAATCCCGCAGCCACCTCCATCAAGCGCCGCTGGAACGGCCTCTCACTTTCCGGGATGTCGTCCCATGCGGGCATCCTCGAATCACGCGGGGTCAGCCCGGCGTCGGGGGGGATCCAGCCCATCTGCTTGGCCCGGGCATGGACGCGCTCCCGGTAGGCGTCCCAGCCGTCGTCGAATCTGCCGGCGTACTTGTCCGCCCACTCCTTCATGATGTGGTGCGGCCCGTGCAGGCAGCCGCTGGCCCAGTACATGAAGAACGGCTTGTCCGGCTGGAGGGCCTTGTGGTTCTGCAGCCAGCCGATGGCGTCCTCGGCCAGGTCCTCGCTGAGGTGGTAGCCCTCCTCCGGCGTCCGGGGCGGGCGCACGCTGGTGGTGTTCCGCACCAGGTTCGGCTCGTACTGCGACGTTTCTCCCGCCAGGAATCCGTAGAAGTACTCGAAGCCGATACTGCTGGGCCAGTTGTGGAACGGTCCCGTTTTTGTGGTCTCGATCGCCGGGGTGTTGTGCCACTTGCCGAACGCCGAGGTCGCGTACCCGTAGTCCTTGAGGACCTCGGCGGCCAGGGCACTGCTCTTCGGGATCTCCCCGGAGTAGCCGTCCCAGTCGTTGGCCAGCTCGGCGATCTGCCCGTTGCCGATCCGGTGATGGTTGCGGCCGGTCAGCAGCGAGGCACGGGTCGGGGAGCACATGGCCGTCGTGTGGAACCGGTTGTAGCCGATGCCCTGCTCGTGGATACGAGTGAGCGTGTCGGTCCTCACCTCACCACCGAAGGTGGACGGAAGTCCCGGCCCCGCGTCGTCGATCAGCACGATCAGGATGTTGGGGGCGTCGTCGGCAAGGCGGCGTGGCTGAACACGACTGTTGTAAACCGACTCCTGCATCGTCCGGCCGGCGATGCTTGCTGACGGGGTCGGCGGAAATGGCAGCACGTCCTGTGGGTTCACCAAATACTCCTTGCGGTAGAACCTCGCGTCAGCAGGCGCCCATCAGGGACCAAACGGGACAGCACTTCCGAACCAGTCCCGCTACCCGCCGACCAAGCGCGGAATGATCAACGTACTTCCGGCTGAACGTGCGCGCCTCACCGAGACTGAGTGAAACGGTCACGATGGCAACATCCTCGTCGGCGCTGTCACTGGTGGTGGTCGGTCACTTCGAGGGCGGACGATGCAGCGGAAGCCGAGGTGACCGGTCGAGGTGTCGAGCGTCTCGGACTGCCGCGCCGCCGGTCGATAGCGGAGGCAGTAGTTCGGCGCGCACAGGTGCGACCCGCCCTTGATCACCTTCAGCGGTGGCCCGACGGCCAGGGACGGAGACGGCGAGGGCTGGGCGGCGTGGGCCTCACGAGTAGGTCCGCAGCACCCACCGTGCGCGACGCTCGGGCTCTGGAATGATTCGGTCGCTGCGCCGAGATGGCTGCTCGTGTAGTCCTGGCTCGTCCACTCCCACACGTTGCCCGTCATGTCGACGAGGTCGTAGCCGTTGGGCGGGAACGTGCCGACCGGTGACGTGCGGTCGTAGCCGTCGAGGAGGTCATTCTGCACCGGAAAGCCGCCCTGCCACGTGTTGGCCATCATGCGACCGCCCGGCGCGAACTCGTCCCCCCAGGCGTACGTCGCGCCGTCGAGCCCACCGCGCGCGGCGAACTCCCACTCGGCCTCGGAGGGCAGCTCCTTGCCTGCCCAGACCGCGTAGGCGACGGCGTCTGCGTACGCCACCTGGGTGACCGGGTGCAGGTCCAGCCCGTCCACCGTGCTGCCAGGCCCCTCAGGGTGCCGCCACTGCGCTCCCTGCACCCAGCTCCACCAGGCCCGGAAGTCGTCGAGACGGACCGGCGCGGATGGCGGGGTGAACACCAGCGACCCGGGGACCAGGTCGGCGGGGTCGGCGTCCGGGAAGTCCAGGGCATCGGGCGCGATCTCCGCGACCGTGACGTACCCCGTGGCCTCGACGAACCGGCGGAACTGCGCCACCGTGACCGGGTGCCGATCCATCCAGAACCCGGCGACCCGAGCAGTGTGGACCGGCCTCTCCTCCGGGTAGAAGTCCTCCGAGCCCATCAAGAACAGGCCGCCCGGAACCCACACCATGTCCGCCCGCGGCCGTGCGGACGGCGCAGTCCGCGGAGACCCGTCGAACGGGCGCGGCGTGCTGGCCGCCATGACCCTCCTCGTTTCCCGGACATCCTAGGGTTCGCAGCGAATCCTGCGCAGGTCGTGGGTTACTACGACGTGTACCTGACGGTGACCTTGTCGATCTTCCCGTTGAATGGGAACGGCGCTCGGTCGTAGTCGAGAGAGACCGGCGAGCCAAGACAGATGCGGATGTCGAGGCAGTCGTTGGCGCTGAATATCAGCGGTGCGCTGACCTGCACCTTCCCGGCCGCGACTTGTTCGTCGTTGGCTGTCAGGGTGATGTTGAGGGAGCCGCCTGGCCGGGGCTCGATGTACGCCGTCTCCACCGTGATCTGCACCGACCCGGAAGGCAGCTTCTTCTCGGACCGGATCTTCGCCCGCATCACGATGAAGGTGTTGTACTCGTAGCAGAGGTAGCCGTCGTCTATGTAGCAGTCAGCCCGCCGCCGGCACCTCCGAGCGCGTAGAGCACGCCGCTCGCGTTCTCGGGCAGGTCGGCGTCGATCTGCTGGGTGTTGGCGCGGTTGCCCAGGCCCGGTGCGCAGAACTCCGGGACGCGGGTGACGTCACCGGTGTACGTCCACTTGCGGTAGGGCGTGGCGACCCGAAGCTGCGGGTGCATGAACGGGACGTACGGGGCCCCGCCGACCGGGTAGACGCTGTTCTTGGCGGCCCCGATGGAGAACGTCTCCTTCATCTGGGCGAGCTTGTCCGGCATCTCTCCGGCGACGTCCTGGGTCCAGTCCTCGTCGAGGTTGTAGAGCTCCCAGGTGTCCTTGTCCGGCGTCCACTCCTGCGTGCCGGGGGGCATCCCCGGGAGCCAGGGCACGCGGGGACCGAGGGCGGACGCCATCCAGCCGTCGTGGTAGATCGCCCGGCTGCCCATGATCTCGAAGTACTGGGTCAGCAGGCGCCCATCGGCGTCGGGGTCGTCGAAGGTGTAGGCGAAGCTCGTGCCGTCGATCGGGTCCTGCGGGATGCCGTTGACCACGCGCGGGGTGATCCCCACCAGCTCGTAGATCGTCGGGACGATGTCGTTGCAGTGGTGGAACTGGGTGCGCAGCCGGGCATCCGGGGTGATCTTCGCCGGCCACCGGATGACCATCGGGTTGCGGGTGCCGCCGAAGTGGGAGGCGAGCAGTTCATCCCCTTGTACGGCGTGCTGCCCGCCCAGGCCCAGCCGGCGTGGTACTGGTTCTCGGTCTTGGGTGAGCCGAGCACGTCCAGGCCACCCATCTCGTCCAGGGCCCTGATGTGCATGTCAATCGTGGTCGGGACGCCGTTCTGGGCCACCAGCTCGCTGAGCGTGCCGTTCTGGCCTTCACCGGAGGATCCGTTGTCACCCCAGATGTAGAAGATGAGGGTGTTGTCGCCGTACCCCAGGCTATCGACCTCGTCGACCAGCCGGCCGACCTGCACGTCGATGTGCTCGGCGAACCCCGCAGCGACCTCCATCAGGCGGCGCCGGAACGGCTTCTCGTCCTCGGGGATGTCATCCCAGGCAGCCAGGGTCGGGTCGCGCGGCGTGAGCACGGCATCCTGCGGGATCCAGCCCATTTCCTTGGCCCGGGCATGGATGCGCTCCCGGTAGGCGTCCCAGCCGTCGTCGAACTTGCCGGCGTACTTGTCCGTCCACTCCTTCATGATGTGGTGCGGCGCGTGGACCGCGCCGCTTGCGCAGTACATGAAGAACGGCTTGTCCGGCTGCACCGCCTTGTGTCGGTGCAGCCAGTCGATGGCGTCGTCGGCCAGGTCCTCGCTGAGGTGGTAGCCCTCCTCCGGCGTCCGGGGCGGGAGCACGCTGGTGGTGTTCTGCACCAGGTTCGGCTCGTACTGCGAGGCCTCACCGGCGAGGAATCCGTAGAAGTACTCGAACCCGTTGCCGGTCGGTCAGTTGTGGAACGGTCCCGCGGCGGACGTCTCGATCGCCGGAGTGTTGTGCCACTTGCCCCACGCGGCGGTGGCGTAGCCATAGTCCTTGAGGACCTCGGCCCCCATCGCACTGCTCTTCGGGATCTCGCCGGCGTACCCGTCCCAGTCGCTGGCGAATTCGGCGACCTGCCCGTTGCCGATCCGGTGATGGTTGCGCCCGGTCAGCAGCGAGGCACGCGTCGGGGAACACATCGCGGTCGTGTGGAACCGGTTGTAGCCGATGCATTCGTTGAGCACCCGGGCTCGCGCCGAGCGCTACGCGAAGGCCCGCCGGATGCCGGTCTCGGGTCTGGTCATGGCTGCGCTGGAGGCCTATCTCGCGGACGTCGACGACGAGCGGTGAAGATCCGCGCGTGTGGTCCTGTCCCGGTGACGTGCTCGTCTCGGGTGGCTGTTCTGCTGGCCGGGGGTTCCTCGTGAGCACCTTGACCTGCGGGTCGGGCTCCGCGGTCACGCCGACAGGCCGTGCGCGGCTTGCCCATGGTGCTCGGCGGCGGTGAGGTCCAGCTCGTCCTGGTCCGATAGGTGCGGCTTGATGTCGAACACCACCTTCTTCACCGTGCCGGTGAACGCGAAGGGCTTCTCGCTCTCGTAGCTTCGATCGACCACACCACCGTTGTCCCGCCCGATGTCCATCCCGGAATAGCCGGAGAATCGGACCGGCACCGTGTGGTCCATCCGCCCCTTGCCGACCGGTCGACCGTCGATGAACAAGGTCACGTCGCCGCCGGTCGCCGGCTTGGCCTCGTCGGCCTCGAACTCCATGCGTACGCTGACGTCGCCGGTCGGGAGGTTCTCCTCCGCGACCTGCGTGAAGACGAACACGCCCATCATCGAGTAGGTGTGTGTGAGCTTTCCGTCCTTGACGTAGAGCGTGAACCCGCCGAGGTGATCCGCGTTCGCGACGATCACGCCTTCGGCGCCGTCTTCGGGCACGCCCAGGTCGGCAGTGATCGCGTACGAGCGGTTGTAGACCCTGGGGATCATGCCGGGCATCACGTTCTGGACGTCGCCGCGGAACTCAAACGTCGTCTCGTCGGGGAGCGGCGGCAGGATGCCGAAGAACGTCGAGAGCATCCCGAGCAGCGGCAAGACCTTGTAGCGGTCGGCCTCCTCCCAGAACAGATCCTTGAGCTCCTGGACCTTCTCGGGGTGCTCGGCCGCCAGATCCTTGGCCTGTGAGAAGTCGTCCGGCAGGTAGTACAGCTCGGCGGGGCCCGAGTCCGGGTCCCAGACGCCTGGTGCGTAGGGCGCCAACGCCTCCGGCGTGAGCAACCAGGGGATGCGCTCCGTCTTCATCGCGAGCCACCAGCCGTCCTTGTACATGGCACGGTTGCCGATCGTCTCGAAGTACTGCTGCGTGCGGTGCTCGGGTGCTGCGTCATCGGAGAGCGAAGCGACGAAGGAGGTTCCGTGCATGGGCTCCTGCTCGATCCCATCGACGGTTTCCGGCACGGGGATGCCCGCGGCGTCGAGGATCGTCGGTGCCACGTCGATCACATGGGCGAATGGCGTGCGCAGCCCACCTGCGCCGGTGATGCGAGCGGGCCAGTACACGACCGCGGGATTGCGCGTACCGCCGAGGTGGGAGCCCACCTGCTTGCCCCACTGGAACGGCGTGTTTCCAGCCCAGGCCCACGCCGCCCCGTAGTGGGGCGCCATGTTCGCCGAGCTCCACGCCTCAAGCCCGCCGTAGCGCTCCGTGAGCTGGAGCTGCATCTCGTCCGTGAGAGGAATGCCGTTCTGCATCGTCAGCTCGTTGAACGAGCCCGTGATGGTTCCCTCCATGCTGGCGCCGTTGTCCCCCCAGATCCAGATGATCAGCGTGTTGTCGAGCTCGCCCAGCTCCTCGATCGCGTCGATCACACGCCCGACGTTGTGGTCCGCGTTCTCGGAGTACCCGGCATAGACCTCCATCTGGCGGGCGTAGAACGGCTTCAAGTTGTCGGGCACGTCGTCCCATGCCGGGAACGCCTCGTCGCGAGGGGTCAGCTCGGCGTCCGCGGGTATGACCCCGAGCTCTTTCTGACGGGCGAAGGTCTGTTCGCGAAGCTCGTCCCAGCCCTGGTCGAACTGGCCCTTGTACCTGTCCGCCCAGTCCTTCGCGACATGGTGCGGGGCATGGCTGCAACCCGTCGAGTAGTAGACGAAGAACGGCTTGTGGGCATCCTGCGCACGTACCCCGTGGAGCCATTCGATGGTGCGGTCAGCCATCGCGTCGGGGAAGTAGTACGGATCCTCATCATCGTAGAAGTCCTCGGGCGTGCCGATGATCTTCTGGTTCTCCGCGAGGCACGGGTCATACTGACTCGACCCGCCGCCGAGGATCCCGTAGAAGTAGTCGAATCCCCAGCCGTTCGGCCAACGGTCCAACGGCCCTGCGGGGCCTTGCTGCCCGTCGGGTGTCAGGTGCCACTTGCCGAATGCCGCGGTCCCGTAGCCGTTGTCCCGGAGGATCCGGGGTAGCGGCGCGCAGTCTCGCGGAAGGGTGGCGGAATAGCCGGGGAACCCACCCGCGAACTCGCCGACCGCGCCGAACCCCACCGCGTGGTTGTTCCGCCCGGTCAGCAGCGCCGCCCGCGTCGGAGAGCACAGGGCCGTGACGTGGAACCGGTTGTAGCGCAGCCCACCCTCAGCCATGCGTGAGTAGTTGGGCGTCTGGATGGGACCGCCGAAGGTGCCCGGGTTGCCGAACCCCGCATCGTCGATGAGGACCAGCAACACGTTGGGGGACCCCTCCGGTGGCGTTGGATGCCCGATCAGGTTCCAGTCAGGTTGGGAACCGTCGAGGGTCTTGTTGGTAACCCCCGCGAACGCGGCTCGGCGGATCGGGAGCTTGCTGCGATCGGGTTCGCTCATTGCCCTTGTCTCCCTGGTGTTCGGATTGCCGGGTGTGTCTCGTCAGCGTGTTACGAGGAATTCCCGAACACTCGCCACGCTAGGCGGCCCCCCGGAGGCCAAGCATCATGCACACTGCGTGAAACCGCAGGCCCAGGCCCTTGGGGTTTCACGCACTATGGGTGATTCGGTCGCCAAGAACCAGTAACTAGCGTCGCCCTGTGGGCCGCATCCGGCTGGGACGAGGCGCTTGCTTCATGAGCGGGCGGTACCGAATCGAACGGGCCGAACCGCGGAGGGATCCGCCCAGAAATCCATCCCTCGATACGGCGGAAGGGATGAGCCGATGACGGAGGCCTCGCTCGCCGTTCTCCTGCTCCTTGTCATCGGGTGGGCCGTGGCGTCGGATCGCCTCGCTCGGTGGAACATCACAGGGCCGCTGGTGTTCACGGTGGCCGGCTTCGTGTTGGGGAACCCGGACTGGGGCCCCTTGGAGATCGATGTTGATGCCCCCTCGGTCCATCTCCTCGCCGAGGTGACGCTCGCACTGCTGCTCTTCTCGGACGCGGCGAGGGTGAACATCGCGAAGCTCCGACGAGACATCCGGGTTCCCGGGCGCCTGCTGGGCATCGGTCTCCCCCTCTCGGTGATCCTCGGCTCGCTCACCGCGGCGTGGCTCTTCGACGACCCCACCTGGGCACTCGCGGGCTTCGTCGGTGCCGCATTGGCTCCCACCGACGCTGCACTCAGTGCGCAGGTGATCGACGACGAGCGGATTCCCATGCGCGTACGCCGAGCCCTCAATGTCGAGAGTGGACTCAACGACGGCATCGCCACCCCAATCGTCGTGTTCTGCCTTGCCGTCGCCGCGAGTGAGCTCGGGGCGAGCGACAGCCACGATTCGACCGAGGGCGCGGCCCTGCTCGAGCTGGCCATCGGCATCCTCGTCGGTCTCGCCGTCGGGCTGGGCACCGCCAGGCTCATCGCGTTGGGGGCGCGACGGAGCTGGATCCTTTCCGGAGGCAGGCGCCTGGCCACGCTCGCGGCCGCGTTAGCCAGCTTCTTCGTCGCCGTCTCCATCTCGGGCAACGGTTTCATCGCTGCGTTCGTGGCGGGGATCGCCTTCGGAGCGGCATTGCCTCGGGACGTCGCCGACGTGAACGAGGTCGGAACGCTCCCGCAGCTCTTGGGCGAGGTGCTGGCGTTCGCGGTGTGGTTCCTCTTCGGTGCAGCCCTGGTCCCGGTCGCGTTCGAGTACTTCTCGGCGTCGACTCTTGTCTACGCGCTGCTGAGCCTGACCTTGATCCGCATGGTTCCCGTCTGGCTCGCTCTGCTCGGGGTAGGCATGGACCGCGCGACCATCCTGTTCATGGGGTGGTTCGGACCCCGCGGCCTCGCCTCGGTCGTGTTTGCGCTGCTGGCGATCGAGGACCTCGGCGAGTCGGAGGTCGTCGGCCCACTCCTCTCCGCCGTTGGTTTCACCGTGTTGCTGAGCGTGATCCTGCACGGGATATCGGCTGGTCCCCTCGGGAGTCGCTACGCCCGCGGGCACGGCGACAGCACCCCGAGCGATAGAGACGGCGACGGCGACGAACGCCCGCGATCACGGCGCGAGAGCCGGTCGGTCCAGCCGCCCTCGGCGACCTGAGCGGCTGCCGTGCCCGCACGGTTGCGGGTTCAACGAGGAGATTAAGCTCGGCGACCTCGAGGTCGGCGAGCTCGATCTCGGCCGCCAGCGACCTGACGATCTGTCCTCATTGCACAGCCGACGAGTGTTGCGTCGCATCATGGAGATCGCGTGAAACTTCGAGGTGCCGTCGCCGCAGGCATTTCCGGCTGTCGTCCGAGGTAGGACCGTTTCGCGTTCGCTGGCGTGCTCGCGCGTGGGCGCGATCGAGTTCATGCAGTCTGCATGAGGACACGCAGGGCCCCGGGATCCATCATCGTGGTGGGCCCACGCCTCGGTGCGGCCAGCAAGAAAGGAGACTCGGCAATGACCGAGCAGACAACCTCAGACTACGGATCCCGCGCAGAGCCGCCCCCGAGCGGCGCGGCGGTCGGGTTCACCGTTTTCGCCGGCGTGCTCATGCTGATGGTCGGCGGCTTCCAGGCCTTCGCGGGTCTTGTCGGCATCCTTGAGAACGAGTTCTACGCCGCGACGCCCAACTACCTCCTGGAGCTCGACGCCACCACCTGGGGTTGGGTCCACCTGCTGGTCGGGTTGCTGGTTGCGTTCGCGGGCCTAGCAGTGCTGTCGGGCAGGACCTGGGGTCGAGTAATCGGCGTCATCCTGGCCGTCCTCAGCGCGCTGGCGAACTTCGCCTTCATCCCCCTCTACCCGTTGTGGTCCATCACCGTCATCGCCCTGAACGTCGCCGTCATCTGGGCGCTGACGGCTCACGGCCGCGACATCACGCGATGGGAGTGAGCTGCTCGCGCTAGGCACGGCAGCGACTTATGTTCGACGCCGTCGAGCGGATCGGCACCCTACAGCGAGCCGGGGGCACGATGTCACCGGCCGGCCGAACGAATGGGAAGGAGTTCACCATGGGAATGAGGAGACGGACAAGGCGCCGGGCGGTCGTTGCCGGAGCGGCGATTGCTCACCACGAGGACAGGAAGTACGCGGAGGCAGAGCAGCCTGAAGAAGCGGCCCCTCCTGCCGAGGACTATCAGGACCAGGCGCAATATGCGCCGCCTCCGGCGGACCCGGCTGACCAGATCGAACACCTTGCACAGTTGCACGCCTCGGGTGCGATAACAGACGAAGAGTTCGCGGCGGCCAAGGCGAAGGTCCTTGGGTCCTGAACCCACCTCGGGTTGTTCAAAGACGTTGTCCAGATCAGTGACCGTTGGGACTGGTGGCTGCAATGAGTGAATCGCGTAAGGACGTGCTGTTGAAGGCGATTGAGGCCGAGGTCGGTGGTGAATCGGTTGATCTGGACACCCTGTTCACCGACGATGTCGTCGGGTGGTCGCCGTACGCGACAGTGTCAGGGTTGTCGGCACTCGCCGAACTCGCCGCTCTCCGGGACATGGCGTTCTCCAACGCCGTCATCCTGTTCCGGGGACTCGACGAAGTGGGCAACAAGGCGTTCGCCGAATGGCTCATCGAAGCCGATCACACGGGGCCACTCATCCTCGGCGAGGATGCAGTGTTGGAAGCAACGGGACGGCATGTCCAGTTGGCCGGCGTCACCGTGGCCGACTTCCGCGAGGGGAAGATCCGGTCGTTCCGGACGTATTTCGACGATGTCTCGCTGATCGAGCAGATCGTCGGCGTCTGACGAGTCAGTCGCTGTGGAGTTCCACGTTGAGGACCATCCGGATCCGCTCGATGTCGAAGTCCTCGAAACGCAGATCCGTCGGGAGGCGTCGGCCGCCATGGGACTCGGTGACGAAGTCGACCTGGCGATCTTCGTGCGCGACGCTGACACGGTCGTAGCTGGCATTAGCGGCTGGACCTGGGGCGATTGCTGTGAGCTGCAGAGTCTCTGGGTGGAGCCGAGTCTCCGAGGTCGCGGCCTCGCGACTCAGCTCATCGCCGCCGCCGAAGCCGAGGCGGCGGCCCGCGGGTGCTCACAGACCGTCCACTTCACCTACGACTTTCAGGCTCGAGCTCTCTATGAGCAGAACGGCTACGAACTAGTGGGTCGAGTCGAGGACTTCCCATCGGGAACGGACGTCCTTTGGTACCGCAAGCGCCTGAACCCACCGGCGGTCCCGCAGAGCTCGAGGACGGCGATGCGAAGCCAAGACGACCTAGACGCGGATCAGCGGCTGGAAGGGCGGTTGCGCTGATGGGCGAGGCCTTCTTCTGGGGGCTCGTCGCCGGTTCGTCCCTCGTCATCGGCGGGATCCTGGCGCTTCGCTTCCACTTCTCTCCGCGCACGATCGCGCTCATCATGGCCTTCGGCGGGGGCGTGCTCATCAGCGCGCTCTCCTTCGACCTCGTCGCCCCGGCGGCCGAGCTGGCTGGAGGGTATGGGAGCCCGGTCGTCGGCCTGTTCGCGGGTTCGCTGGTGTTCTTCGTCGGGGATTGGCTCATCGATCGGCACGGCGGCAGCGCGCGCAAGGATTCTCAGGGCGGCCAGGAGAGCGGCTCTGCACTCAGCATCGTCCTTGGGACGGTTCTCGACGGGATACCGGAATCCATGGTGATCGGCCTGACGATCGTCTCGGGAGGAGCCGTGAGCGCCGCCTACCTCGCGGCGGTATTCATCGCCAACCTGCCCGAGTCGATCGGATCGTCGACCGGCCTTGCCGCGGCCGGCTGGAAGCATTCGCGGATCATCGGCCTCTGGACTGGCGTCGCACTCGTATCAGGGATCTCGTCCGCTCTCGGCTACGGCCTCCTCGAGGACGCGTCCGACGGCACGGTGGCCTTCGTCCAAACCTTCGCCGCCGGCGCGATCCTCACCATGCTCGCGGACACGATGCTGCCCGAGGCGTACAAGCATGGAGGAAAGCTGACCGGAGTGATCGCGACGCTCGGATTCGCGACCGCCTTCGGGATCCATCTCTTCGAGTAGGACGGATCAGCAACCCGATCTCCTAGCAGCGCTCCCGACCTCGGCGCCGACGATTGCCGGTCCGAGCCACCGGAGGAGCGCGCGTCGAGATCAGACTCGCGAGGGGGCGTGAACGGGTGTTGGAGCGGCTGCGGACGAGCGGCGTGCTCGAAGATCTCGGCGAGGAGCGTGTGCTCCCTCGTGTCGAGGACGCGACCGTCGTCGATCGGTGACGACACCCGCTGGAGATTCACTCGATCTGGATGATGAAGACCCTGGAGCCCGGCTGTTTGATGTGACCTGACGACGACCGAGGAGACTCCACGTGGACGAGCAGACGAAGAGACAGCTCGATGAGACATCGAGCCCCTCGGGCGACCGCTCTCGCCGGGCTCCGGCCGGCGTTCATCGTCGGCGCCGAGGTCGCCGCATCTGATTGACCAAGCGACACGATCACCAACGAGAGGAGTAGACATGTCCAACGGACAGGAAGAGACGCCGATCCTGGATCTGCTGGTAAAGATGAACGAAGACTCGATCGAGGCCGCGGATCTCGACCCGAAGACGCTGATGCTCGTCCGGATCGCCGCGCTGGTGGCGGTCGATGCGCCGCCATCCGCGTACCTGTTGAACCTCGGCGCCGCCGCTGAGCTCGACGTCGACTTCGAGCAGGTGCGAGGCGTATTCGCTGCCGTGGCGCCGATCGTGGGCGCACCGCGGGTCGCCTCGGCCCTCGGGAAGGTCGTGGGCGCGCTGGGGCTCGCTGAGCTTGCGAGCGAGCAGGCGGCCCTCGGAGGCGATCAAGGAAGCTGAGCTGAGCCGTTCGCCGACATGGCCGGTGAAAGCCATCTCGGATCGTTGACTCTAGGTCGCCAACTGTGACAACCCGATTGTCGACCACGGCGTTCTACGCACGGGCACGGCGGGACCCGGTGGGAATCGATGATCGGGCAATAACGATGGGTGGTGGCGAGAGTGGCGCGCACCCAAGGTGAGCGGACGGACGATGAGTGGTGACGCGGGTGGTAATGGAATAGAGCCGACCCATGATCCGCCCTCACCGTCGCCCGGCGAGAAGCATTGGGAGATCTTGGTCGTCGGGATCCTCGCGCTGACCGCCCTGGCGACGGCGTGGAGCGGCTATCAGGCTTCGCTGTGGGGCGGGATCCAGTCCAGCAACTACACGCAGGCGTCCGGAGCGCGCACCAACGCGGCGCAGCAGCGGAGTGCGGCCAACCAGTTCCGAATCGCCGATCTTTCCGTCTTCGAGAGTCATATCGATGCGTTGATCAGTGGGAACGATGACGTCGCCGACTTTTACCGTCAGCGCTTCCGTGACGAGTTCGCGGTGGCGTACGAGGCGTGGATAACGCTCGATCCGCTGGCGAACCAGGACGCCCCGGCCAGCCCTCTCGAGATGCCCGAATATCAGCTCGCTGCCGACCAGGCTGCCGGAGAACTCGAAGCGCGTGCCGATGCACTTTTTGCCGACGGGGAGGACGCCAACGGCTACTCAGACGTCTACACCCTGACAACGCTGCTGTTCGCCGCGGTCCTGTTCTTCGCCGCGATCTCCGAGCGGTTCGGGTCCGAGCGGGCGCGGGCCGGGCTTCTCGTCGTCGGTGGGATCGGGCTCGTTGCAGGCGTCGCTGTAGCTTTGGGGCAGCCAATCACCGGTGGCTGACCGCTGCACAGCTCCACCTCCAAGTCAGCTGACGGAGTCGGAACCGCTTCAAACGAGACGGCAAGATCAACAAATTCGAGTACCCAAGCACGATCCTTGGTCGCACGGAAGATGCAGAAAAGCGAGCAACTTACGATACGCATGTGCGGACGCCGATCATGAACCCGCCGGACCCGATGTACGCGGAGTTCGAGGTACACCGGACGATGATCCGCGACCGCGTTCGCACCGAGGCCTTCCGGCGTGCGATCGACTCGGCGGTGGGCCCTGGCGACATCGTCCTCGACGTCGGCGCGGGAAGCGGCATCCTGAGTGTGTTCGCGGCGCGCGCAGGCGCTGCGCGGGTCTACGCGGTGGAACAGACGTCGGTCGCCGTCCTGGCGCAGGAGCTGGCCGCCGCGAACGGTGTCGCGGAGATCGTCCAGGTGATCCACGGCGACGTCATGGACGTCGAGCCGCCGGAACGTGTCGACGTGATCGTCTCGGAGTGGCTCGGAGGGTTCGGGATCGACGAAGGGATGCTCGTTCCAGTCATCGCCGCCCGTGACCGCTGGCTCAAGCCGGGCGGGGTCATGATCCCCCGCTCGGTCACGGCGTGGGCCGCGCTGGTGCACGACCGCTATCTCGAAGAGACGGTGGAGTTCCTGCGGGACAACCCGTACGGCCTCAGGCTCGAGGACCTGGTCGAGAAGACCGTTAACGAGATCTTCTATTCCGGCACGTTCCGTCACCTTGCGGCGGGTGACAGGCGCTCCGAGCCACATCGGTTGTGGACGACGGACGCGGACCTGATCCCGCTCGAGCAGGCGCAGGCGCCTCACGAAGCCGATACGTTGCTGCCCGTCCGCGACCACGGAACGGCCAACGCGCTCGCACTCTGGTTCAGCGCCGAGCTCGCGCCCGGCATCTCGTTCTCTGTGGGACCCGGTGATCCGCCGACGCACTGGGGGATGACGACGGCGCCGCTGCGCTCGCCCGTGGAGCTTACGCCTGGCATGGTCGTCCGAGTCAGAGTCAGGACCGCCCCGGCTCGGCCGATCGGGACATGGACGAGCTGGGCCATCGCGATGCCGGGCGCCGACTGGGAGGAGCACGACGAGCAGTCGGTCTGGGTGGAGATCAACGACTGAGCAATCTCAGGAGCCCTGTGGGGCTCCCCGGCAGGACCGCCGACCGGCCGCGGCCCTCGCCTAAGTGGTCTGCCGCGGAATTGCGGTGACGTATTCGTCTGGTGGCCCGGCCGCGACTGCTGCCTGGCTAGCAGTGAGTCGGATCAATCGGCCCGACAGGGCATCAGGCAACGCGCATTATGCCGAGTTAGCCCATCACCCACTTTGGATGACGCGCAGTGACCCCGGCGGTGCGACGCTGAACTCGGAATTGGTCCGGCACACGACGAAGGTGACCACCATTGACGACACGGAATGTCCCGCATCCTACGACCCTTCGGTGTCACTGGAGGGGTGTCGACGCTCGGCCGGAGCCGTCGACCAGCGTCGTCGACGCGACGAGGATCTCGAGCCGCTGGCCGACTTTCCGCTCGCGCTCAAGGACGTCTTCACCACCGCGGGCAAACGACCACGTGCGGCTCCAAGATTCTCGACGGTTGGGGCCTTCGGTATGACGCCAACGGCACCCGCAAGCTGCGTGACGCCGGTGTGGTCATCCTGGACAAGACCAAGCTCGACGAGTTCGCGATGGGTGTCGCCTGCGCGTCCAGCCTCGACCAGAGCGGGCCGTGTGCCCGAACAGTCTTGGACGCCGCATTGTTGCACGAGGCGATCAGCGGTTATGACCCGATGGAACTCGTCCAGCATCGGCCGACGACCGGCTCTACTGGGTCGGCGCCGCCGTCGAACAGGCCTGCCTGAACCGCTGGGCGGTCCACTCCTCGGCCGCGCATCCGACCTGGAGGTCGTCGAATGAACATCATGCAGATCGGCCGTATCGGTGGCCAGGCAATGGCTGTCTACGACGTTGTGCGCGAGATCCGAAAGGCCGAGGCCAAAGGCGACAAGCTGCGACTCTTCGACGCCATGGTCAACGTGCTAGCGATCGCAACTGCCATCGCGATCATCGTCCGGGGGACCCGAAGCCGCCGTGATTGATCGACCGCAAGGTCCGGGCGCTCGTAGCCTCGGTGACACCCTCGACCTCGTTGGCGTCGGGCAGAAGTGTGTCCGTGACCATTGCTAGCAGCGCTCCGGCCGCAAACGCCTGTGTCAGCGATCCGGTATAGCCGCTTGCCGAGGCTTGCCTCAGCCATCTCTGCCGCTGCCGGCTACCTCCTCCTGGAGGTGTTCGTCGCCTACGCACTCATCGCATCCACGCTCGATTGCTGGGCAACCGAGCGTGATCTCGTCCGACTGGATGTAGCCGCACGCCGCGGTCACCTCGCGGACGAGGTAGGCGGGTCGTATCGACCATCAAATCGGATAGGCCAGATCGTGGAACCACCTGGAGCGGTGATGCTCCAGGCAGCCCCAGGTTGACCTTAGGGAATCTCATTCAGAATGGGTGACGGCAGGGCGCTCGTGGGTCGTTACGTTGGGCGTGGTGGAGATGTAATCCCGTAAATGCGGAGGTCGAGCATGCTCATCGCGCTGTTGGCCGTGCTCGGCGTCGACCTCATCGTCCTGCTCGCGCTCATCGGCTTCGTCCTTGTTCGCAAACGGTGGGTCGTTCGGCAGCCGGGGGCCTTCCGCGGCAAGATCCGAGTTGCCAGCGGAGAGATTGACGGGTTGCGCCCCAAGTGGAGCCGCGGGTATGGGCGCTGGGTTCGCGATGTCCTCGTGTGGACGAAGGCGCCGTCCTACTTTCGGAACGAGCTCCTGGCCCCAGACGCACTGGACGCGGAAGGTCCTGCCGATCCGGATGAGGTGAAGCGGCTAGGCGACCAGCCCGTCGTGATTCGCCTCAGGACCGGCGAGGCGACGGCCGAGGTTGCCGCCGCCGGAGATGCACACGAGCTGCTACTCGGTCCTTACCGCAACCCCGCCGAGGCCACGGACAGTGGCGGTTCCGTACCGGGCAACGCACCCCTGGGTGGCGAGCAGCCACCCAGGGGTGATCATGGGGTCGGAACGGCCCCCGGGGCGTAGTCGGAAGAACGGATACGAGAAATGGCGAAAACACTTCTGGCGATCCTCGGCCGTGGCTGCCCCTGATCCGTCCTCCGCGAGCGAGCAGGCCCTGGGAGCGGCCGCCCGCTTCTGGTGGGTCAGCGTGGCACGTGGGTGCCTTGCACTTCTCCTCGGCATCGGAGCCCTGGTCTCCGGCGCGTCCCAGGCCGTGCTGGTCAACTTCGTCGCGGTCTACTGGCTGCTCGGCGGTCTCTTGACGATCCGATGGGCGTTGGGCGTTCGTTGGAGAGCGGGGGCCCGGATAGGCCTGGCTGCCGGCGTCCTCGGGACCGGTGCGGGACTGATCTTGCTCGCTCGTTATGCACTCGATGACTTTTTGGACCCAACTGCCCTCATCGGCGCCGTCGCACTCACCACCGTCGCGACCGGGTGTCTCCGGCTCGTGGGTGCCTTCGAGATCGAGGAACACACCGGGCACCGTTGGACGATCGGCGGACTCATCCTCGGGTCCGTCGAGGTGATCTTGGGGATCATCCTGTTCATCGCCCGGGACACTGAGGCGTCCACGATCCGCATCGCCCTCGGCGTGTGGGGTCTCACCGCCGGCGCCCTGTTGCTTATGCAAGGGGCCCGGATGCTCCGCATCCGACGGATGTTCCGGCTGCCTTCGGACACGTGAATGTCTGTGGACCGAGCCGTGTGGTCGATGACGGCGGCAGCTTGGCCAGAGGGGCCGTACCGTTCGCTGCACTAAGGAGGCTTGTGATGTCCGAGGCGCAACCTACGCAGTCGATCGCGCCGGGTGTCCGGGGGGGTGGAGGTGGTCGGGGTCGGTCGGTTGCGGCGGTGGTGTGTGTGGTGTTGGCGGGGTTGTTGATGACGCCGGCGGCGGTGGCGTATTGGGGGCAGCGGACGCTGAACGATACGCAGCGTTATGTGGACACGGTGGGCCCGTTGGTGGATTCGCC
>DASSDH010000253.1:0-29870 GCA_035697245.1 Jiangellaceae bacterium
TCCGGGCCGAGGTGACCCACCAGGTCGTTCTCCTTGGCGCGCGGCACCACGTCGATGACGGGGATCCGGAATCCGACCGCGTCGAATTCCGCGTTCGCGAGCACGATCCGGATCTGCCACTCATGACCACCGTGCCAGGGTCGACCGGCGCCGAACGTTCGCCAGGTTCCGTCCATGCGAAAGTGCGTATGGATAGTGACATCGGGCGCGACCCGAACCAGCAGGTGCTTGCCCCGAGACGCGACCTCATCGACCGTTCGCCCGGTCAGATCCGTCGTGGCGTATCGAGGCACCCGGAAGTCGGTCCGCGTCAGCAGCCGGCCCGCAAGCGCCTCCCGCAGCCGCCGGGCGGCCAGAAAGACCGTGTCGCCCTCGGGCATCAGGCGATGGTGTCAGACTGCACCGAAGCACCAGTGCTACGCCTGCGGCATCGGCAGCCCGGTCGTCGCGGCGATCAGCCGGATGCTCGCGTCGAACAGGGAGTCCCGTGCCTCCGCCGGAAGCCAGTCCAGGTGTCCGTACGCCTCGAGACAGGTGAACCCATGCAGAGCCGCCCAGCAGTGCAGCATGGCCTGGAAGGTCTCCACCGGCAGAACCGGCTCGTCCGGATGCATCACGTCGTGCTCGGCCTGGGCGCATACCCGCAGCGGCTCGGCGACCTCGCGGAGCAGGGGTGGCTGTAACAGCTGTAGTTCGGCCGCATCGAAGAACAGCGATTTCAGCTGCGCCATAGCGCGCTGCGCCGCCTCCGTCGTCGGGCCTTCCTCGGGCGCGGCATAACCGGGCACCGGCATCCCCAAGATCAACGCAAATCGTTGCGGCTCGCGGCGAGCCCAGGCGCGGTAGGCCTGCCCCACCGCATTGAGTCGGCCGGTCGGGTCGTCGAGCGGCACCCGATCCCTGGCCTCCGCCACCGCGTCGCCGAGGTCGTCGTACGCGTCGACGATCATCGCGGTCAACAGTTCGTCGCGGTCGCCGAAGTAGCGGTAGAGCGCCGGCGCGGTCATCCCCATCTCCCGCGCGATGTCCGAGAACCGTAGGTCGGTCGTCCCCTGGTCATGCATCAACCGCAGGGCGGTCTGCTTGATCTCCTCGATCGTCGCGGCCCGCGTGCGTTCACGCCTGGTCGGCACGTGCGGCTCGCTCGACACGACGGTCATACCCGGCCCACCTTCACCCGATGCTCTGTTACGCATCGTCACAGACGTAATAGGTCTTGACAAGTTCTGCTGCTTAGTGTTCGTTATGAAGCATAACAGAGCCAAGGACGCTTCACCGCCGTCACGAACCATTGCGCACAAAGGGGTCTCGATGACCAACGACACGATGATCCGACCGGACCGGTCCGGCTCGCAGCCAGAACGTGCTCCAGTCCGCCCCGGTCCGCTCGGCCGACTGGCCGCCGTCGCCTTCCGTCGCCGCGGCCGGGTCGTCCTGGCGTGGGTGGCGGGACTGGCCCTGGCCACGACTCTGTCGGCCGCATTCGCCGATGACTTTGCCGCCGATTACGCCGCGCCGGGGTCGGATTCGGCCCGGGCCCAGGCATTGCTGGTCGACCGGTTTCCGAGTCAGTCCGGCGACACAGTCGACGTCGTGGTTCGCGCTGAAGCGGGCGCGGCCGACCCCACGGTGCGAGCAACGGTAGCGGGCCTGCTCGGGACTCTCGCGGATCAGCCGCATGTCGCAACTGTGGAGGATCCATACGCCGCGCCGGGCGCGATCTCGGCCGACGGCCGGACCCTGCTCTCCCACATCCGCCTTGACGTGACCAACCCGGTCGACATGCCGATTGCCGACACCGAGCGCCTCATCGAGACCGCAGCCAAGGCGGAACAGCCGGGACTCGAAGTGGCTCTGGGCGGACAGAGCATCCAGCTTGCCGAACAAGGCGAGATCGGCTCAGAAGGGATCGGTCTGGCCGCGGCCGCAATCATCCTGCTGCTGACGTTCGGCTCTGTGGTCGCGGCCGGGCTCCCGCTCGTCGTCGCTGTCGCCGGCCTCGCCATCAGCGGCGCGTTGATCGGGCTGGTGGCGGCCGTCGTCGACGTTCCTGACTGGTCCACCTCGCTCGCCGCGATGATGGGAATCGGCATCGGCATCGACTACGTGCTGCTGATGGTCACCAGGTTCCGGGAGTGGCGCGCGGCCGGCCTCGACACCGAGTCCGCCACCGTTGCGACGCTGGAC
Organism: Jiangellaceae bacterium; assembly: GCA_035697245.1. GTDB lineage: Bacteria > Actinomycetota > Actinomycetes > Jiangellales > Jiangellaceae > JACVRX01. The sequence continues at coordinate 2,188 of DASSDH010000253.1, forward strand.
ACGGCCGGCCGTTCCGTCCTCGTCGCCGGGAGCACAGTCGTGGTAAGCATGCTGGGTCTGTTCGCGATGGGCCTGTCGTTCATGCGCGGGGCGGCACTCGCGACCATCGTCGGAGTGCTCGTCGTCATGGTGGCGGCGGTCACGCTGTTCCCCGCGCTGCTCGGCTATTTCGGGCGGTGGATAGACCGGCTGCGACTTCCGCTCGGGCGGAGCCGGCCGGTACAGATCGCGGCGGGCGGCCACGTGGTCCCAAGCCGCGGTTGGGTTCGATGGAGCCGGCTGGTCGACGGGCACAGCGTGATTGCGGCAGTGGCCGGCGTCGCCCTGCTGCTCGCACTCGCCGCGCCGTTCCTGGGTGTCCGGTTCGGCTTTCCCGACGCCGGCAACGACGCCGAGGGCAGGTCAACCCGGCAGGCCTACGACTTGGTCAGCGCCGGCTTCGGGGCGGGTGCGAATGGACCGCTCGTGCTGGTCGCCGACGTGACCGGTAGCGACCCCGACTCGCTGGATGCCCTGACCGACGACCTGGCAGCCACTGATGGCGTCTCGGCAATGACACCGGTGCAGCTGAATCCCGCAGGCGACACGGCCCTGCTGACGGTCGTTCCGAGCACCGGTCCGCAGGATCAGGCGACCGAGAACCTGGTGCGTACCCTGCGCGACGACGTCGTGCCGACTGCGACCGAGGACGCCGATGTCACTGTCCATGTCGGCGGCGTCACCGCGACGGCTATCGACAGCACGGCCAACGTCGCACAGCGGCTGCCGCTGCTCATCGGCGGCGTCGTGGCGCTGTCGATGCTGTTGCTTCTCGTGTCGTTCCGGAGCATTGCGATCCCCGTCACCGCAGCGTTCATGAACCTGCTCTCCGTCGCGGCTGCGTACGGCGTCGTCGCGCTCGTCCTCGAGGGCGGATGGGCTGGCCAGCTGATCGGCATCGACACAGCGACGCCGATGCCCGCGTTCATCCCCGTACTCATGTTCGCGGTGCTGTTCGGTCTTTCGATGGACTACGAAGTGTTCCTGGTCAGCCGCATGCGGGAGTCTTGGCTGCGGACCCGGGACAACAGCCAGGCGATCGTCGACGGGCTGGCCGGGACCGGCCGAGTGGTGACCGCAGCAGCAGCCATCATGGTCGCTGTATTCGCCGCCTTCATCCCCAGTCCAGAGGTCTTCCTCAAGGTCATCGGCGTGGGCATGGCGGCCGCCATCCTGGTCGACGCAACCGTGGTCCGGATGCTACTTGTCCCCGCGATCATGCACCTGACAGGCAGCGCGAACTGGCAGCTGCCCCAGTGGTTGGACCGGCGGCTACCGCAGCTGCACGTCGAGGGCCGACCAGAGGTGTTCCTGGCGCTGCTCGATCCCGACCAGCGCGGAGGAAAGCGGTCCGAGCCGGCCACTGCCGCGAGTGGCTAGGGCAGCTCCAAACCTCTAATCGTCCTGGTCAGCTCACGGAAGCCGATCCGTTCCAGGAACGCCACGTACGCGGTGTCGTCCGGGCTGGCGTAGCCGAGCAGGCGGTCGATACCGGCCAGTTCGAGCCACCCGGCCGCTTCTGCAACGAGCCAGCTTCCGACGCCCTGCCGTCGATGCGCCTCGACGACCTGCAGGTTCCCGATCTCGGCCCACGATGCGATGCCGGCGGCCCGGTTCGCTTCGCCCAGGTTGGTGTCCACCTCGATGAAGCCCAGCACCGTGTCCTCCGCGAGGACCCAGATCCGGGTGCCGTTGACACCTAACGTCCGGCGGATGTTCAGACCGAGCAGTGACGGCCGCCAGCGGGGTACGTTGTGGACGGCGGTCACGAACACGACCTCCGTCCGGCCGTCGTGTTTGAAGCCCGCGCGCTCGTATGTGTCGCGGACGTGTGGCCACTGCTCGGGCACGCCGTACACGGCCGGCACGGGAAGCGTCCCATCCGCGTACCGGCGGCGGACCCCCCATTTGTCGAACTGGGTGAGGCAGGCCTGCGTGAGCTGGTCCCCGACCTTCGCCGTGTCCGGCCATCGCGGTACCGGCGGCCAGCACAGCAACCAGCGAATTTCGCCTGCGTCCCGATAGCCCTCTGCGACACGGTCGTCTGCGCCGTAGCGCAGCAGATGCGCTGCCGCGACGATCCGTTGCCGTTGTTCCGCGACGAGCGTCACCCGCTCGACCACCCCCGGGTCGACGATGTGCTCTCCCGGGTCACGGCCGAGACTGCTCATCACCGCGGCCACGGACAGCGAAACACCCGGGATCACCGCCGCGACGTGGGCATTCACCAGTGCGGTGACCTGCTGCCGGTCGCTACGGCGGAAGGACCGCACGTCGACCTCGCCCCCCGGATCGGTGCCCATCGGGCTATCTTGCACCCGCCGACGCAGTTTGCGCGCGGCAGATGCGCGTGCAGATGCCTAAGCCGGGCCGCCTGTCAGTCATATGGTGCCCGTCGCGGCGGCTGCGGTGGTGCGGTAGTAAGGGAACGTGGGGATCAGCGATGCGCTCGAACGGGGCAGGGACGCCTACACGAGACAAGCCTGGTCGGAGGCGTTCGACCAACTGTCCGCAGCTGACGACGACTCTGCGCTGGATCCGGACGATCTCGAGCGACTCGGCCTGGCAGCCGCCCTCATCGGCGATGACGACGTCACGACCGCCGTCGGCGTCCGGACGTACGACGCATTCGTCGGAAGCGGGGAGCTGACTCGCGCGGCCCGATGCGCGTTCTGGCTGGGCATGAGACTGCTCGAGCGTGGGGAAATGGCACAAGGTGGCGGCTGGCTCGCCAGGGCTCAGCGGCTGGTCGAAGAAGTCGGCCCGGACTGCGTCGAACGGGGCTTCCTGCTCGCACCCGCCGGGATCCAAAGCCTGACCCAGGGCGACGGTGCCACGGCGGCCGCTTTGTTCGAACAGGCAGCGCAGATCGCGGACAGATATCGCGAGCCGGACCTGATGGCGCTGAGCCGGCTCGGCAAGGGCCAGGCTCTGCTCCAGCTCGGCCGGATCACTGAGGGAGTGTCCCTGCTCGACGAGGCCATGCTCGCCGTCACCGCCGGTGGCGTCTCGCCGGTCCCCACCGGGATCGTGTACTGCGGAGTGATCAGCGAATGCATGAGGATCTTCGATCTTCGCAGAGCGCAGGAGTGGACGTCGGCGCTGAGCCGTTGGTGCGAGGCACAGCCCGACCTGGTGCCGTTCCGCGGGCAGTGTCTGCTGCATCGGGCCGAGATCATGCAGTTGCACGGCGCCTGGTCGGATGCCATGGCCGCGGCGAAGCGGGTGCGCATCCTGCCGAGCAGACAGGGGGATCAGTGGTTGGTCGGCTGGGCGTGGTACCAACAAGCCGAGGTGCACCGGCTCCGCGGAGAGCTCGCCGAGGCCGAGACGGCGTATCAAAAGGCCAACCAGTCGGGACATGAGCCGCAGCCCGGTCTGGCCTTACTCCGGCTGGCGCAGGGGAAGCTCGATGCTGCCATCGCAGCGATCCGCCGGGTTCTGGCCGAAGTACCTGGGCAGTCACGACGGCTGAGGTTGCTCTCGGCGGATGTCGAGATCTCGCTTGCCGCAGCCGACGTCAAAGCCGCGCGGGCCGCAGCCGATGAGCTCGAGGAATTCGCCGCTGGCAGGGACGCGCCGGTGCTCGATGCGATGTCAGCTCACGCCACCGGATCGGTCCTGCTCGCCGACGGCGACGCCAGGGGGGCGCTGGCGTCCCTGCGCCGGGCCTGGAAGAGCTGGCAAGAGGTCGAAGCGCCCTACGAAGGGGCGAAGGCCAGGGCCCTGATGGGCCGGGCATGTCGGCAGCTCGGCGACGAGGACGGCGCCCAGCTGGAGCTGGACGCTGCACGGTGGGTTTTCCAGCAGCTGGACGCCGGACCGGACCTGGCCGGGGTGGAAGCACTGCTCCGTCCCACGATCGACGCCGCGCCGGGTGGACTCACGACGCGTGAGCTGCAAGTGCTCCGCCTCGTCGCTACCGGCATGACCAACCGCGCCATTGCCGCTGACCTGTTCCTCAGCGAGAAGACGGTGGCCCGTCACGTCAGCAACATCTTCACCAAGTTGGGCCTGACCAGCCGGGCCGCCGCGACGGCGTACGCATACGAGCACGACGTGGTCTAGACCCGCTGGCTACATCGAACCACCCATCGGTTCTGCGCCGAGATATGGGTAACAGTCCCGATGTTCTGCGGCCGCGCGGCTTCTAGCGTCGTCGAAAGAGACCAACGTCATACGACAGGGGAGGCCGCCATGGACATCGGCTTCCCTGTACTGGCCGGAACCATGTCGACGCTGATCTTCGCGTCCAGTTTGCTGCCGATGCTGGTCAAGGCCGCTCGCACCAAAGACCTGCGCTCGTACAGTCTCGGCAACATTGTCTTGAGCAACGTGGGCAACGTCATCCACTCCATCTATGTCTTCCACCTGCCGGCCGGACCGATCTGGGCATTGCACACGTTCTATCTGGTCGCAACGGCTCTCATGCTCGTTTGGTACCTGCGCTACGAGCTGGCCAACCGGCGCGTCTACAAAGAATTACTCACATCGCCGGACGAACAAGAGTTGGTTCGTTCTCCCGAAGTGCTCCTTCCGGTCGCTTCCTAGCGTCGAGTCATCAACCGACGACCTAGGAGTGGACGATGAACGGGAACGGTGCAGCGGCCGAGCGTGTCGAGACGGTGATCATCGGTGGAGGTCAAGCCGGACTCGCGACCGGCTTCCACCTGCGCAGGCGAGGACGCCCGTTCGTGATCCTGGACGCGAACCAGCGGATCGGCGACGCCTGGCGACAGCGCTGGGACTCGCTTCGCCTGTTCACCCCGGCTCGTTACAACGGACTGCCGGGCTGGCGATTTCCGGCTCCCCCGCTGTCATTCCCCACAAAGGACGAGGTGGCCGACTATCTCGACGCCTACGCGGCGCGGTTCGACCTGCCGGTTCGGACCGGCGTCGATGTTGACGGCGTCCACCGTGACGGGGACCGCTTAGTCGTCACGTCCGCCGCTGACCGGTTCGAGGCCGACAACGTTGTTGTCGCCTCGGGTGCCCACCACTGTCCCCGCATTCCAGACTTCGCTGCCGAACTCAACCCGTCCATCGTGCAACTGCACTCGAGCGAGTACCGCAGCCCGAGGCAGCTGCGGTATGGCCCCACCCTCGTGGTCGGCGCGGGCAACTCCGGAGCCGAGATCGCCCTCGAGGTTTCGCGGACGCACCCGACGTCGCTATCAGGACGGAGCGTCGGACAACTTCCGGTCAAACACGGGACCAACACGGCCCGCTTTGTCCTGCCCCTTGTGCGGTTCGCCGGGAACCACGTGCTGACCCTTGCATCTCCGATCGGTCGCAAGGCCATGCCGCGGTTCTTGGCCAATGGCGCGCCGCTCGTCCGCACCAAGCGCAAGGACCTGGCCGCGGCAGGCGTCGAATTCCTTCCCAGGATGACCCAGGTGCGGAATGGTTTCCCGGCCTTCGAAGACGGTCGTGTCCTGGAGGTGGCCAACGTCATCTGGTGCACGGGGTTCGCCCCCGGGCTCGGCTGGATTGACCTCGACATCTTCGGCGATGACGGACGTCCGGTGCATCGACGGGGCGTCGTTCCCGGGGCGCCCGGTCTGTTCTTCGTGGGCCTGCAGTTCCAGTACGCGGCGACGTCGGACGTTTTGCCCGGCGTCGGGCGCGACGCCGATTACATTGCCGACCAGATCGCTACCCGCGTCGTGACGCGTGAGGTAGGAGCGGAACCAGTGCTTGGACGCGACGTAACCCCACCTGTCGGTCGATGAGTTCACCCGGCGCGGGTGATGGCGCGGTTCGCATACAGCGGCACAATCATGGGACGGCGCAACGCGTAAGGGCGTGTGCGCACCGAAGTGAAGGGGACAGATGTGGCGATCGGACCTGTGCAGCTCATCGTGCTGGGCTTCAACCATCCCAACTTCCACGGCGAGATCATCGAGGAGCTTGAAAGGCTGCGCGAGAGCGACACCGTGCGCGTCATCGATTCGCTCGTGGTGTACAAGGACGCCGAAGGAGAGATCGAGGTCGAACATCTGAGCAATCTGACCACCGACGAGGCGATCGAACTGGGCAGCAAGGTCGGCGCCCTCATCGGTCTCGGCATCGAAGGCGAGGAAGGGATTGAGGCCGGCGCTGAGCTGGGGGCAGAAGCAGCGGCCGAAGGCTTCCAGGTCTTCGACGAGGACGACGCATGGGACGTCCTCGAGGAAATCCCGAACGACACCGCGGCCGCTTTATTGCTGCTCGAACATCACTGGGCGGTTCCGCTGCGCGACGCCATTGCCCGAGCAGGGGGCTTCCGGATCAGCGACGGGTTCATCAGCCCGCTCGACCTGGTGGCGATCGGACTAGTGTCGGCTGAAGAGGCCGCGGAGCTGCACGCGCTCGAAACGACCGGAACATCGGCGTCCCAGTAGCCACCGAAGGGCCAGGAGGTTGACATGATGGGTTCCCGCAGAGTAGCTCGGCGTACTGGACGGCGCACCGCGCGCCGGGTGAGCCGCCGCTGACCGAGCTGCCGTTCCTTGACCGACCAAGCCGAAGGCGCCGGGCTCGCCAACGGCCCGGTGCTGTCGGCCAGTACCCGCAAGGCGCTCACCGCGCCACGGTCGGCGGCGGTGGCGGGAATCGTCTTCGCCGTGCTGCTCGGTACCAGCCTGGTGCTGCTCAGACTGTCGGTTCCGCACAACCCTGCCGATCTAGACATAACTCAGCTCGACGGGACTGACCGACGTCGGATCCTGGTCGCGGTCACGCTCGTCCCCTACGCCGGCATCGCATTCCTCTGGTTCGTCGGAGTCGTCCGCGACCGGATCGGCGACGCAGAAGACCGCTTCATCGCGACGGTGTTTCTCGGCAGCGGCCTGCTGTTTCTCGCGTTGCTGTTCGTCTCGACAGCGGTTGCCAGCGCACTCGTCATCAGCACCGGGTCGGGTCAGGCGACGCCGGACGCCGACGTCTGGACCCTCGGCGCGCACATCAGCTCCACCATCATGAACGTCTACGCGATCCGGATGGCCGGGGTCTTCATGATCTCCACGACGACCATCGCGCTGCGTTCCGCCGTGATGCCACGCTGGCTCGCCATCCTCGGATATCTGCTTGCGGTGTGTCTGCTGGTGGGCGTCGGCTTCCTGCCCTGGGTGGAGCTGCTGTTCCCGGCCTGGGTGTTCGTGGTCAGCGCCTACCTATTGGTCGCGGTGCGCCGCGCCGACCGCTCAACCGCTCTGCGGTAGTGCTGTTGCCTCGGTCGGCGACACGACCGGTGCCACTGCCGCTTCCCGGGCCGCTCCCAGCCGTGCGGCGGCCCGGGTGATGATCGCGGTCAGCGGCGCCGCCAGGACGATCAGCGCGACGCCGCCGATCAGACCGGCACCGGTCGTAACGAGAAGCACCACCAGTGGATCCAGCTGGAGTGACGATCCGTAGGCGAATGGGGCGAAGAAGTTCTGCAGCACGTTGTTCACCAGCAGCAGGACGGCCAGCATGATCAGGGCAGTGGTCAGGCCCTGGCTGCCGAGGGCGATCAGGCACGCGAACAGGCCAGCGATGATCGCGCCGTAGAACGGCACGTAAGCGGTGATGAACGTCACCAGCGCGATGGCTCCGACCAGCGGAATACCGAGCAGCCAGGCCGTGATCCCGACCGGTACCGCGTTCGTGACCGCGAGGATCGTAGTGCCTTTGAAGTAGCCTCTGATCGCCGACGCAGAGTCGCGGACCACCGGCTCGATGGTGCCGAGCGACAGGCCGCTGTGGCGGACGACCCAGGCCTGGTATCGCGCGCCGTGGAGCAGCATGAACAAGAAGATGACCGAACCGATGAACAGCATGAACAGGATCGAGGACAGGGCACCCAGGCCGGAGAGAAGTCCGCTGACCAACGTGCGGGTCGCGGACTGCCCCGCATTCACCGCGGACGAGGTGGCGTCGGACGCCGTCGACGGGCTGAGTCCGGCGCTGGTAAGCCATGCCGACACCTCGTCCTCCGCCTCGGATATCACGCTGCCGATCCCGGCGCCTCCTGAGCGATTCCCTGCACGACGGCGACGGTGGAGATCACAGCCAAGACCACCAGACCGAGGAGGACCAGAACGGCGGCAAGAACCCGAGGCATGCGATGCCGGGTCATCCACTCGACGACCGGCGTGAAAAGGATGGCCAGCACGGCAGCGAACAGGAACGGTACGACCAGTTCGTGGGTATACGCCACCGCCCAGACGCCAACCGCAGCCGCTCCCGCCACGCCAAGCACCAGCCAACCGGTGCTACCGGCGACGCGGAGCCAGCTGGGGCACCGGCGAACATGGAGGTCGCTGGCGCGACGTGCGTCGGAGGGTTCGACGAGTCGGCGACCTGGGTCGGATCGGTCGTCGTCACCGCAAGTCGCTCCCGCATGGAGCGCTCCGGTTCTGCCTGCCCACGTTCGATCTCCTCCGGGCCCTACCTGCTGAGCTGAACACTAGGTCCATCGCCACATCCCACGGCTCTCGACACCCGCCCGCCCGCTTCTCCCTACGGTGAAACCCGTGGTTCCCGGCCTCCCCCGCCGTGGGTGATGCGGCCGAGCCACCATGCGACGGCGACGCCCAGGCCGTTGAGCGCCCAATGCAGACCGATCGGCGGCAGCACGCTGTCCGTCCAGACCCGGAGAAGGGCGAAGCCGACTCCCCCGACAGCGGTGGCAACGACCGTCGCGACCACCGCGATCCAGCGTCCGCGCGCACCGATCCCGAAAGCACCGTGGACAGCATCGTGCGATTGGTGCATCGGTATCGCCGGCAGAACGTGCCAGAGACCGAACAGCACCGAGGTGACGGCCACGGCCCACCAGGTCCCGTGCCGGATGGTCACCATGGCGAACAGCACGCTGCGAAACGCAATCTCCTCGAGCAGCACCGTGCCGAATGGGATGCGTACGGAAAGGTAATACGCGACCTGCTGGCCGCCGGTCCCCATGAATCGGCGATCGGCGAACAGGTTTCGGGTCCTGGGCAGCGTTGCCCCGCCGAGATAGAGAAGAGCAACGGCCAACACGAGGACCACTGCCCAGATCAGTCCAGGAAGCACGGTTCCCGGGCCGAGGCCAAGATCAGCGGCGTCGAGGCCGTCGAGCCGAGCGAGCACCAGCAGACAGCCGGTCGCGACCACGCAGGTCGGGACGTACCACCGCGTCGGCAGGCGGTTCGTGGCAATGCTCGCCGCGACCAGCACGATGAGGACGGCGACGAGCATCGGCTCCGAGTACACGCCGACTGCCGGCCGTGCGAATCACCCAGGTTGGGTGGTGCCAATGCTTCGCCGAGGCCGTTGAATGTTGTGGGTCGCGGAGACCGGAGGTGTCGGGCATGGTCGTGGGCATCGGTGACGTCGTCGGTGGCCGAAGCGAGCACACAGCGTTGCTGGGCGCTGCGGCAGTCGTGCCGGGGACGTTCGCCCCGTCGCTCAACCCCCGCACCTGGATCGACCAAGGGGTGATCACCGGCCTCGCCTCGGGTGTCACGTACCTGCTGACGGTCATCACGCACGACGGCATCGAAATCCTTGCCTCCCGGTTGCCGGTGCAAGGCGCGGATCCGGCGGAGCGGCAGCGGAATGCGGTGCTGTTGACCAATCTCGCCGTCATTCCGGTGGGACTCGCCGTGCAGCGCGCCCTGAGCCGCCGGCCTGCCGAGCCGACCCTACGGGGGTTGACCCGGCAGGTCGGCTGGCGCACCGCGGTCACCGGCGTCGCGGGCGCCGCCCTGGCGGGCGCCCGGGGCATGATGTCGATCCTGGACCGCCGAGTGGGCGCCGGTGGACGGCTGGAGCGCTTTCCGATCGCCGTCCCGACCGGCCTCGCGCTCGCACTCGCCCTGGAATGGCAACGGAACCGGGGTGCCGACGAGCCACTGGCTCAGCCCGACGACGAGGCAACGGCCACGCGGCTGCGTTCGCTCGGCGCTGCCGGCGGCATGGTCGCGCTCGGCACGGTGCTCGCCTCCGGTCAGCGGGTGGCCGCCGGTGCCGCGGGATCGGCCCTCGCTGCCCGGCTGCCGGGCTCGGAACGGGTGTGGCGACTCACCGCCCACGGCGCCACCCTGGGTGCTCTCGTCGCCGGTGGAGCGACCATGTACCACCGGATCATCGGCAAGCTCGAGGCTGGAACCACCGTCGACGACCCAACACTCGACCAGATCGCCGAAACCTTCGGCCTCGAGTCCACGGTCAGCGGATCGGGCCCGAGCCTCGTGTCCTGGGAAACACTGGGCCGGGAAGGGCGCCGACACGCACTGGCGGGCGTCCGGCCCGAACCCGTGCCCAACCGTCCAACCGGCATGCCGGATTTGTCGATACCGACCGTCATGAAGGAGCCGACCCGCGCCACGTCGGTACAGGTCTATGTCGGCCTGGACAGCGCGCCGACCGCCACCGAACGGGTGGATCTCGCCCTGGCAGAGATGGACCGCGCCGGCGCCTGGGATCGCGCGCTCATCATGCTGGTCTCACCCACCGGCACCGGCTACGTGAACTACTCCGCGACCGCGTCGGTTCAGTATCTGACCCGCGGTGACTGTGCCATCGTCACGATGCAGTACTCCAAGCGCCCCTCGCCGTTGTCCTTGGGCAGGATCAAGGTCGCCCGCGAGCAGAACCGGTTGCTGTGGCTGCGCATCGTCGAGAGGGTGCGTGATCTTCCGGCCGAGCGCCGGCCCAGGGTCGTGCTCTTCGGCGAGAGTCTCGGCGCGCACACCAGCCAGGACGTCTTCATCCACTGGGGCACGCTCGGCCTGCAGGCGCTGGGCATCGACCGGGCGTTGTGGATCGGCACTCCATACGCGAGTCGGTGGGCCCAGGAGGTCACCGGCCCGGACCGATCCGACGTCGATGCCGGCCTCGTCACGGTCGTCAACGATTTCGGCCACATCGCGGCGATGCCGGCAGACCGGCGCAGCCGGCTGCGGTACGTGCTGCTCAGCCACGACAACGACGGCGTCACCAAGTTCGGGACCGACCTCATTGCGTCCCGGCCCAACTGGCTCGACGGCGGGCGGCCCGCCATCGAAGGCATCCCAGGCGCCAGCCCGCGCGGGATCCGGGCGTCGATGCGGTGGCGTCCCGTCGTCACCTTCGCCCAGCTGCTGGTGGACATGAAGAACGCCCAGGTTCCGGGCCAGTACCGCCCGTGGGCGCACGACTACCGCCCCGATCTCCCCCGATTCATCCGGGAGATCTATGACCTGCCGTGCAGCGATGAACAGCTCGCCAGCATCGAGGCCGCCGTGGCGCAGCGCGAAGCCCTGCGGAAGGACTTCTTGGCGGGTCACGCAGTCGAGGCGACGCCGCCGGCACAACCGGCGTGATCAGTCGTCAGTCCATGCCGTCGCCGTTGGCAAGAAACAGCAGTGCCCGCCCGTAAGCCTCGGCTGGCTCGGCCGCCCGAATCGCCGTCCGAGAGCCGGCCACGTCAACGACGACCTCATAGCCCTCGGCGGGTCGGGCCAAGCTGACGAAGGTCCTGCCGAGCAGCTCCCGCAGTTGGGTCTCGCTAGGTAGCCAGAGCGCCGTTTCCTGTTCGACGCTGTCGAGCGCCCACTCCACCGTGCCGTTGAACCCGATCACCCTGCCAGTCTCGAACTCGTGCACGTCAACGGTCATGTCCGAAAGCACGAACACCTCATCGTCCATGTCCCGGTCGGGGATGACGAACCGGTCGCCTGCCGCCGGGATCCAGCGCACGCCTGCGTCACGCAGTCGTTTGGCGAGCTCGATCGATATCACCACCCCATTGTCCTCCGTGACCGATGCCGTGACGAACCCCAAACTTTCCAGTGAAGGGATCTTCGATTTGCGGCCCACCTGCCCTAAGGTCCGGTGTTGCGCACCCGAGGGGTCCCCGCTTGGTGCGTCGGAGTCGCTGGTCAACGAGGAGGCAGCGTGAGAAAGAGCATCGCCGGGCTGACCAGCCTGGCTGTCGCGTCGACGGTGGGGGTGGCGCTGGCCGCGCCCGCGTCGGGAGCTCCGGACGTCAGCGCCGGCCCGCCGGCAAACGGCGGCGCGGCAGTAGACGACCTGCCCAGCCCGCTCGAGGACAAACGGCGCGACCTGCGCGAAGAGGCCCTGACACAGGTCCTGAACGGCGAGGCCACGCCCGTCGACCGCGGTGTCAGCACCGTCCTCAAGGTGGGCGAAACAGCCGAGTCGGATCTGGCGACCGGTCGACCGGGCCGGCACAAGGACCAGTACGTCGAGCTCGCCCGCGAGACCACCGATCGAATCTTCGTGATCCTGGCCGAGTTCGGCAACGACCGGCATCCGTCCTATCCGGACCAGGACACTGCCCCCGCCATTCCGGGGCCAGTCCGGTTCGACGGACCGCTGCACAACGAGATCCCAGAACCAGACCGTACGGTCGACAACTCGACCGTTTGGCAGGCGGACTACAACCGCGAGCACTACCAGCGGCTCTACTTCGGCACCGACCGTGGAGACGAGTCCCTGAAGCAGTACTACGAGAAGCAGTCGTCCGGGCGCTACAGCGTCGACGGTATCGTCACCGACTGGGTGAAGGTCCGCTACAACGAGGCACGATACGGACGCAGCAACGGCTTCCCCTGCGGCGGCAACGTCTGCTCGAACACCTGGTTCCTCATCCAGGACGCGGTGAACCAATGGGTAGCCGACCAGCAGGCCACAGGCCGGACCGACGCCGAGATCGCTGCGGAGCTCGCGACGTTCGACGTCTGGGACCGCTACGACCATGACGGCGACGGCAACTTCAACGAACCCGACTACTACATCGACCACTTCCAGATCGTGCACGCCGGTGGCGACCAGGCCGACGGCGATCCATGGCAAGGCGAGGACGCGATCTGGAGCCACCGCTGGTACGCGTTCTTCCCAGGAGCTCCCGGTAGCCCGCCAGGTCCCCCGCAGAACCCGCTGGGCGGCACCCAGTTCGACAGCCTCGGCCTCTGGGTCGGCGACTACACCATCCAGCCGGAGAATGGTGGCCGGTCGGTCTTCTACCACGAGTACGGCCACGACCTCGGCCTGCCGGACCTCTACGACACCGCCTCTGGTGCCGACCAGATTGGCTGGTGGTCGATCATGGCGCAGAGCCGGCTGTCTGCGAAGGACGACGTCGGCATCGGCACCCGCGGCGCCGACCTCGGGCCGTGGGAGAAACTCCAGCTGGGCTGGCTCGACTACGAGATCACCCTCGCGGGCCAGGAACGGACCATGTGGCTCGGGCCGCACGAGTACAACAGCTCAATGCCGCAGGCGCTGGTCACCGTGCTGCCGAAGAAGGAGGTCGTCACCAACCTCATCGCGCCGTACGAGGGTGCTCATTCGTGGTACAGCGGTCACGACAACAACTACACCGCGACCATGAGCCGGCAGCTGACGCTGCCGGCGGGCTCGGCGACGCTGACCTTCCAAGCCGCCTACGACATCGAAGACTGCGGTCCGGATCCGTGTGACTACGCGTACGTGGAGGTCGACGCCGGCTCCGGATGGACGCCGATTCCGGGCTCGATCACCAAGGCCGCTGAAGGCAACGGCATCGACGGCACACAGGCGACATGGGTGCCGGCGACGTTCGACCTGTCTGCCTATGCGGGGCAGACGATCGGGCTGCGATTCCGGTACACCACCGACGGAGCCGTCGGCGGTAACAACCCGAACGTCCCGAACGGCCTGTTCGTCGATGCCATCCAGGTCGTCGCGAACGACACCGTGGTGTTCGCCGACGGTGCAGAGGCCGGCGCCAACGGCTGGACGCTGGCCGGCTTCTCAGCGGTCGGCGCTACGGTCACGAACCTGTACGACAACTACTACATCTCCTCGCACCGCAACTACGTCTCCTATGACAAATACCTGGAGACCGGCCCGTACAACTTCGGCTTCCTCAACACCCGGCCGGACTGGGTCGAATATTTCTCCTACATGCAAGGGCTGCTGATCTGGTACTGGGACACCTCGCAGCCGGACAACAACACCAGTCAGCACCTGGGCGAGGGGTTGATCATTCCGATCGACGCCCATCCCCAGCCGATCTACCGGCTCGACGGGAACATATGGCGCTGCCGCATTCAGATGTACGACGCCCCGTTCTCGCTGACCCGGGCGGAATCGTTCACCCTGCATGTGAACAGTGCGCCCAGCTACATCCGTGGTCAGGATGCGCAGCCGGTGTTCGACGATCGTCGGACGTATTTCTACGAGTCTGACCCCGTGATCAAGCTGTGCGGTGTCAAGGTGCCCAAGGCGGGCGTCCGCATCCGGGTGCTGGACGTGGACGGCACGTCGATCAGAATCCGGCAGACCGCTACCGGGTAAAGCTCAGCAGTGTTTGCCGCCGCGGACTGGGAGGATTATTCTCCCGGTCCGCGGTGCGTATTCGGGCGCGCCGACGACACACGGGGGGACGATGAGCGAAGAATCGACCGACGATTCGCCCGGCATGTCGGAGGTGCCACCGCCGCGGCTGCCCCGTCCGGATCGACCGCCTGTCTCTCCAACCGACCTGCTCAAGCCGATCACCCGCCGCGGCCGGCTGGTGGCCGCGGTGCAGCCCGGCGGGCTGGACCTGATCACCGAAAACGGCCGGTTCGAGCTGCTCGGATCGTTCGACTTCGAGGCCAGCGCCGGCGACGACGTCGAGGTGCTCGGCGTGCCGGCCCCGCAAGCACGCGGCAGCTCGGTACCCGCCCTGCTGGTGCGGGAGCTGCGCCGGCTGGACTGATCCCAGTCACGGGCCTGGCGGCAGGCCACGCTGCTCGGTCTGACCCGGGTCCGGTTCGGCGCCTGTGCCGGCCGACCGGTTCGACCGGCCGCTCGGCGGCCGCCGTCTGCGGTCCAGGTCGACGGCCGCGACGGCCTCCGCAAGCTCGCGAGAGACCGGCGGGTAAGCGGCCACCGGATCGTCGCCGGACCACACCACCCAATGCTTGGCACCGTCGACGTAGACGTCCAGATAACTGCCCTGGCGCACCCGGTCGGCGTGAGCCCGGGCAGTGCGCCAGGCGGCGGCGTTCAGCCGGCCACGCTCTACCGCGGGCCTGACCACAGGCCAGAGCTGGCGGCCGATCTCGACCAGTGCAGCCGCGCCGCCGATCTTGGCCAGGCCGCTCTTGGCCCGGTCGATCGTCCCCATGTCATGCGCTCACGAACACGTGCGACGCGGTCTCCGGCGTCAGCTCCACGGTTTCACCCGCCGATCCGGCCACCAGTCTCGCGCCGTCATGTCGCACTTGGACGGTTCCGCCCGGAACCGCCCCGGCCCGGCGTAGTTCGGCCATCAGCTTCTCGTCGGTCTGCAGTGGCTCGCTGATCCGCCGCACCGTCACTTCGACGTCGCTTCCGGTACCGACCACGCTGGGCAGCGGGCGAACGCCGGCGTGGAAGTCCTCGACCGTGATCGGCCGACCGAGCTCGGCCAGGCCCGGGATGGGATTGCCGTAGGGCGACTCGGTCGGATCGTGCAGCAAGTCGACCAGCCGCCGCTCGACCGCCTCGGAGACGACGTGCTCCCACCGGCACGCCTCGACATGAACCAGCTCCCAGTCCAGGCCGATCACGTCGACCAAGAGGCGCTCGACCAGCCGGTGCTTCCGCATGACCCGCATCGCCCTCAGCCGGCCTTGCTCGGTGAACTCGAGGTGGCGGTCTGTGTCGAGGTGCAGCAGACCGTCGCGCTCCATCCGAGCGACGGTCTGGCTCACCGTGGGCCCGGACTGGTGCAGCCGCTCGCCGATCCGGGCCCGGAGGGGAACGATCCCCTCCTCTTCCAACTCGAAGATCGTCTTCAGGTACATCTCGGTCGTGTCGATGAGCTCGCTCATCGGACCACATCCCGTCATGTCGTCGCCCGGCCAAAGCCTATCCCGGCAATTCGAGAGACCGCCCGGACGGACCGGCGCATGGCAGACTCTCCCGGTGTGCTAGCCGTCAGCGTGCTCAGCCTCAAGGGCGGTGTCGGCAAGACCTCGGTGGTACTCGGGCTCACCGGTGCGGCGCGCGCCCGTGGGCTGCCCACGCTGGTCGTCGACCTGGACCCGCAGGCCAATGCGACGACGGTCCTCGATCCCGCCGAGGTGCGCTTCACTGCGAGCGACGTCCTCGCCGACGCCCGGTCCAGGATCATGGCCGAGGCAATTTCCCGGACAGCATGGGGACCCGGCGTATCGGTGGTGGCGAGCGAACCGTCGCTCGAACATCGAAACCACCCGGCCGACGGCAGCGCCCGGGAGCACCGGTTGCGAGCCGCGATGAAGGGCATCCGCGGCGTCGAGCTGGTGCTGGTCGACTGTCCACCCAGCCTGGGCGAGTTGTCGAAGAATGCCCTCGCGGCGAGCAACCTCGCACTCGTGGTCACCGAGCCGACGATGTTCGCGCTCACCGGCACCCAACAAGCCCTGGCAGCGATCGACGTCGTGCGGCGCGGCTTCAACCTGCGGCTGCGGCCCGCGGGCATCGTCGTGAACCGTTACCGCCCCCGGTCGGCGGAGCATCGGTACCGTCTCGACGAACTGCTCGCGGCGTACCGCGACCTGGTCCTGGACCCGGTACTGCCGGAACGGTCGGCCATCGGCGCCGCCGAAGGCAGCTGCGTGCCCATCCAGGCGTGGCCGTCGCCGGGCGCCCGCGAGATCGCCCGGATCTTCTCGACCTATCTCGATCGTCTGCTGGCTACGGCCGGCTCCGACGGACCGCTGACCAAGGGGGCCAGCCGACGATGACCGCCACTCCGCAACCCCGCCCAGCCCTGCGGCGTGCCGAGGACGGCAGTGTCCACCCCGCCGCCGCGAGCCTGTCCTCGCTGGCCGTCGATGTCTCAGCGGCAGCCAAGGATCATCGTCCGCGGGGCAAGAAGAAGGACAAGGTCAGAGACAAGGACAAGGCCGAGGAGACTGTCGTGTTGACCGTCATCCTGCCGAAGCAGACCCGTCGGCAACTGCGGCGCAAGGCGGAAACCTACGGCTGGACTGCAGAAGAGGCGGCCGCTTACGTGCTGCGAGTCTGGGCCGGCGGCTGAACCACTGTGGCACCCTTCTCCCCAGCCGCTGTCCCACGCATCAAGGAGCTGCGATGTGCCTTTCCCGATCTCGTGCCGCTGCCGCGATCGTCCTGACACTGCTGCTCGCCGGATGCGGCGGCGAAGGGCAGGAAACGCTGCAGGAGGTTGAAGATGCGGCATCGGAACTGGGTGCGCAGCTGGAGTCGGAAATCGGTTCGGCCCAGGAGCAGCTGGAGCAGCTTCAGGACCTGGGCGCCGAGACCCGCACGCAAGTCGAGGACGCGTTGTCGTCCGCAGAGTCGGCCGCTCAGGACGCCCGCGAAGCGCTGGAGCAGGCCGGTGGGGAGGCCGAAGCCGAAGCCCAGGAGCGGCTGGAGGCCGCGCAGCAGAAGCTGGAGGAGGCAGAAGCGGAGCTGGAGGCCGCCAAGGACGCCGTGCCCGAGCAGCTCGGCGGCGCGCTTGACGAGGTGGAGCAGCAGCTGGCTGACCTTCGGGAACGCATCGACGCGGAACTCTGAACGGCGCCGCGGCGGCCCAGCGCCACCGGCGGGTGCGGTCGAGGCGACCGTCGAAGGTCCACATCAGATCAGACCGACCTCGAAAGAAGCAGTGTGAGCAGACTTCCGGTCTATTGGCTGACGGACATGGATGGCGTGCTTGTGCACGAAGGCCAGATGGTTCCCGGTGCGGACGGCTTCCTTGATGCGCTCAGGGCGACGAATCGCCGCTACCTCGTTCTCACGAACAATCCGATCTTCACCCAACGCGACCTATCTGCTCGCCTGGCCCGAACTGGTCTCGACGTCCCTGAGGACTGCATCTGGACCTCCGCGACAGCCACTGCGCAGTTCCTGCAGTCGCAACGGCCCAACGGCTCCGCATTTGTCATCGGCGAGGCCGGTCTGACGACTGCGTTGCACGAGGTGGGTTATGTGCTTGTGGAGCGCGATCCCGACTACGTGGTCTTGGGCGAGACTCGACGCTACTCGTTCGAGCAGATCACAACTGCGGTGCGGCTCATCGAAGCGGGGGCCCGCTTCATCTGCACCAACCCGGATGCCACAGGTCCTTCGCCCGACGGAACCCTGCCGGCTGTAGGTGCTGTCGCGGCGATGATCAGTGCGGCGACCGGCGTCACCGCATACTTCGTCGGCAAACCCAACCCATTGATGATGCGATCCGCGCTCACCCGCTTGCATGCACACTCTGAGTCCTCGGTCATGATCGGTGACCGCCTCGACACCGATGTACGCAGCGGGCTCGAGGCCGGACTTGCAACCATCTTGGTGCTGTCCGGTATGACGCGTCTCGACGAGGTCGACGCGTCGCCCTTCACGCCAACCCGAATCATCGAATCCGTCGCGAACTTGATCGACGAGATCCTCGCTGACGGCCCTGTTTCCGTCGATGAGCAAGAGGTAGCGGAGCGGGACGAGGCCCGGAGCGTGGACCCGACCTGACTGGTTCTCATGGCGGGCAGCCTTCGATCCACGACCCCTTCACCATGACGGCCGCCACATGCAGGGTCCGATCGAGCACGACCAGGTCCGCGCCCCGGCCCACCGTGATCGATCCGATCTCGTCGGCCAGTCCAAGCGCTGCAGCGGGTGTCGTCGACGCCATCGTCACGGCCTCCTCGACACTCGCGCCCGCGTCGACCACGCATCGGAACGCCCGATCCATGGTCAGCGTGCTCCCGGCGATCGTCCCGTCCGGCTGGCGCGCGACACCATCGCGCACCTGAACAGTCAGGTGGCCAAGCGGGTAGTCGCCGTCACCGGCGCCGGCCGCGGCCATCGCGTCGGTGACGAGCGCGACTCGTCGGGCGCTCGCGGTTCTCAAGACCCACCGGATGGCGGCGGGATGCAGATGCACACCGTCGCAGATCAGCTCGACGGTGACCCGGTCGTCCTCGAGCAATGCAGGCACCGGGCCCGGCTCGCGATGGAGCACCGGCCGCATGGCGTTGAAAAGGTGGGTGCCCACCGCCGCGCCGGCGTCGATCGCCGCCCGGGTCTGGTCATATGTCGCGTCAGTGTGGCCGACGGCGACGACCACCCCGAAGTCGACAAGTCGGCGAACGGCGTCGATCGCGGCGGGTTGCTCCGGAGCCAGCGTCACCATCCGGATTCGAGTCGGGCCGGCCGACACCAGACGATCCACGACACCGGGCTCCGGCACCCTGAGCAGGCCGGCATCGTGTGCCCCGCGGCGTGCTGGAGCGAGGAACGGGCCTTCCAGATGAATGCCCGCGAGTTCACCTTCGTCGACCAGCCCGGCCAGGGCGTCGATGGACGCGGCCATCGTTTCCACGTCCGCCGTGACCAGGCTGGCGAGCATCGTCGTCGTGCCGTGTCGACGGTGCAGTGCGATGATTCTGCGGGCCTGCTCCGGGCTGCCCGTGGTGAAGTCCGCGCCTGCGCCGCCGTGGACATGGATGTCGACGAACCCCGGTACCACCCACTGGCCCGCCACGTCCCTGTCGGCTGGCCGCGGCGGCTCGCCTGGACCGAATGCAGTGATGGTCGCGCCCGCGGTCTCCAGCCAGCCGTCGACGATGCCGTCGGGTGTGACCAGCCGCCCGTTCGCCAGCGTCACCACGTCGCGACCGTACCGGCCGGGCAACAGCTACTGTCGCCGACGTGGTGCTGCGCGTGGATCGTCGGTTCCGGGGTCCGTCCGACTCCGGAAACGGCGGGTACGTCTGCGGGCTGGTGGCGGCCCGCGTCGGCGCGACAGTCGGTGGATTCGCCGCTGAGGTGACACTGCGTTCGCCGCCGCCGCTGGATACCGCGATGTCCGTCGTTACCGACGACCCCGGAACGGTGCGGTTGTCGAATGGCGACGTGATGGTCGCCGAGGGAGCGCGATCGCCGCTGACGGTCGACGCCGTGCCGCCGGTTGATCGTTCTTCAGCGCGGACGGCGTCGGCGTCGTACCCGGGTCTCCTCCGGCACCCGTTTCCCGAGTGCTTCGTGTGCGGACCGGACCGGGCGCCGGATGACGGGCTCCGACTGTTCCCCGGCCGGCTCGGCGACGGCCGAACTGCGTGTACCTGGACGGTGTCGGCGGACCTGGCCGGCCGGCCCGAGTTCGTCTGGGCGGTGCTGGACTGTCCCGGCGGCTGGTCTGCCGACATCGAGGGCCGGCCGATGGTCCTCGGCCGGATGACGGCTCGCCTGACCGCACTTCCCGGTGTCGGGGAGGAGTGCGTCGTCATGGGCCTCCTACTCCGTTCGGAGGGCCGCAAGACCTGGACCGCCACAACCGCGTACGGCGCAGACGGACGCGAACTCGGCCGCGCCCGCTCGACGTGGCTCACGGTGAACGGGCGTCGTAGCGGGCGAAACCGGGGAACCTGACGGCCAGCGCGGCCGTCGCAGCCGCGCAGGCGAACCCGCCAGCGACAACGGCCAGCGTCGGGCCCAACAACGAACCCAAGGTTCCGGCGGTCAGGTCGCCAAGCCGTGGCCCACCTGCCACCACGACGATGAACACCCCCTGCAACCGGCCACGCATCTCATCTGGCGCGGCGACCTGCAGGATCGTGGACCGGAAGGCGGCGCTGACCATGTCGAACGCCCCGGACAACGCGAGGAAGAACACACCGATCCACAACGAGCCCGCCAGGCCGAACGCGGCGACGCTGCCGCCGTAGGCGACAACGCAGACCAGGATCGCGAGTCCCTGCCGACGAACCCGGCCGAGCCATCCGCTGAAGATGCCAGCGGCGATGGCCCCCATCGCCGGCGCTGCCTGTAGCAGGCCGAGCGTTCGAGCCCCGCCACCGTAGACAGTGTCCGCAAGCTCGGGGAACAACGCCCTCGGTTGTGCGAGCACCATGGCGCACAGGTCGACCAGGAACGTCATCAGCACGTTGGTCCGCGCCCGCAGGAACCGAAAACCTTCGGCCATCGAGCGCAGACCCGATTGCCGGACCGGGCGCTCAGGCGGCATCGGCGGAAGCCGCCACACGGCATAAAGCGCAGCCAGGAAGGTCGCGGCGTCGACCCCATACGGCAGTGTGAAACCGTTCCCCACCGCGATCAGCGCGCCTCCCGCCAGAGGGCCGACCGTGAACCCGAGATTGAAACTCAGCGTCGTCAGGGCATTGGCCGCGGGAAGGAGCCTCGGCGGCAGCAGCCGGGGCACGATCGTCTGCCGGGCTGGGTTGTTGACGGCGAAGCATCCTGATTGCCCCGCGACGACGAGGTAGAGCAGCCACACCTGGTTCAGGCCAAGAACCGCTTGGAGGGCCAGCACCAGGGAGAAAAACCAGAGCCCGGTCGATGCGACGAGTGCGACCAACCGGCGGTCGAACCGATCGACGAGCGTGCCGCCGTAGAGCCCGAAGGCGATCAACGGTACGACGGAGAACGCGCCGACGAGTCCCACCGCGAACGACGACCGGGTGAGGCTCCACACCTGATAGGCGATCGCGACGGCGGTCATCTGCTGGCCGAGCTGCGCCACGGTCATGCCGGCCCACAGTCGGCGGTAGTTCGCCGAGACGCGCAGCGGCTGAAGGTCGGCGACGACGGTTCTCAGCAGCCGCCAGCCTCGCCTCACGACGGTCGAGGTTACGGTCGTCGACTCGTTCGGTGATGTCGTTTGCCATGACGCCGCTGTCGATCTACGGTCGGAGTACACGGGAAGGGAGGTGGTCCGCAGAATGCATAGCTCTGGGACTCGTGAGGTGGCTGCCCGCTAAGGGCAATCCCAATCACGCCACCCGACCCGTGGGCTCCCGGGAGTTCGTCCCCTCGGGCCGCGTCCTGCAACAGACGCGTGAGCCGCCTGCGGGTCGCTCGCGTTCTGGCGGTCAGGGGGCCAGCCGTTCCAACCGCCAGCCGCCATCCGTGCGGGTGTAGAGAAGCCGGTCGTGCAGGCGCGCCGGCCCGCCCTGCCAGAACTCCATGGTGTGCGGCGACACCCGGAAGCCGCCCCAGAATGGCGGCACCGGCACGGTCTCGGGAAACCTCTCAGCTGCGACTGCCGCAGCAGCTTCCAGCTCCGCTCGCGACCCGATCACCGACGACTGGTCGCTGGCCCACGCACCAAGCTGGGACTCACGTGGCCGAGTAGCCCAGTACGCGGCAGTCTCCGCTCGAGTGACCTGTGCCGCAGTTCCGGACACGACCACCTGCCGGGCCATCGCGAACCAGGGGAAGCACAGCGAAACGATGGGATTCGCGCTGATCTCGACGGCCTTGCGCGACCGGAGATTGGTGAAGAAGACGAACCCGGAGTCGTCGAGTTCCTTGAGCAGTACGTGCCGGGCGCTGGGTCGTCCGGCCAAGGTCGCCGTGGCAAGAACCATCGCGTTCGGCTCAGGTAGACCGACGGCGACGGCGGCAGCAAGCCAGCGGTGGAATTGTGCAAACGGTTCACTTGGCACAGACGACTCGAGAAGGCGTTCAGTCGGGTATTTCCGGCGCATTCGCGCGAGCGCCTCTTGTGCAAAATCCCACATCGGCGAGGACTCCACTTGTCGGAAACCTCCGTCCACACGGCAGAATGGCCTTTCCGGCTCGCGACCATCCTGGCGGCGGACGGATCAGACCACGAGCCTGACCGTGGGAGTGTGCATGGCTGAAGTGCAGCACGGCCTCGAGGGTGTTGTCGCGTTCGAAACGGAGATCGCCGAGCCGGACCGCGCCGGCGGTGCGCTGCGATATCGCGGGGTCGACATCGAGGATCTGGTCGGGCGAGTGCCGTTCGAGAACGTCTGGGGTCTGTTGGTGGACGGGGCGTTCGAGCCGGGACTTCCGCCGGCCGAGCCATTCCCGATCCCGGTGCACTCTGGCGATGTGCGGGTAGACGTGCAGAGCGCGCTCGCCATGCTCGCGCCGGCGTGGGGTTTCCGGCAGTTGCTTGATGTCTCCGACGAGCAGTGCCGCGAGGATCTCGCCCGGGCGGCCGTCATGGCGTTGTCGTTCGTCGCCCAGTCCGCTCGCGGTATCGGCCTACCGATGATCCCGCAGCGAGAGATCGACAAGGCTCGCACCATCGTCGAACGGTTCATGATCCGCTGGCGGGGCGACCCCGATCCCCAGCACGTACGCGCCGTCGATGCGTACTTCACCTCGGCGGCCGAGCACGGAATGAATGCTTCGACGTTCACTGCCCGGGTCGTGGCGTCGACCGGCGCGGACGTGGCGGCGGCGCTGTCGGCAGCTGTCGGTGCCATGAGTGGGCCGCTGCACGGCGGGGCCCCGTCTCGTGTCCTGGCGATGATCGAGGAGATCGAGCGCACCGGCGATGCCGATGGGTATGTCCGAGGCGTGCTGGACCGTCATGAGCGACTGATGGGCTTCGGTCACCGGGTGTACCGCGCCGAGGACCCACGGGCCCGGACGTTGCGCCGAGTCGCTCGCGAGCTCGACGCCCCGCGGTACCAGGTGGCCGAGGCGTTCGAAAAGGCGGCGTTGGCTCAACTCGCCGAGCGCCGTCCGGACCGGGTGCTTGCGACCAACGTCGAGTTCTGGGCGGCCATCGTGCTCGACTTCGCCGAGGTTCCGGCGCACATGTTCACCTCGATGTTCACCTGTGCTCGTACGGGCGGGTGGAGTGCTCACATCCTCGAGCAGAAGAAATACGGCCGGCTCGTGCGCCCGTCGGCCAAGTACACCGGGCCGTCCGCTCGTCGTCCCGACGAGGTCCCCGGGTGGAACCCGGCCTGGGCGCAGTCCGGGTGAGGACTGCTCCTGACATCTCGCTGCCCGCTGATCTCCTTCCCCACGACGGGCGATTCGGGTCTGGGCCGAGCAAGATCCGCCCCGAGGCGGTCACGGCGTTGGCGGCGTCCGGTCCGACGTACCTCGGCACGTCCCACCGGCAGGAACCGGTCCGGCGCCTGGTCCGTCGAGTCCGCGACGGCGTGGCCTCGTTGTTCGGTGCGCCGGACGGTTACGAGGTAGTCCTCGGCAACGGCGGCTCGACGGCGTTCTGGGACGCGGCCGCATTCGGGCTCGTTCGCGACCGTGCCCAGCATCTGGATTTCGGCGAGTTCTCGGCGAAGTTCGCTGCCGCCGTCCGGTCCGCGCCGTGGCTGAACGAACCCACTGTGATTCGCGCTGCTCCGGGGACGTTGGCTTACCCGCGCGCGGAACCCGACGTTGACCTCTACGCATGGCCGCACAACGAGACCTCGACAGGTGTCATGGCTCCGGTGCGCCGGGTCGATGGTGCGGATCCGGACGCTTTGGTGGTGGTGGACGCAACCAGTGCGGCCGGCGGCCTGCCATTGGATCCCGCCCAGGTCGATGTCTACTACTTCGCGCCGCAGAAATGCTTCGCCTCCGACGGCGGCCTGTGGATCGCGGTCATGTCGCCGCGGGCGCTGGCCCGGATCCAGCAGATCGCGGCGTCGGATCGCTACGTTCCCGCCTTCCTCGACCTCGCAATCGCCGTCGAGAACTCGCGCAAGGATCAGACGTACAACACCCCGGCGGTCGCGACGTTGTTCCTGCTCACCGAACAGATCGAGTGGCTGCTCGGCAATGGCGGGCTCACCTTCGCCGTCGACCGGACGACCGACTCGGCGAGCCGGTTGTACGGATGGGCGGAGAAATCCGGCTACACGGCGCCGTTCGTCGCCGATCCGTCGCACCGATCACTGGTCGTCGGAACCGTCGACTTCGACAGCACGGTCGACGCTGCCGTGGTTGCTGCCGTTCTGCGCCGTCACGGGATCGTCGACATTGACCCGTACCGCAAGCTGGGCCGTAACCAGCTGCGCATCGGGATGTTTCCGTCGGTCGATCCGGACGATGTCGAGGCCCTGACTGCCTGCGTGGATCACATAGTGGAACGGCTGGTCCCAGCATGAGGCGCGTGCCGTTCACCGGTGGCGAGAAGGAAAGCCTGCAGGTAAGCCTCGATCGGCACCGCGACGTCGTGCTGTGGAAGCTCGAGGGGCTCGACGACGAGCAGCTGCGTCGGCCGATGGTGCCCTCCGGAACCAGCCTGCTCGGCCTGGTGAAGCACCTCGCAAGTGTCGAGTACGGATGGTTCTGCGAGACCTTCGGCCGCTACACCGAACCACTTCCATTCGACGACGCCGACGAGAACGCCGACCTACGGGTGGCGCCTGACGAGACAGCCGCCGACATCCTGGAGTTCTACACCCGCGCCCGGGCGGCAGCGGACCAGGTGATCGATGAGCTTGCGATCGACGAACTCCGGACGGCCTGGTTCGGAGACACCGTCTCGCTGCGATGGGTGCTCATTCACATGGTCGAGGAAACCGCCCGGCACGCCGGCCACATGGACATCGTTCGCGAGCTGATCGACGGAAGCATCGGTGATCACCGCCCAGCCGAACAATCGGGTGATCGCTAGAACGGCGGCGGGTCGTCGAGCACCGGCGGTACCGGTACCTGGTACTCGTGGCCGGTCGGCGCGGTCCAGATGACGGTGCCGTCATCGTCACGTCGCCACCGCCAGCCGCCATGCGTCTTGGCTCGATGATGATGGCGGCACAGCGGAATCAGATTCGCTTCGCAGGTCGGCCCGTGCGGATAGGGCACTCCATGATCCAAATCGCAGCGCTCGGCCGGCTGCCGGCACCCTGGAAAGCAGCACACTTGGTCGCGGGCCGTCACGTGCCGGGCGAGTGACTCCGGCGGCCGGTAGACCCGGGTGCCATAGTCCAACAAGGTCCCGGACACCGGATCAGTCAGCAACCGCCGCCAGGTCGCATCCGGATCGGCCGCGATTCGCCGGGCGGTCTCAGCGTCGATCGGGCCGTAGCCAGCCAACTCGGCCGGCTGATCGTCCAGGCCGAGCAGTGTGCTCACCGGGACGACCACCCGGATGTTTGGTCCGCCACGATCACGGCGGCCAGCGGGCCGGCTCGCTCGATTGCCCTCCGCGGCCGGCGGCGCACCGCCGGAGGCCACCGCCGAGGGGGCGCCGGTAGGGCGGCACAGATCGACCAAGGCGTCGACCCGGCGGGCGTCGATGGATCGCGAGTCATCGGCCTCGGCACTGCGAGCCAGCGAGTCGACCGCGCCGAACACGATCATGGCGTCCTCGGCGGACAACCAACCGGTCAACTCCGCCATGCCGTCACAGCATGGCTGCACGCGCAGGAACCGGTCGGCTTCGGCTCGCTGACGCCGCTTCAGGTTCGCCGTCGGGTCAACCCGGGCCACGGCGCGCAAGAGGCTGCGCCGAAGCTCGGGGCCAGTCTGATCTCCAGCCCGGCGTAGCACGTTCTCCTCCACCGCCGCCCGCGCGTCAGCAGCGGCCACGTTCGCGGTCAGCTCCGCGATTGCCTTTGCCTTGCCAACGTCTATCTGGCCGGTGCGCAGCGC
This sequence comes from Jiangellaceae bacterium, assembly GCA_035697245.1. Lineage (GTDB taxonomy): Bacteria > Actinomycetota > Actinomycetes > Jiangellales > Jiangellaceae > JACVRX01. The sequence continues at coordinate 28,516 of DASSDH010000253.1, forward strand.
ATCGGCGGTCGCTGGCAACCGATCGGCCAGCGCCAACGCCAGCGACAGCTTCATCTCCGCTGCCCGCCGGCTAACCCGCAGCCGGGCGGCGATCTCGTCCGCGGCGAACTCACCGACCCGCCGGTCTGGCTCAGGCTCGTCGGGCTCATACGGACCCGGCCGCCGCCGAGCGAACTCCGCCACCAACTCGCACTGCCGCGCCTGCGCCCAACTGATCAGCTGCTCCCACCCGGCAACCCCGTCCAACAGATCACGGCTGGAGAGCGCGCCGGCAGGCATGCGATTCAGTGCTGCAGCTGACATCGGACCTGGCTCCCGCGCGTCGCCCACCGCTCGGCCGAGGTCGGCAGCCGGCGCTGGTCGCTCGTGACCTACGGGGACTGGGGTGGACCCGCACGGCAGCAATGCTGGCGCCCGGTACACGCCCGGCGCCAACTGCTTCGCGCGCCGCATCCCGCCCTCTACCGGCCTGCGGAAGTCGCTGCTGATCGACGCCAGCCGAGCCACCGCCGCCGCCCGGGTCTCCCCCGACGGGACGATCGGTTCCTCGACTGCTTCGAACATGTGTCCAGCATTGCAGCCGCCACTGACAGACCAAGTCCCCCAGAGGGCAAGTTCACGAAAGGCGTGGACATCTATGAGGTCCAAGCACACATGACGAACTACGTTACGAGCACACGCTGATCCGCCTGCCGAATCACACACAACCCGCCGCTCTCAGCGAGTCGACTGGTCGGCGGTCTAGGGTGGTCGGCGCTGGCACAATCCAGCCGAGATCCTGTTAGAGCCTGTGAACTTGTCAGCCCGACGTGGTCCGTGCCGGCTCGGCCGAGGGCCCCGCCGCGATGAGTTCCGGCCGGGTCGCGGCTCTGTTCTGGTGTCGTAGGACGTCGTACGACGCTGCCCGGCACGAGACGCCACGGAGGACGCCATGACGACCACGCCGAGTGACCCGACCACCGCGCTGCCCGGCCGCCCGCCCGTCGCTGACCTAGCCACCTGGCAGGCCGCCCGTGACGAGCTTCTGGTCCGCGAGAAGGCCTACACCCGCGAGGGCGACGCCCTCGCCGCGGCCCGCCGCCGGCTGCCGATGGTGGAGCTCGACGGGGCGGTCGAGGTCGTCGGACCTGACGGCCCGGTCCCGTTCCTGGACCTGTTCCAGGGTCGCGACGAGCTCGTGGTCTACAAGCACATGTGGTATGACGGCGCGCCGCACCAGGGGCAGTGCGAGGGCTGCACCACCACGGCCTGGCACGTGAAGGACGCCGTCTACCTCAACGCCCGGGGCGTCTCGTTCGCCCTTCTGACCTCGGGCCCGTGGGACGAGGTGGCTCCCTACGTCGAGTTCATGGGTT
>DASSDH010000254.1:0-27533 GCA_035697245.1 Jiangellaceae bacterium
GCGACGATCCTGCATGCCGATCTGGACGCGTTTTATGCCTCGGTCGAGCAACGCGACGATCCGCGGCTGCGCGGGCGTCCAGTCATCGTCGGCGCCGGAGTAGTCCTCGCCGCCAGCTACGAAGCCAAGGCGCTCGGCGTCCGCACGGCGATGGGTGGTGCGCAGGCCCGGCGGCTCTGCCCGGACGCCGTCGTCGTCGACCCTCGGATGTCGGCCTACACGCAAGCGAGCAAAGCCGTCTTCGCGGTGTTCGAAGACACCACGCCGCTGGTCGAGGGGATCTCGATCGACGAGGCGTTCCTCGACGTCGGCGGACTGCGGCGGATCTCGGGGTCGCCCACGGAGATCGCCGTACGGCTGCGCCGCACCGTTCGTGAACAGGTCGGGCTGCCGATCACGGTGGGGATCGCTCGGACCAAGTTCCTCGCCAAGGTCGCGAGCGGAGTGGCCAAGCCGGACGGACTGCTGGTCGTGCACCCCGACCGCGAACTGGGCTTCCTGCACCCGCTGTCGGTGGAACGGCTGTGGGGGGTCGGGCGAGTGACCGCGGCCAAGCTCGGCCGTCGCGGGATCGGAACTGTGGGCGATGTCGCCGAACTCCCTGAGACCGCGCTGGTCTCCATCCTCGGCCCGGCGGCAGGCCGGCACCTGCACGCCCTCGCGCACAACCGGGATCCGCGGCCGGTGCAGGTCGGACGCCGACGCCGGTCGATCGGGTCCCAGCGAGCCCTTGGCCGTGCCCCGAAGTCACCCGCGACGCTCGACGCCACCCTGGTCGGGCTCGTGGATCGGCTCGGCCGGCGGCTGCGAGCGGCCCACCGGGTCTGCCGCACGGTTGTCCTCCGGCTGCGCTTCGACGACTTCAGCCGGGCCACCCGGTCGCACACCCTGGCCGACGCGACGGCGGACACCGAGACGATCCTCACCACGGCGAGAGGTCTGCTTGAGCTCGCCTTGCCGATGATCGTGAACCACGGCATAACGCTGATCGGCATCGCGCTCAGCAACCTTGCGGACGACACCGACTTCCAACTCGTGCTGCCGTTCGAGCGGCAGCCGGCAGGCGCGCTCGACGCCTCACTCGACGCGCTGCGCGAGCGGTTCGGCTCCCAGGCCGTCACCCGGGCGGTGCTGATCGGCCGCGACCCCGGCCTGTCGGTCCCGCTGCTACCCGACTAGGGCGAGGGTTGTGCGACCGCTACTCGTAGACCAGCTTTTGCGGGCCGGGATAGACGTAGGACAGCGCGTCGCGCATCCGGTCGCGCCAGTTCTCCCAGGTGTGCCCGTCGCGGGCTTCGACGTAACGCACGTCCATTCCCGTCGACTCGAACGTCGGGACCATCGAGCGGTTGGGGATGATCAGCGGTTCGTAGACGCCGCAGCTCATGAACAGCCGGTCGGCGACCCGGCGTGGCTTGGCTCGGTAGCGGTTCATGAACTTTACTACCGGGTCGAACGCCGGGCCGCCGCCGTGGTTGGCGCCGATGTCGGTGAATACGAACGAGCCCGACATCAGCACCAGCGATCCGTAGATGTCCGGCGATCGGTACGCGGCCGATAACGAGGCGACCGCCCCGAAGCTCGACCCGAGCAGGCAGCGCCCGGACCGGCTACCGGCGAGCGGCAGCTCGACCTCCAGTCTGGGCACCAGCTCCTTGGTGACGAAGCGAGAGTGCGCGGTCGAGTTGGCGTACTCGCTCAGCCGGTCCCTGGGCTGCAGGAAGGCCACGACCATCTCGGCCACGTCGAGCCGGTGGATGAGGTTGTCCAGCACCGTCTTGGCCGACGCGTATCGCAGAAAGTCGCCGCCGTCGTGCATGACGAGAAGCGGGTACGACGCCGTCCGCCGGAACCGGGCGGGCAGGTAGAGAGTCACCTCATAGTCGTGCCGCAGCGCGCGGCTCTGCACGACCATCTCGGTGAGCTCGCCGGGCCGGGCGTCGGGGTCGGGCAGCGTCCAGTCCGGCGTGCTGTAGCCGGCTGCGAAGCACACCGACGAGCTGCCCATCGGGCTATGCGAGACCTTGGGGTTCAGCGGGTCGTTGAAGCGCTCCTGATGGTCGCCTCGCCTGACCTCGATCTGGTACTCGACCCGTGACCCCGGGGGCAGCTCGAGCACGAGGTACCACAGGTCGGATCCCCACAGCCGGCGCATCGGCATCCGATCCGGCAGCCCGACGATGCGCTGCACGAGGAAGACCTCATCGGCGTCGCCACGGTAGAGGAACGTGCACCGTGGACCTTCGACGATGGGAATCTCGTGCCGCGCAAGAAATCGATCGATGACCGCAGCGTCGACGGGCGCCCGCTCCTTGAGCCGGTTGATCGCCAGCTTTCGCGTCGCCGCACCCGTCCGGATGGCTCCGATCGTCATGCTGCTTCCACCGTTCCGATATGCCCGTCCGGATCGACGACGCGGGCAGCGGGCGGCAACGAGCCGTCCGGTTCGAGGTCGAGCCGCGTGCCGTCGTCGAGGACGACACATTTCGCCGGTTCGAACCGCTGCGCGAGTACCGACATCCGCAGCCGGTCGTCGACACGCAGCCTCCGGCGCGCGTGCGGCAACAGAACCGCTCGCGGTATGACGCCCAACCCATCGTGGTACACCTCGGCATGCGTTGGCCCGTGCGGAATGCGGTCGTGGAACAAGACGATTTGCTCGGTCAGCGCCATGGCGCCCGCGGACCATGCGACCAGCGGTAGCGATTCGGACGGGTTCACGCCGAACAGCCGCATAACGTGGACGAGGACGCCGACGTGGCCGCCCGCGATGACTAGCGCGGCCGCGTTGCGAAGGATCTTGTTCACCGATGCGACATGCGCGGCGACGACCGGGCGTTCCGCCGGACGCCACGCCGAGACGAAGTCGGTGTGCGCCGCCCATACCAGGTTGCGATGGCGTTCGTCGATGAGGCGGACGACGGCGAGGGCGCCTCCGACCGCTCCGGTCGTGGTGCGAGGAGATCCGCTGCGCTGTGCGACCTCGTAGAGCGCGCGCAGCGCGTGGTCGAGCTGCACGACGTACAGCTGCTGAAACTCGTCGAGCACCGCCCGGTGCTCGAGTTCCGCCGTGGCGTACTCCGGATCGTGCTCGAGGACCTCGAGCCAGCGACGGTGCAGTCCGAGGTTGACGCCACGGCCGCCGAGCGCGCGGTCGAGTTCCAGGTCGTCCGGCTCACGCTCCAGCCAGCCGGCCGTGATGGTCGCAATGGGCGCATCGGGGTCGATGTCGGCGACCGCCTGGTCGACGGTGGGCCGGCGTTGCGGGCCCAACAGCGTCAGCCTCACGCGGCGTACACGTGCACCGTCCGCCCGACGTCGTCGAGCATGCCGCGCAGGACGTCGTAATCGGGGTGCTTCATCCGGATGTAGGCATTGGCCATATAGCCCGCTGCCGCCGGTTGGGTGGGCGTTCCAGGTGGCGGCAGGTGTGCGTCGATCACCCATTCACCGGACCGGGCCTGAATGTCCTCGACGCCGGAGTATCCGGTGATCTGCCCGTCGCGATCGGGTCGGAGCGCGATGATCCCGCTGGCGAACCGTCGCGACGGACGGGCGCTGACGCCGCCGTGGACAATGGCATTCGCCCACTCGCGGTAGACGTCGATGTCGTTGCCGGCCGAGTAGAGGTCCCAGGCGCCGACGCCGGGCGGGCGGCAGCCGATCTCGGAGAAGCGCAGCCCCTTCGGTCCGAAGAACCACTCCATGTGGGTCGCGCTGGTCCCGATGCCGAGGGCCTCGTTCACCCGTTGGCCGAGCTCGCGAAGCTGCCGGTAGTCCTCGGCCGTGTCGACGCGATTCGTCGAGATGAACTGTGGCGAGATCCACGGCGTGCGCATCGCGTCCAGGACGTTGGGGAAGTAGTGCGACACGAAGTCGAGGGCCGGCTGCCCGTCGACCGAGACGGTGTCGTAGAAGCCTTCGTGGCCTTCGACGAACTCCTCCACGGCGATCGATTGGACGCCCTGCCCGCCAAAGGCACCCAACGCGACATCGAGGTCGGCGCGGTTGTCGACTCGGGTGGTGTCCATTGCGCCGGCCCCTGAGCGCGGCTTGAGGATGAGCGGGTAGCCGACGGCGTCGGCGAACGCGAGCACCTCCGCGGCCGTCCCGGCTGCCGTCGATGCCGCCGTGGGCACCCCGGTCGCCCGGAGCGCCTCTTTCATCGACGGCTTGTCGCGGCACAGCCAGGCCGTGCGGACCGATGTGCCGGGGACCGTGCAGTTCTCCCGAGCTTGTGCGGCGGCCAGCGTGTGCGCCTCGATCGTGCACTCGAGCCGGTCGACCCACACCTTGTCCTGCACCCACCTGACCGTGTCGGTGAGGATCCCGACGTCGATCACGGTCGGAACCTGGTGGTAGTGCGTCATCCAGCTCTTGAGCTGGTCGTCGAGCATCTCCGGCGGCGACTCGCCGATACCGATGACGGTCGCTCCCGCCTCGGCCAGCCCGCGCACGAAGTTCCGCTGGGTGGAGGGAAAGAAGGGCTCGATGAAGACGACGTTCACGCCCGGCATGCTAGCCGCCGGCCGGTACCGTCAGCGCATGGTTGTCGCTGCTTTCGTCGCACCGTTCCTGCTCGAAGCCACTGCCCGGTTCGTCGTCTCCGCGGCAACACTGCCTGGCGTCCGGCTCGGAGTCGTCACTGCGACGCCTGCCGATCAGCTCCCGGCTGGGCTGAAGGAACACCTGGCCGGCCACTGGCGGGTGGACGACGCGCTGGACCCGCAGCAAATCGCTCAGGCGGTAGCCGGGTTGAGCCAGCAGATGGGCCGGATCGAGCGGCTGGTCGGCGCTCTCGAGCAGCTGCAAGTGCCGATGGCCGAGGCCAGGCAGATGCTCGGCTTGGAGGGCATGGACGTCGACATCGCCCGCAACGTCCGGGACAAGTCGCGGATGAAATCCGTTCTGCAAGCCGCCGGGGTTCCGTGCGCGCGTCACCAGCTGGTCCACGATCCGGCGCAGGCGCTGGCGTTCGCGGAAGCCGTGGGCTTCCCGTTGGTGGCCAAGCCACCGGCCGGCGCAGGAGCCCAGGCCACGTATCGGCTCGACGAGCCGGCCGCCCTGCAGGAGTGGCTGCGCGCGATACCACCCCGTCCCGACGCACCCGGCCTGCTCGAGGAGTTCCTGGTGGGGCAGGAGCACAGCTTCGACAGCGTCACGATCGGCGGGGAGACGGTGTGGGCGTCGATCGCCGACTACATGCCACCGCCGCTGGAGGTCCTGCGGAACCCGTGGATGCAGTGGGTCGTCATGCTGCCCCGAGACATCAGCGGCCCAGAGTACGACGGCATTCGGGAGGCCGGCCCAGCAGCTCTGCGTGCCCTTGGCGTACGCGACGCCCTGACTCACATGGAATGGTTCCGGCGCCCGGACGGGTCGGTCGCGGTTTCGGAGGTCGCGGCCCGCCCGCCCGGCGCGCAACTCACGAACATGCACGGCTATGCCCACGACATGGACATGTACCGCTCCTGGGCCGAGTTGGTCCTCCTCGACCGGTTCGAGCCGCGGGAACGTCGCTACGCGGCTGGGACGGTCTACCTGCGGGGCATGGGCAAGGGCCGAGTCCGGGCAGTGCACGGTGCGGACCAGCTGCAGCGGGAGCTGGGTCACCTGGTCGTCGAGTCGCGGCTGCCGCGGCCCGGACAGCCCGCATCGACGACCTACGAGGGCGAGGGATACGTGATCGTCCGCGACCCGGACACGGCAGTGGTTCGTGATGCGTTGCAGCGCATCGTCACTGGGATCCGAGTCGAGCTGGTTGAGGCGCAGTGAACGTGATCATGATCTCCCCGGGCTATCCGGTCGAGATGTCCTACTTCACCAAGGCGCTGGCCGCGGTCGGCGCAACGGTCATCGGCGTCGGCGACCAGCCTCCGGATGCGCTACCGCCGGCCGCGTGGGAAGGGCTCTCGCACTATGAGCGGGTGTCGCTCACCGACGAAGCGGCTGTGCTCGGCGCGCTGCACGGGCTCGCCAGGCACACCCGGTTCGGGCTGGTGGAATGCCTCTGGGAGCCATACATGCTGCTCGCGGCTCACATCCGGGAGGTGTTCGGGATCCCCGGGATGACCGTCGAGCAGACGGTTCCGTTCCGGGACAAAGAGCGGATGAAGCAGCAGATCGACGCGGCCGGGATCCGCACCCCACGACATGCCAGCACCACGACCGTCTCGGGTGTGTGGGAGGCGGCGGAATGGATCGGGTTCCCGATCATCGTCAAGCCCATCGCGGGCGCCGGATCGGCCGACACCTACCGAGTCGGCTCCGCCGCGGAGCTCAACGACGTCCTCCCCATGCTGCGGCACATCCCGGAGGTGAGCGTCGAAGAATTCGTCGACGGTGAGGAGTTCACCTACGACACCGTGTGCGCGGGCGGCGAGCTCCTATTCGAGCACATCCTGTGGTACCGACCCCGCCCGCTGCAGATGCGGATGCACGAATGGATCAGCCCGACCTGCATTTCGCTACGCGACCTGTCCGTGCCGGAGCTACAGGCAGGTCGGCGGATGGGTGTCGAGGTACTGTCCGCTCTGGGTTTCCGGTCCGGCTTCACCCACATGGAGTGGTACCGCAAGGCCGACGGCGAAGCGGTCTTCGGCGAGATCGGAGCGCGTCCGCCAGGAGCGCGCGTGGTCGACCTGATGAACTACGCGACCGATGGTGACCTGTACGTCGGGTGGGCCGAAGCCGTCGTGCACGGACGGCTCAGCCAACCGCTCGAGCGCCGGTACAACGTCGGCAGCATCTTCAAGCGGGCGCAAGGCGTCGGCCGGATCACCAGGTACGAAGGGCTGGACGCCTTGCTTGCGGAGTACGGCGACGCCGTGGTGGCTCAGGAGCTGCTGTCACCGGGAGCCCCCCGGCGCGACTGGCGAGCGAGCGTGATCGGCGACGGTTTGATCATGGTGCGTGATCCCGAACTACGGCGGGTGATCGAGATGACCGAGCGGTTCGCCGGTGAGTTCACGATGTACGCAGAGTGATGGGCCAGGTCGACGCCGCCCGTGCGGCGGTCGCCGGTGTTCTCCCCGGCGTCCGCCAGGCGCTGGAGGGGTTGATCCGCATTCCGTCGGTGTCAGCGGATCCGGCGGCATCGGTGCACCTGTTACGCAGCGCGGCGACGGTCGCGGCATTGCTGCGATTGGCGGGCTTGGACGAGGTCGAGACCGTCCAGGCTCCGGCCGGGCGACCGGCCGTGCTGGGCCGTTGGGCGGGTCCGCCAGGATCGCCGACGGTGCTGCTCTACGCTCACCACGACGTCCAACCGCCGGGCGACGCCAGCGCCTGGCAGACGCCGCCGTTCGAACCGGTCGAGCGTGCCGGCCGGCTCTATGGCCGCGGTGCGGCCGACGACAAAGCCGGAATCGCCGTGCACTTGGCCACGCTGCGGGCGTTGGGGAGCACGCCACCGGTCGGAGTCGTGGTGCTGGTCGAGGGGGAGGAAGAGATCGGCTCGCCGACGCTACCCGCCCTGCTCGAGGCCCACCGGGCCCGGCTCGCCGCGGACGTTATCGTGCTCGCCGACTCGACCAATTGGCGCGTCGGGGTACCGGCGCTCACCACGTCACTTCGGGGTGGCGTCAATGTCGTGGTCGAAGTCTCGACGCTGCAGCACGCTGTTCACAGCGGCCTCTACGGCGGGCCGGTCCCCGATGCCCTGACGGTACTGGCGCGGCTGCTGGCCACTCTGCACGACGACCAGGGCAACGTCGCCGTCGGCGGCCTCTCGTCTGGTACAGCCGACCCGCTCGACCTCACGGAAGCCACGCTGCGGGCAGACGCGGGTGTGCTCGATGGTGTGGCATTGATCGGAAGCGGGAACCTCACCTCCCGGCTGTGGGCCGGTCCGGCAATCTCCGTCGTCGGCATCGACTCGCCCGCAGTGGAGGACGCGTCGATGTCGCTCGTCCCCTGTGCGCGGGCCAAGGTCTCGCTGCGGATCGGTCCGTCGGATGACGCCGACGCCGCCCGCACGGCGCTCATCGACCATCTGATGTTGCGCGCGCCGTGGGGTGCGCACGTGGAGGTCACGGCGGGCCAGCCGGTGCAGCCCTTCCAGGCCACGACGTCCGGACCTGCCTACGCGGCGGCCCGATCGGCGTTCGCCGATGCCTGGGGTGTCGAGCCGGTCGAGATCGGCGTCGGCGGCTCGATCGACTTCGTGCCCACCTTCGCGACGGCCTTTCCCGAGGCCGAGATCCTCATCACGGGGGTCGAGGATCCGGACACCCGAGCGCACGGCGCGAACGAGAGTCTGCACCTGGCCGACTTCGAGCGCGCCTGCCTCGCCGAGTTGCTCTTCCTGACCAGGCTTGCGGGCTTCTAGCAGAGTTCGTCGAGGTACTGGGGGAGCATCTGTCCCCAGGTGGGCCACTCGTGGTCCCATTCCCGACCCCACGCGTCGACCCGGTTCGGGATGCCCTTCGCGCCGAGGATGCTCGCCGCATCCCAGGACTCGCCGATGTCCTCCCAGGCGCCCTGGCCGGAAACCAGGATGACGAAGCGCTGTCGCAGCGCCTCCAACGACGGACCGTCGAGGTCTGGGAGGAAGTGAACCGGCGAGGAGTAGTAGAGGTCGTCGGTGAACTCGCCGTCGAAGAAACGCTCGAGTCGGTAGGTGCCGCTCATGCCGATGGCGGTCCCGAAGACGTCGGGGAACCGGCACAACATCGCGAGGGCGTTGAACGCCCCGATCGACGCCCCCGTGGCGATGATCGGCTGCTCCCCGTCGAGATCGGTGTAGATCGCCGGGACCACCTCGTGCCGAATGCAATCGTGGAACCGGTTGAGCAGCGCCAACCGGTAGCTGGGAGGGCCGATCTTGGACACCATCGCCCTACCTGCGACGCTGTCGCAGGAGTAGAGCTTGACCCGGCCGCTCTCGATCAGCTCAGCGCAGGCGCTGACGAGATGGTGTCGTTCGATCTCCTCAGCGTCGCCGCCGGCTGTCGGGAACACCAGCACGGGCCTGCCGTAATGACCCCAGCGAGCAAGTCCGATGTCCTGCTGGAGCCGGCTCGAAAACCACCGATCGGTCACCTTCACGTCGCCACTCCGTCCAGCCCCGGCCCGCCGCCGAGGCGCACTTGCATCCTTGCCGATCTGACGGCCTGCGGACGTCGCGGTAGGACGATTGGAACGGCGAAAGTTCTAGCGGCGGGACCAACCGCGCTCGTTCTCGGTTCGGCCGCCCCAGATGCCGTAACGCTCCGGATATGTGGCCGCGAACTGACGGCACTCACGGGCGACGGGGCAGTCGGCGCATACCTGCTTCGCGATCTGTTCGCGCAGACGCAGCGCCCTCCCGCGGCCCTCGGGATAGAACAGATCGGTATCCATACCCTGGCAGGCGGCGTTCACGCGCCAGCTTTCGGGCGATCGGGTGGTGCGCTCGACCAGCGAGTACGTCAGCACGGTCATTTGCTCGTAACTCCCCTGTAACCGAGACCAGAGGTGACAACGGTCGGCACACCCCTCCGTTACCCACCGACTGGACTTCGTCGCGCGTAAGTTGCCGGGTCCAATTGTGTCCGGACGGACGAGCCGGTGTCATCCAGCTGGACGACCCAAAAGTGAAGGAAGATTTGCGATATTGATCCACATAACAGGCAAACAACCCCCTCGCTAGATCGCGTTAGCAGACCAGCCCCGCGTGCCCCTGGTCCGCCGTCCGCGACGGCTGTGCCAGGCTGACGGAGTGCCGGGACGGATGCCTAGCGCGGTCAGCCGCCGGATCGATGTCATGCGAGAGCGGCTGGCACACCGTCGCGAGGAACTCGAGGCGGAGTCCGACCTCCTGAGTCCGAACCTGGTCGAGACCCCGCCGGACCCGGTTCACGTCGTCGTCGCGGCCGAACCACAGCGATACGACTCCGACCACACACATCCGGTGCCCTACGGCGTGCGGGCCGCAGCGGACTGGACCTGGCGCCTGCTGGTGATCGTGGCCGGCCTTGCCCTGGTCGCGTGGATCGCGTGGGAGATGCGGGTGGTGATCTTCCCGGTCGTGGCCGCCGTGCTCATCTCGGCCCTGCTGGCTCCGGCCGTTCGGCGGCTGCGGGCAGCAGGGTGGAGTCGCGGCCTATCGGCCGCGGCTGTGGTCATCACGTTCCTCGTGGTGTTCGTGGGCTTGCTCTCGGTGGTGGGGCAGGCCGTCGGGGACCAGTTTGGTGAAGTGGCGGACCGGGCCGAGGAAGGGCTTCAGTCCATTCAGGAGTGGTTGGCCGGGCCGCCGTTCAACCTGAGCCCCGAGCAATTCCAGGACTGGATCGACCGAGCCGTCGCTGCGCTGAGTGAGAACCGTGAGGCGATCACCGCTGGAGCGCTCTCGACAGCAACGCTCGCCGTCGAGCTCGTCACTGGGATTCTGTTGGGGTTGTTCTCCCTGATTTTCTTCCTCTACGACGGAGACCGCATCTGGGCCTGGCTGGTGCGGTTGATGCCCCGCAACTCCAGAGAGCGGGTGCACACCGCCGGCCAGTTGGCCTGGCTCACTTTGACGCAGTACGTGCGCGGGACGGTGCTGATCGCGGTGTTCGACGCGACCTTCATCTCGATCTTGCTGCTGGTCCTCGGTGTGCCGCTTGCGCTGCCGTTGGGTCTACTGGTCTTCTTCGGCGCGTTTGTGCCTCTCGTCGGCGCGTTCGTCACCGGCGCCCTAGCTGTGCTCGTGGCTCTGGTCGCCAACGGCTGGCTGGCGGCGCTCATCGTGCTGGTGGGAATCATCGCGATTCAGCAATTGGAGGGTCACGTCTTCCAGCCGTTTGTCCTGGGCCGGATGGTTCGCGTACACCCGCTGGCCGTGGTGATCGCCGTCGCGCTCGGCGCGTATGCGGCCGGGATCATCGGCGCGGTGGTCGCCGTGCCCCTGGTCGCCGTGGCGAACACCGTCGCCGCTTACCTGGTGAATTCCGGCTCGCCTTCCGTACCGGCCGGCCAACCCTCGTCACCCACTTCCGCTGCGGACTAACCTTCAAAGAAGTATTTGACGGTCGCCACGACTGGTGCAAGACTCTCAAACATGTCTTTGGGAGTTTCTGGCAACACAACTGACCTTGCTGCCATGCGGGCCCTCGCGCATCCGCTGCGGATGCGGATGCTGTCAATGCTGACCGGAACGGCCATGAGTGCAGCCGAGGTCGCCCGGGAGCTCGGTATCACCCACGCCAACGCCAGTTACCACCTGCGCCAACTGCTCGCTGCGGGCCAGATCGAGGTGGCCGAGGAAGTCGGCATCCGTGGTGGTCGCGCGCGCCGCTATCGCTACGACTTGAGCCGAGGGCACGAACAACTCGAGAACACGCCATGGGACCGCGCCACTCGGCGGGCTACCTATGCCGTCCTGGCCGAGGAGTTGCGCCGTCGGACGGCATTCGCGGCAGGACCGCCGGCCCGGCAGTCACTGACCGACGCCGAATTGTGGATCGATGCCGAGACGTGGTCCGAGCTATGTGACCGCTTGACCGACCTGATGGCGGACCTGCACCGGGCAGCGGTGGCGCCCGGGACGGCCGGTGCCGTTCGGACCAGCACGACCGCGGCGATGTTCGTGCTGTCGGATCCATGACCGGGCCGCTCGGACACCGGCGATTCCGGATCCTGCTTGCCGGGCGAGCCGTCTCCATGCTGGGCAACGCGATCGCGCCGGTGGCGATCGCGTTCGCAGTGCTCGACCTGACCGAGTCGGCCGCCGCGCTCGGTATCGTGCTCGCGGCCCGCAGCATCCCGCAGGTCCTGTTCATGCTGGTCGGCGGTGTGATCGCCGACCGGTTCGATCGGGCCCGAGTCCTGGTCATCGCCAACGTTGTCGCCGGCGTCGCGCAAGGCGCCGCTGCTGCGCTCCTGCAGACGGGGACGGCCTCCGTACCGGCACTTGCGGCCCTGGAGGCCGTCAACGGAACCGCGAGCGCGATCGTGTTCCCCGCAGCCGCCGCACTCACCCCGGTGACCGTGCCGAGCACGATCTTGCAGGAGGCCAACGCGCTGCTCCGGCTCGGTCTCAACACCGCCATGATCGTCGGGGCGGCGAGCGGGGGCATCCTGGTCGGAACGATCGGCTCCGGCTGGGGCCTCGCGGTCGACGCCATGGCTTTTGTCCTCGCTGCGGCCTTCTTCACCCGGTTGCGCATCGGGTCTGCGGCCTCCCTGTCTCGACCGGGCGGTTCACCGCCTGCGTCCACCGGCGGGGTGGGCGCTGTTCTTGCCGACGTGCGCGACGGTTGGCGCGAGGTCTCCAGCCGCAGCTGGCTGTGGGCAGTCGTCATTGCGTTCGGGTTCGCCAACGCGGCGCAGGCCGCCGGTTGGACGACCCTCGGCCCGGTCGTGGCCGCCGGCTCGTTTGGTCCCGAGGGGTGGGGGCTGGTCCTCGCCGGACAGACGGCGGGCATGCTGGCCGGCGGCGTCCTCATGCTGCGAGTGCGGCCCATCCGCCCACTGTTCGTCGGCTGTGCGGCGGTGCTGCTGTTGGCTCCGATGCTCGTCGTTCTGGCTCTGCAGCCAACCGTCGCGGCACTGCTGCCGGCGGCGTTCGTCGCGGGCGTCGGGATCGAGGTCTTCAGCGTCGGCTGGGATCTCTCCCTTCAGCAGCAGGTGCCGCAGGCCCGGCTCTCCCGGGTGTATTCCTTCGACGCACTCGGCTCGTACGCCATGATCCCGCTGGGCCAGCTCGTGGCCGGGCCGCTCGCGCTCGCGCTCGGTACTCAGGATGCGATCCTGGCCTGCGCCACCGTCATCGCGATCGCGATCGGGACCACCTTGGCAGTGCCGAGCGTTCGCCATCTACGCAGAACCGACGTGCCAGCTGAAACGCCGGCAGCGGCGACTACCTGATCGACGGCGTCACCCGATGATCGAGAGCACCTCGTCGTGCAGAACGCCGTTGGTCGCGAGGGCCGCGGTCCCGAGCGGCCCGGGCTTGCCGTTGAAATCGGTGAAGCGTCCGCCCGCCTCCTCGACGATCACCGCCGGTGCCGCCATGTCGTGCAGGGCCAGCGCCGGTTCGGTGGCGATGTCGACCGCGCCGTCGGCGAGGAGCATGTAGGACCAGAAGTCGCCGTAAGCCCGGGTACGCCAGCACGCCAGCATCAGGTGCAGGAATGCCTCCAGCCGGCCGGTCTCGTCCCAACCCGCCAACGACGAGTACGACAGGGACGCCTGGTCGAGCGAGTCGATCGCTGACACATGGCATCGAGTCGCGGCGGCGAGGGACTTGCCCGTCCATGCACCAGTGCCGCGGGCGGCCCACCACCGACGCCCGAGTGCCGGTGCCGACACCACGCCGGCAACGACGTCGTCGTCGACCATCAGGGCGATCAGCGTGGCCCAGACCGGGACACCGCGCAGATAGCTCTTGGTGCCATCGATCGGGTCAATCACCCAGCGGCGTGATCCCCAGCCCTCCGAACCGAGCTCCTCACCAACGACCGCGTCTCGCGGTCGGGCCCGGGCGAGCATGCGGCGGATCGCCTCCTCCGCCGTCCGGTCGGCGTCGGTGACCGGAGTCGTGTCGGACTTTGTGTCGATGCGCAGGTCACGCGCCCGGAACCGCTGCATGGTCTGCGCGTCGGCGTCGTCGGCAAGGACGTGCGCGAACCGGAGGTCGTCGTCATAGCCCACGAGCGGTCAACCTAGCGCGTCGAACCGGTTCGGCCGATGAATCGTGGGAACGGGTGAGCCGGCGTGGGTGTAAGTAGGGGCAAGATAACCGGCCAACTGGGAGGAGTCGCTGTGCCCGACACGGTATTCGGGGTTCCGCTGCACCCGCTCGTCAACCACGCGGCGGTGGTCCTGGTTCCGCTCGCCGTCCTGGGCACGTTGCTGATCACCGTCGTGCCGCGGTGGCGAACGGTGTACGGATGGTTGGTTGTGGCGCTGGCTGCGGTGGCCTTCGCCACGGTTCCCGTCGTCACGCGCAGCGGCCGCAACCTCGAGGCGTCGTTGGAACTCGGCGGGCCGGCTCTCGACAAGGTGCGTGAGCACCAGGAGATGGGTGACCGGGTGATCTGGGCGGTCGGGGCGATGTTCGTGCTGGACCTGGTCTTGATGCTCATGCATCGGGCCGGGCGGTCGACCGGCCAGGCGAACCTCGTCGCCGTACTGGCATCGATCGCCGGTCTGGTCGCGCTCGTGCTGGTGGTGCTGACGGGCCACCTTGGCGCCCAGGCAGTCTGGAACCCGGCCGGCTAGTCGCACCGGCATTGGACCATCATCGCTGGCATGTTCGACGGGTTCGACGTGATCAGGGTCGAGGTCGGATCCGACGTCCGGTTGCGGGTCAGACACGGCGGTAGCGGTGCGCCGGTGGTACTCCTGCACGGGCATCCCCGCACCCACACCACCTGGCACCGGGTGGCCCCGCTGCTCGTCGCGGCGGGGAACACTGTCGTCTGCCCAGACCTGCGGGGTTATGGCCAGTCGTCGAAGCCACCATCCACCGCGGACCATGCGGGGTACTCCAAGCGTGCGATGGCCGACGACATCCGGAACCTGATGGGCCGGCTCGGTCACGACCGGTTCGCCGTCGTGGGTCACGATCGGGGCAGTTACGTCGCGCTCCGGCTGGCCCTGGACACCCCGGAGGTCGTGTCCCATCTGGTCATCCTGGACAGCGTGCCGATCGGCGAGGCGCTGCGCCGTGCGGATGCCCGGTTCGCCATTGCCTGGTGGCACTGGTTCTTCTTCGGCCAACCGGACAAGCCGGAGCGGGCGATTCTCGCCGATCCAGAGGCGTGGTATGGCGGGAACCCCCAGAGCATGGGTGCGGAGAATCATGCCGACTACCGACGGGCCATCCACGATCCCGCCACCGTGCACGCGATGCTGGAGGACTATCGCGCCGGTCTCGGCGTCGATCGGGCCGCAGACGATGCCGACCGGGCCGCAGGCAGGCGGGTCAGCTGCCCGACGCTGGTGTTGTGGAGCAGCCGCGACGACCTCGAGTACCTCTACGGCGACGTGCTCGCGGTCTGGGCGCCGTGGACCACCGAACTCGACGGCGGCCGCATCGACAGCGGGCACCACATGGCCGAGGAAGCACCGGTCGAACTGGCTCGACGGCTGGCCGAGTTCCTGGCTCTTCGGTAGCGCCTCAGTCGCCCGCCTGCCGCTCTCGGCTCGCGAGCAACCGCCGGAAGGAATCGACCCGAGCCCGCTCGATTCGGCCAGCGTCGACGGCGACGTCGAGTGCGCATTCCGGCTCACCGGCCGCGTGCGTGCAGCCGCGTGGACAGTCCTTGGTTTCCCGGACGAGATCGGGGAAAGCGTGCACCAGGTGCCGGGGATCGACGTGAGCCAGCCCGAACGATCGGATCCCGGGCGTGTCGATCACCCAGCCGCCCGACGGCAATGGCAGCGCTACGGCGCTCGTCGACGTGTGCCGCCCTCGGCCGGTGACGACGTTCACCTGACCAGTCGCCCGTTCGGCGCCCGGTACCAGAGCGTTGACCAGGGTCGACTTTCCGACCCCTGAGTGCCCGACCAGCACACTCCATCGGCCGGCCAGCCGCTCGGTCAACGCGTCGAGGTTGGCACTCCGTGCCGTCGTGACGGTGGCAACACCCAGCGCGGAGTAGGTGGCGAGCAGCGAAGACGAGTCGCCCAGGTCCGTCTTCGTCACACACAGCAATGGCTCGAGCCCAGCATCGTACGCAGCGACCAGGCAGCGGTCGATCAGCCGCGGCCGGGGTTCTGGCTCGGCGACCGAAGTGACGATCACGAGCTGATCGGCGTTGGCGACGACAACCCGCTCCACTGGGTCGTCGTCGTCCGCGGTCCGGCGCAGCACCGTGGTCCGCTCGTCGAGCCTGACTATTCGGGCGAGCGCGCCTGCACGACCCGACACGTCACCAACCAGCCCGACCCGGTCTCCCACGACGACTGACTTGCGGCCCAGCTCGCGAGCGCGCATCGCGGTGACCCCCTGGTCCCCGGCGGAGAGCAGGCAGGTGTAGCGGCCTCGGTCGACTGCGACCACGATGGCCGGCACCGCGTCGTCATGCGCCGGTCGAATCTTGCTCCTCGGACGGGAACCGCGGCCCGGGCGCACCCGGACGTCGCTCTCGTCATAGCCAGTCGACACCCGCGCGCCCTACCTCCGCGGTTTCCACCAGGCGTGACCAGATCCCGACGAAATCGGGCAACGTCTTGGCGGTCGTGGCGACGTCCTCGACGTCGATTCCATCGACGGCCAGGCCGAGCACGGCGCCGGCCTGCGCCATCCGGTGATCGGCGTAGGTGCGGAACAGCCCGCCCTTCAGCGGTCGCGGCCGAATCGTCAGGCCATCGACGGTATCGTCGACGTCTCCGCCGAGGGCGGTCAGCTCGGCGGCCAGAGCGGCGAGCCGGTCAGTCTCGTGGCCGCGCAGATGGGCGACTCCGCGCAGCACTGACGGCGAGTCCGCGAGCGTGGCGACGGCCGCCAGGACAGGCGTCAGTTCGCCGACCTCGTGCAAGTCGACGTCAATCCCGCGGATCCCGCCCGTCCCCTGTACCGACAGGCCGGTGGCGTCGAGCCGGCAAGTCCCACCGAGCAGCGTCAAAAGCTCGGGCAGGGCCGCCCCGGCCTGGGTCGTCCGTTCGGGCCAGGACGGGACGACGACCCGGCCGTTCGTGACCAGCGCGGCAGCCAGGAAGGGCGCGGCGCTGGACAGATCCGGCTCGATGTCGATGTCCAGCGGACCGATCGGGCCGGGCTCGACTCGCCAGGTGTCGGGCCCTTCGTCGACGCCGACGCCGGCCAGTCGCAGCATGGCGACGGTCATCTCCACATGCGGTTCCGACGGCAGGGGCTTGCCCACGTGCCGAACGGTCACGCCGTGCTCGTAGCGGGCACCGGCTAGCAGCAGGCCGCTGACGTACTGCGACGACGCCGACGCGTCGATCGTCACCGACCCGCCGGGTACTCGTGCGCGGCCGTGCACGACGAACGGCAATGTGCCCCGGCCGCCGTGGTCGATCGCCACTCCCAACTCAGCGAGCGCACGGAGGAGCACCGCCATTGGCCGCTGCCGAGCCCGCGGGTCGCCGTCGAAACGCACATCGCCGTCGGCCAGTGCAGCGACCGGCGGGAGGAAGCGCATGACCGTGCCTGCCAGCCCGCAGTCCACTTCTGCCGGGCCGGCAAGAGGTTCCGGAGCGACCAGCCAGCCGTCGCCATCCTCGAGTACGGAGGTCCGGAGCGCACGCAGCGCGTCCACCATGAGCCGGGTGTCGCGCGCGCGCAGTGGCCCTCGAATACGGCTCGGTCCGTCCGCGAGGGCAGCGATCACGGCGGCCCGGTTGGTCAACGACTTGGACCCCGGCAGCGTCACGACCGCGTCTACGGGCCCCAGTGCGACTGGTGCGGGCCAACGGTCGTCGGTCACCGCGTCAGTATCGCGGAGTGCGCGAGGTGCATGCCGAGGTGCCGTTGGGTAAACCGAGGTCATGCCTCGCCTGCGCCGGGTCGACTGCGCCGGGCCGGGCATCGTCCGGAAGCGGCGAGGGAAGGGCTTCAGTTACCAGTGGTCGGACGGCCGCCCGGTGACCGAGCCCGAGGTGCTCGCCCGGATCAAGGCACTTGTCCTGCCGCCGGCCTGGCAGGACGTCTGGATCTGCCCATGGCCCAACGGCCACATTCAGGCTATCGGTACCGACGCCGCTGGGCGTCGTCAGTACCGCTACCACGACGCCTGGCGCGTGCAGCGTGACCGCGACAAGCACGACCGGGTGCTCGTCGTCGCCCAACGTCTTCCGGCGGCCCGAGATCGGGCCGCCGCGCACTTGGCCTTGCGTGGGTATCCCCGGAAGCGCGTTCTCGCCGCGGCGTTCCGGCTACTCGACCTCGGGTACCTCCGGGTCGGCGGTGAGGAGTACGCCGAGGACAATGGCTCGTTCGGGCTCGCGACACTGCGTCGCGAGCACGTGACCCTGCGCCACGGCGCCATCGTTTTCAACTATCCGGCCAAGAGCGGAAAGCAGCGCATCCAGCGACTCGCCGACGACGATGTGCGCGCCGTCGTTCTGGGTTTGCTCCGCCGCAAGGACGACTCGCCGGAGCTGCTCGCATACAAGGAGCGAGGGCACTGGCGTGATATCCGCAGCGACGACGTCAACGCGTATTTGCGCGAGATCTTCGGTGTTGAGGTGACGGCAAAGGACTTCCGGACTTGGCATGCGACCGTGCTGATGGCGGTCGCCCTGGCCGTCTCACGCGAGGTCGCGAACTCGCCGGGCAAGCGCAAGCGGGCCATTGCCCGTGCCTACCGCGAGGTCGCGGAGTACATGGGCAACACACCCGCCGTCGCCCGGAGCTCCTACGTTGACCCGCGCCTGATCGACCTGTACGACGACGGCGCCACCGTCCTCCCCGCCATGGAACGGGCCGCCGCCAAAACCGACGACGAGGGCCCCTACCTGCACGGCACCGTCGAACGCGCCGTCCTCCGCCTGCTCCGCACCGAATGACGCGGCGGCGGGTTGGTCGATGGGCCGCGCATGACGGAACTGAAGGGGCGGGTCGGCAGGGATCGGCTCGGGTGTGGTGGGCGTAAACGGCCGACGAAGTCGGCCGCGGGCGGAGCTGATCCCTGCCGACCCGGCCCGGCAAACGGCTCGACTCAGAGACGACCGTCAGCCAGGGAGGAGTTCGCGAGCCTTGCCTTTGACTTCGGCCCTGGTGGCACGGGCGGTGAGCCGAGCCTCGCGCTTGGCGGTCTTGGCCATGCGCCGCGCATCAAGGGCGGCCCGGCGGGCCCGCCACGGGATGCCGGGGCGGCCCTCGGTGTCGACGGCGGCGAGGAGCAGCCCGCCCGTCATGCCGACGTTCTTGAGGAACTGTAGGCGCTGGCTGCGCTTCTCGTCCGGGTCGTTGGACTCCCAGAACGGATGGCCGGCCAGCGTCGTCGGCACCATCGAGCCGGCGAGGGCGGCTGCGGCAACCCGGGACAACGTTCCGGTGGCGAGCATCGCGCCGCCGACCACGTGCACGGCGGCGTTGATCCGGACCAACGTTCGGGTATCGGTCGGGACCTGCGGCGCATATTTCTCCAGCAGCGGCGTCAAGCGATCGGTCACGGGCTTGGCCCGCTGGACTACGTAGTCGGGATCACGCAGCGTCTTCAGCCCCTGCACGATGAACAGGGACGCGAGCATCGGGCGGGCGATGAATCGAACCAGGGTCATGCCCATTGCCTACCACGAAAGCGGGCCGGCCGAACCTTCGTCGGTGTCGGAACCCCGTGGCAGGCTTGGTCCAATGTGCGGACGGTTCGCAGTCAGCCACAGCGCCGACGAGTTGGCCGAGGAGTTCGGCGTCGATCGGATCGAACTGCGTGAGCGGCTCGAGCCGGACTGGAACGTCGCGCCGACCAAAGACGTCTACGCCGTGCTCACGCGTAAGCGGCGCAGCGAGCCCGTCCAAGCACCGCAGCGGCGGCTCACGGTGCTGCGCTGGGGATTGGTGCCGTCGTGGGCAAAGGACATGTCGATCGGAAGCCGGCTGATCAATGCCCGGGTGGAGACCGCGCACGAGAAGCCGGCGTTTCGTCGCGCGCTCGCGCTGCGCCGCTGCCTATTACCAGCCGACGGGTACTACGAGTGGTACGGCCAGGTGAAGGGCCGGAAGCAGCCGTTCTTCATCCATCCCCGCGACGGCGGGGTCCTGGCCATGGCCGGGCTGTACGAGATCTGGCGCGATCCCTCGGTCGCCGACGACGACGATCCCGAGGCGTTCCGGTGGACGGCGGTGATCCTCACCACCGAGGCCGAGGACGACATCGGCCAGATCCACGACCGCACCCCGATGATCGTCGAGCCCGACCGGTGGGATGCCTGGCTCGACCCGACGGTCGACGACGTCGACATCGCCCGCCGGCTGCTCGTCCCCGCGACCCCCGGTCGGCTCGAGGCGTATCCGGTCTCCACCGACGTGAACAAGGTCGACAACAACGGTCCGCACCTGGTCGAGCCGCTGCCGGCCGAGCCGGCCCTCGACGCGGACCCGAATGCCGAGCAGTCGCCGCTGTTCTAGTCGACCCGTCGCGAGATGTAGAACAAGCAGTCGCGCCTGGTCTGCACGACCGTGGTCGTCATCATCACCGGTGTCACGTCCTCGGTCGTGATCACCCGGCCGTCGGGTGTGGTCCGGAAGTACCGGTCGGTGACGTCGACCCTGCTCATGTCAGTGACGCAGAGCGGCATCGCAGCACCGACGTCGATGTGCCCGATTGTGTGCTCGGCCGGCAGCACCTCGAAGTTGTAACCGTCCAGTCCTGGGAGAATCACGAGGTCGGTCTCCTCGTCCACCACGCCGCCGAAGCCGAAGGTGACCTCCGGACGGACGGTGACCCGGTGCTGCATCTCGACGATGCGCGGGGGACGGGCGTCGTCGGCGTGGGACGCGGCAAAGCCCTCCGCGGCGAGGAACCGGTGGATCACGCCGGAGGCGAATGCCGTTCCCTCCGGCAGGTGCGGCAGGCCGCACTCCACCGCGACCGTCGGGCACAGGTCGGTCAAGGCCTCCATCAGGGTGAATGCTCGCAAGCGCCACTGCAGCATGGTGTCGGCGCACAGCGCCGCGAGCCGCAGCCCGGGCTCGCTCGGTGCGGGCAGGATCGCGTAGTACGGATTCTGCCCGCTGTTGTTGTGCAGGTCGATGGCGGCTTCCAGGCTGGCCGAGCGAAGCTCGGCGAGGATCTCGGCCGCGCAGCGGCGCATCCTTGTCGTCGTCGGACCGACGTCCCAGACCCGATTGAAGTCCTCCTGGTCGTCCAGGTAGCGGTGGGCGTACCAGCCGTCCTGGGTGGCGGCCCGAACGTTGCCGATCAGCACCCACAGGTCGAACGGGAACCGCTCACCGCGGCGCAGCACCTCCAAGATCGCCCGATAACCCGACGGTTCGTTGCCGTGCATCAGACAGGCGATCAGGCGGGCGGCCGGGATCGGCGCCGTACCGGCTGCGGGGATGTGCATGAGCGCCGGCTTGCCCGCGAGTGAGACGAGGACGTCCTCGTCCGATCCCTCCAACAGAGCCTTGAGTTCCTCGTAGCCGTCGAAGCGGTGGTACAGCGCTGACATGAGCCGACAGGATACCGGCTGAGGACGGACGTTTCGGACAGCCAGGCTGATCAGCCGGTGACCGGCCAGGTGTGCACCGGAGTACTCGCAAACGAGCGTTGATGGTAGCGGCGCACGAGCTCGCGGGCCGCCTCGGAACGGTCGAGCCCGGAGCCGTCGACCAGCCGCCGCCAGGTCTCGATCTGCCAGCCCGCCCCGCTGCGCCCGGAAAGGGTGCGTTCTTCGATGATGCCGAGGTAGTACTCGATGTCGCCTTCGTCGACCCCCCAGTCTTGTAGCCCTTCGCGGGCAAGCGGGATCAGGTGACGCAGGATCAGCTCACTCACCGGGACATGGGCACCGATCTGCGGCCAGTACAGCCGGGCGCCAAGGCCATCCCGAGCGGCGGCGTAGAAGTTGTCGGTCGCCGCCGCGAAGCTCATCCGCTCCCAGATGTACGGCCGGGGCTGTGACACCAAACCGTGCAACATGCCGTAGTACAGCGCTGCGTTGGCCACCGAGTCGGGAACCGACGGACCGGCCGGAAGTACCCGGTTCTCGATGCGCATGTGCGGCCGGCCCCGGACGACCTCGTAGACCGGCCGGTTCCATCGGTAGATGGTCCCGTTGTGCAGTGTCAGCTCCGGCAGCCTCGGCACCTCGCCGCGCTCCAACATCGCGAACGGGTCCTCGTCCTCGACGATCGGCAGCAGGGACGGGAAGTAGCGGACGTTCTCGTCGAACAGGTCCCACAGTCCCTCGCCTTCGTCGAGCCATTTCTCGCCGAACCAGACCCGCGGCCGGACACCCTGCAGCGTCAGCTCCTCGGTCCGGGTATCGGCGGCCTGCTCGAACAGCGCGATTCGAGTCTCGTGGTGGAGTTGTTTGCCCAGGAAGAACGGCGAGTTCGCACCCACCGCCACCAGTGGCGAGGACAGCACCTCGGCAGCGTTCCAGTACAGGCCGAAGTCGTGCGGGTCGACCTGGAGATGCAGTTGCATCGACGTGCACGCGGCCTCGAACAGGATCGAGTTCGCCCGGGTCTCGAGCACGTCCGTACCCTCGATCTTGATCAGAATGTCCTCGCCGCGGGCGTTGAGGATCATGTCGTTCAGCGCCTTGTAGCGAGGGTTGGCGGACATAAACTGCTCGGTGACGTCGAAGTCCTTCAGCGTCGGCAGGATTCCGATGATCATCACCTGAGCGCCGAGCTCTTCGGCGACGTCGTGTGCGTGGTTCAGTGAGCGGCGCAGTTCGCTGTCGATCGTGTGGAAGACATGACCGGTGATCAGGCGAGGCTTGACGTCGAACTCGATGTTGAACTGCGCCACCTCTGTCTGGAAGTCGCTGGAGGCAAGGCGCTCGAGCAGCTTGGCGTTGATCGGTGCCGCGTCTCCTTGTGGGTCGGTGATGTAGACCTCCATCTCGACCCCGCAGGTTCGTCGCCCGGTCTCGAAGCTGCCGGAGTCGACGAGCTGACGTAGGGCGGCGAGGTCGGTCTTGACCTTCTCCCGATAACGGAGCCTGTCCTCGCGGGTGAACTCCGTCGTGTCGATGTCCCGACCCATGGCCCGGTCCTTCCGACGCTGCTGGTCAGCACGAGTCTATTGGCCGCACCGGTAATGGACCCTGCCACGATCCTGCGACATCGGTGGCAGTCCGACGGCCATAGCTGTCTCGTGATCGTCCGCTGATCGGGCGGTACCGTGCCCAACGTGGTCAAGCGCCTGGTGCCGACGCCGGCCGGGGATGCCCGGCTGATCGTCGACGAGGCAGGTACCCGTCGCGGCACGCTCGTTCTCGGGCATGGTGCGGGTGGGGGTATCGGCGCTCGCGACCTCGCCGCGCTCGCCGCGTCACTGCCGGGTGAGGGGATCACCGTCGTCCGTGTGGAGCAACCATGGAAGGTGGCCGGTAAGAAGGCGGCTCCCGCCCCGCCGACCTTGGATCGAGCCTGGCTCGCCGCCCTGGACGGCCTGCCGCGAGACGTGCCGCTCGCCGTCGGCGGTCGCAGTGCAGGCGCGCGGGTGGCGTGTCGGACGGCGCTGGACGTGGGCGCCGCGGCCGTCGTCGCCTTGGCCTTCCCCTTGCACCCGCCGGGCCGGCCGGAGCGATCACGGCTGGCCGAGCTGACCGGAGCCGGCGTGCCGACGCTGGTGCTGCAGGGCGAACGCGACACGTTCGGTCGGCCGGAGGAGTTTCCCGCCGGCGTGTTCGAGCTCGTCACCGTCCCGCACGCCGACCACGGGATGGCGGTGCCGGCCGGCCATGATCTGCGTGCGGTGTCAGAACGCGTCGTGCAGACAGTTCTGGACTGGTTGGGGAATGTCTTCGCAGCGGCAACGCGTTGAGGCACCGTGACAACTGCCGCGGGCTTCGTCCGCGTTGCCTCCGTCGGCGCTTCTCACTGGATGGAGTGGCCGACGGCAACAGACCTGCCGCGGATAACATCGCGAGCGATGGCCACTTCCGAAACCAGTGAGCAGCGCGCCCAGCGCTTCGAGCGTGACGCGCTGCCCTTCCTGGACCAGCTCTACTCCGCGGCGCTGCGGATGACCCGCAACGCCAGCGACGCCGAAGACCTCGTCCAAGAGACGTTCGCCAAGGCCTACGCCTCCTTCCATCAATTCAAGGAGGGGACGAACCTCAAGGCCTGGCTTTACCGGATCCTGACCAACACGTTCATCAACTCCTACCGCAAGAAGCAGCGCGAGCCACAGCAGAGTGCGTCGGAGGAAGTCGAGGACTGGCAGATGGCCCGGGCCGAGGCGCACACCTCGAGCGGCCTGCGGTCAGCCGAGGCGGA
This sequence comes from Jiangellaceae bacterium, assembly GCA_035697245.1. Taxonomy (GTDB): domain Bacteria; phylum Actinomycetota; class Actinomycetes; order Jiangellales; family Jiangellaceae; genus JACVRX01. The sequence goes on from DASSDH010000254.1 coordinate 23,840, forward strand.
GGCGTTGGCTCATCTGCCCGATTCCGACGTCAAGAAAGCGCTGCAGCAGATCCCGGAGGAGTTCCGCATCGCCGTGTACCTGGCCGATGTCGAAGGCTTCCCGTACAAGGACATCGCCGAGATCATGGGCACGCCGATCGGCACCGTCATGTCCCGGTTGCATCGTGGCCGCCGACAGTTGCGTGGCCTGCTCGAGGACTATGCGCGAGAGCGTGGGCTTGTGCCTGTTGTGCCGGAGGAGGTCGGAGGATGAGCTGCGGGCGCCCACACGAGACCGACTGTGCGGAGATCCTCGATCGGGTCTACCTGTTCCTCGACCGGGAGTTGGACGATGGGCAGGTCTCCTATGCAGCCGTCGAGCAGCACCTCGACGAGTGCGCACCGTGCCTGCGCAAATACGACCTCGAACGGGTCGTGAAGTATCTCCTTGCCCGGTCCTGTGGTTGTGAACGGGCTCCTGCGGAGCTTCGCCAGCGGGTGCTGACCCGTATCCAGCAGATCCGGGTCGAGATCATCGACTGAGGCGCTACCGCGGGCCGTCGCCGCGGCTCAGGAGTTCGGGCGCTTGCCGTGGTTGGCGCGCTTGCGCTTGCGGGCCTTGCGCTTGCGGGACGCTCTCGCCATCTCGGGTCGAACTCCTTGATCGATGTCAGAGTGTGACGGAGCCATGCGGCTCCGCTACGCGCTCCATCGTCTCATGACCGGCTGGGGCCGCATCCGGGTCCGGGTCCAGCCGTCGGCCAGTCATCCCCACGGTGACCGCCAGTGCCAGCCCGGCCGCGACGGCGACGTCACCGGGGCTGACGACTTCCGGGCGCGGCGGGAACGCGATGGGTACGGTCTTGCCGAGCCATGGCAGGAGTGTGTCCGGCCCCAGCTCCACCCGCTCGGTGGGTATCAGCAAAGCCGACGAGTCGGCGCCCGCTCGCTCGGCGGCCGCTAGGGACAACGGCATCGCCCCGTTCAGCAACAGGACCATTGCGTTGGCCGCGAGGCCGACAGCCACCAGGGCAAGCCCTTGAACAGCTCGGTTGACCCATGCGTAGAACGCGATCGTCAGCCAGGCCAGGCCGGACAGGATTCCGAGCATCGGCTCCCAGAGCAGCCCGGTCAGCACGCCAAGTACGTACAGGCTGATTGCGGTCAGCAGCAGACGGTTGCGGCGTAGCGGCACCCGCACCAGCCATGCCAGCCGGCCACCCCGGGCGTAGCCGAACATCACGCCGCCGGCCAGTGCCAACAGCACGAGGGTCACAACCCCATCGTCGCGCGTCGTGCGTTCCGGATGACCGCGCCACGCCCAGCGAGAACCGCTCGAGAGCCCGAGGCCGGCTCGTGGTGGAATGCCGGGGATCGCCGCCGAACCGATCGAGGAGCCTCGCGTGGCCGAGCTGGTCTGTGCCGAGATGGTGGCCAACGTCTTCTCCGTGACGGTTGCCGAAGGCGATTCGGTCGAGCCCGGCGCCATGCTGTTGGTGCTCGAGTCGATGAAGATGGAGATCCCGGTCCTGAGCGAGACCGGCGGCACGGTGACGGAGGTCAAGGTGCGCACAGGAGACGTCGTTCAGGAGGGTGACGTCCTGGTCGTCGTCTCGTGAACGCCCGCGGGCTCAGGTCCCGGGTGTGCAGGTTCCGGTCGGATCCCGTTCGGCTACGTTGCTGGTGACCCGAACCGCGACGACCGCGGCGTTGTCCGTGTCGTCGGTCTCGAGGAGCAGCTCCAGCGGGTCCGCCTCATTGTGCAGGCAGTACAGCCCGTCGGGGAGATCCGGCGGTAATACCAGATGCTGGTCGGGCAGATCGGTGTCGTACACATCGGCCCAGCCGGGGGAGATGCCCTGCACCTTTTCCGGCCCGCAGTCCCCGTAATGCTGGGGGACGACGGCCCGGGACGCCGACGGTGTCTCGCGGTTGTCGCGCAGGCAGAAGCTGACCTTGTCGGATGCGACCAACGGTGAGCGCTCGCCCGGTCTGGTCACCGAATAGCGCGCCATCGCGTCGAAATGCCAGTGCCCGTGGGTCGGGTGGTCCAGCATGCACCCGCCCCGGCGGGTGGAGGTCCGGCGATCGACCGCTCGGTCGAATCGGGCATCACCGGCGACGTCGTGGTAGAGAACCTGGGATGCGTGGTGCTGCCCTGGCGGACAGGGCAGCAGCTCGTCGGGGATGACTTCGGCGGGGCCCACTCCGGCGTTGGCGATGATCGAGGTGAACCAGAGTTGACGCTGGCCGTCGGCGATCCGGATCCCCACGTCTTCCGGCGGCAGGCTCCGCAGGTTCGGCAGCAGCCGGGCGCTCACCGGCACCGGCCGGGGGTCGGGATAGTGCGAGGCTGGTGTCGCCGCCGCCGGCGTCGCTCTCTCCGTCTCGTGCCCGGTTGTCTTGCGCGACTGCCCGGGATCGGGACCGATTGTGGCGACGACCGCAGCGAGCATCACGCAGCCGCCGACAGCCACCCACGTGAACCCGGCCCGAGCACTTAGCTGCATCTGCGCTGCTCCGTCCGACGCACAGCTCCTCACGGTACGCGAGCGGTCGAGCGTGACGACGGGTTCGAGCCGGGGACACACCACATGCGCCGACGCACCCGACCGCTCGGCCAGGTCGGGTGCGCCGGGGTTAGACGCTAGAGGGTGGCGTAGGGACGGGACGGCAGGTCCAGGGACCAGCTGTCTTCGAGATTCGGCAGCGATGGGCGGCGTGGCCCGCCGTCGTCAACAAGCCATCGCGCCATGGCGGTTGCCGCTGCGACGACGAAGCTGACGATCAGGGCGATGAACAAGAATGTGGTCATGGCTGAAAGTTTGCACTCAGTGACTTTCTGCCACAAGTGGCAGATCTGCCGTAGTCCATCGACTTTCTGCCAAAGCTGTGCCACACTGTCAGTCGTGCTGACCAACGTTGCCGTAATCGCGCTCGACGGCGTGGCGCCGTTCGAGCTCGGCGTGCTGTGCGAGTCCTTCGGAGTCGACCGCTCGGACCAGGGGATTCCCCGGCTCGACTTCGCCATCTGTGCGCTGTCCGCTGGCTTGGTCCGGACCTCGATGGGATTCTCGATCACGGTCGAGCACGGCATCGAGCGGCTGGCCGAAGCCGACCTGGTCGCCGTTCCGGCCGCGACTCGGGACCTTGCATATCCCGCAGAGGTCCTCGCCGCCTTGGCCGCCGCCGTGGACCGTGGCGCTCGGGTCATGTCGGTCTGCACCGGCGCGTTCGTGCTGGGCGCCGCTGGGCTCCTCGACGGCCGGCGGTGCACGACGCATTGGCTCTATGCCGACGAGCTGGCACAGCGCTACCCGCTGGCCAAAGTGGACCCCAACGTGTTGTACGTCGATGACGACAGCGTGGTCACGAGCGCCGGTTCGGCAGCCGGTCTCGACGCCAGCCTCCATCTCTGGCGCACGGAGTACGGCGCGACGACTGCGGCGACGGTCGCCCGTCGAATGGTGGTGCCACCGCACCGCGACGGCGGCCAGGCCCAGTTCGTCGAAGCGCCGATCCGCGCAACCAACGCTTCCACTCTGTCCGGTGTGCTCGACTACATGGCTGCGCACCTGCACGAGGAACTGACCGTCGAATCGTTGTCACAGCTGGCGAACATGTCGCCGCGGACGTTCGCGCGCCGGTTCCGCGCTGAGACGGGGACCACGCCCTACGACTGGCTGCTCGCCCGCCGGGTTTCAGCCGCGCAGCG
>DASSDH010000255.1:0-20820 GCA_035697245.1 Jiangellaceae bacterium
CGACCTCACCGGATTTGCCGTGCCCGAGGAGGTCCAGGGTGCGGCCAACCTGCTCGCGGCGTTCGCCAAAATGCGCCCGGCGGATCTTGCCGGAGTCCTACGGGAGCTGTCCAGCAAACGTCGGCGCGAGGTAGCCCTGGCCCTAGACGACGAGCGGCTGGCCGACGTGATAGAGGAGCTCGACGCGTCCGAAGCCCAGGAGTTGATCGGGACCCTCGACGGCGAACGCGCCGCGGACGTCCTGGAAGCCATGGATCCCGACGATGCGGCCGACCTGCTCGCCGATCTGCCCGCCGAGCAGGCCGAGACGCTGCTGACCCTGATGGAGCCCGACGAAGCCGCCCCCGTGCGTCAACTACTGAACTACGCCGACTACACCGCCGGCGGGATGATGACCAACGAGCCGGTCGTGCTGTCGCCCGACGCGACGATCGCCGAGGCGCTCGCCCGTATTCGCAACCCGGACCTCACCCCGTCGCTTGCGGCGATGGTCTACGTCTGCCGTCCGCCGATGGACACCCCCACCGGCCGGTACCTCGGCGTCGCGCACTTCCAGCGGCTGTTGAGGGAGCCGCCGTCGTCGCTGGTGTCCGGGGTCATCGAGACCGACCTCGACCCGCTCCCTCCGGGAGCCTCCCTGGAGCAGGTCGCCGGCGTCTTCGCGACGTACAACCTGGTGGGGTGTCCCGTCGTGGACGAGGACGGGCGCCTGCTCGGCGTCGTCACCGTCGACGACGTCATGGACCACATGCTCGGCGAGGAGTGGCGCGCCCGAACCATCCGGGAGGAGGCCGGACATGGCGCATAGCAGGCTCGACCAACCTCGCGGGCCGGGTGGGCTTCGCCGGCCGAACGTCGATCCAGAACTCATCGGCAAGGCGTCGGAGCGCATCGCCCGGTTTCTCGGCACCGGACGCTTCCTGCTCTACCTGACCGTCTTCATCGTGGTGTGGGCGATTTGGAACACCGTCGGGCCGGAGAATCTCCGGTATGACCCGTATCCGTTCATCTTCCTGACCTTGTTGCTGTCGATCCAAGCCTCGTATGCCGCGCCGCTGATCCTGCTGGCGCAGAACCGCCAGGACGACCGCGACCGAGTGAACCTCGAGCAGGATCGCGAGGTCAACGCCCGATCGCGGGCTGACATGGAGTTCCTGGCCCGGGAGGTTGCGTCACTGCGAATCGCCGTCGGGGAGGTGGCAACTCGCGACTTCCTCCGCTCGGAGCTGCGCGAGTTGGCCGAGGAACTGGCCCGTCCGTTGACCGACGAGCATCAGGGCGACCCGGTGTAGGCTCGAGAGCACAAGTTCACACGACAGGGGAGCGCACAGCGCTGAGAGTGCGGACCGATCATCCGCAGACCCTCGAACCTGATCCGGGTAATGCCGGCGCAGGGAGTCGACAGTCACCTGCGGCGGCGCGCCCACGATCCGTGGCGCGCTGTTCGTCGTCGGTGGCGGGCGCGCGACGCCACCCCTCCTGATCCACGGGAGGTACGAGATGAGCCAACCCGATCTTGCGACGACGCGTACCGGTCCGCCTCAGCGGAGCTGGCGCACGGTCGACATCGTCGTCACCGCTGTGCTCGCGGTCGCGTTCGGTGTGGTGTTCTGGGCTTGGGGCTTGCTGTGGAACGCCACCAACCCGGCATTCACCGCGTTTCCGCCTGCCCAGGCATTCATGTACGGGATCTGGCTGGTGCCCGGAGTCCTGGCGATGCTCGTGGTCCGCAAACCCGGCGCCGCGGTCTTCGCGATGGTCCTCGCATCGACGGTCAGTGCGCTGCTGGGCAGTGCCTGGGGGACCCAGGTGATCTGGTACGGAGCGTTGGAGGGGCTGGCGCCGGAACTGGTCTTCCTGGCGTTCGGCTACCGCCGGTTCACTCCACCGGTCGCCCTGACCGCCGCCGCGGCGGCGGGGCTCACCGCGTTCGGGTTGGACTGGTACTTCTACTACCGGGATTGGTCGGCGGGCTGGCTTACGGTGTATGCCGTCGTCCTGACCGCCAGCTCGGTCGTGATCGCCGGCCTCGGCTCATGGCTGCTGGTTCGTCGGATGGCCGCCACCGGGGTACTCGACGCACTGCCGTCCGGGCAGGACCGGGAGCGAGTCTGACCGGCTGCCGGATCGACGCTCGCGGGTGGGGATGGCGACACGCCGGCCGGCGTCGCCACGCCCTACAAGGACTCGACCTGGTCGTCGAACCGGGAGAGCGGGTATTGCTGCTGGGAGCGTCCGGCGCCGGGAAGAGCACGCTGCTGGCCGCGCTGGCCGGCCTCCTCGACCCGTCCCACGCAGGCGATGCCGAGGGCCTGCTGACAGTCGACGGGCGCGACCCCCGCGACTTCCGTGACCGGACCGGGCTGGTTCTGCAGGATCCAGAGACGCAACTGGTCATGGCCCGGGCCGGCGACGACGTCGCGTTCGGGCTGGAGAACCGGGCGACTCCCGCTGCCGAGATCTGGCCGGTCGTCGATGCGTCGCTCGCCGCCGTCGGGTTTCCCTACGGGCGTGACCAGCGCACTGACCAGCTCTCCGGAGGCGAACAGCAGCGGCTTGCCCTAGCCGGCGTGCTGGCGTTGTCTCCACGGCTGCTGCTGCTAGACGAGCCGACCGCGAACGTCGACCCGGCTGGCGCCGGATTGGTCCGGGAGGCGATCGGGGTCGTACAGCGGCGGACGGGCGCCACCACCGTCCTGGTCGAACACCGGGTGGCAGAGGCACTACCGCTGGTCGACCGGGTGATCGTCCTCCGGTCCGGAGGTGGTCTGCTCGCGGACGGCGAGCCAGCCGACGTGTTCTCCCGGCACGGCGACCAGCTCGCCGAATCCGGCGTCTGGGTACCCGACCACCCGCTTCCCGTGCGCCGCCGGGTTGTCCGGCCGGCCAACTCTCCCGAACAATCCTTACTGATCGCCAGGCACCTCGGTTTCCGGCATCGCGGTGCCACCAAGCAGGCATTGGCCGATGCGTCTGCCGAGCTGCACGCCGGGGAAGCAGTGGCGGTTGTCGGCCCCAACGGCTCGGGCAAATCGACCTTCGCGACGATTCTGGCCGGACTGCGGGCGCCGACAACCGGTGCCGTTCGGGCCACCGCTCCGCTGGCCGGGGACGACACCGCGATCCCGCCACACCGTTGGCGCGCCACTGTTCTGGCCGATCGGATTGGCACCGTGTTCCAGGATCCCGAGCACCAGTTCATCACCGGGCGGGTACGCGACGAGCTCGCCGTCGGGCCGCTACAACGGGGCACACCGGCGGGCGTAGTCGATCGCCGGGTCGGTGCGCTGCTCGAACGTTTGCACCTGACCCACCTCGCCGAGGCGAATCCGTTCACCCTGTCCGGCGGTGAGAAACGCCGCCTGTCCGTTGCCGCCGCACTCGCCAGTGACCCCGCGGTTCTTGTGCTCGACGAGCCCACGTTCGGTCAGGACCAGCGTACGTGGGTCGAGCTCGTCGACCTGCTGGCCGACCATCGCGACGCCGGCGGCGCGGTTTGCGCCGTGACCCACGACGAGGCCGTGGTCACCTCGCTGGCCGATCGGGTGCTCACCCTGCAGGACGGCGGGATCGCCAGCACGGCGGAGGCGGTGGGCTGACGGTGCTCGATGTGCACACGGTCGCCGTGCCGACTGGTTGGCTAGCTCGGGCGAACCCAGTCGCCAAGCTGGCTGCAGCTCTGGTGCTCGGCTTCGGAGCCGCGCTGTCCGACGACGCGGTGACCCCAGCGGTGCTCGTGCTTCTGATTCTGCTGATCTTGGCGGCCGGCGGCGTCACCGCCGTCGACATTCTCCGCCGCGGCTGGCCGCTGCTTGTGTCGGCAGCCGGCCTGGGCGCCACCACGCTGCTGTTCGGCGACAGCCCCACGCCGCTGCTCACAGCCCTGACGGTCACGTTCAGAGTGGTGGCCGTCGCGTTGCCCGGCGTCGTCGTCCTGCTCACCGTCGACCCTACCGACCTCGCGGACTCGCTGGTTCAGAATGCGCACGTCCCCGCACGGTTCGCGTACGCGGCACTGGCTGCGTTGCGGCTGCTCCCGCTGATGGGCGCGGAGTGGCAGACGATCAAGGCCGCGCGGCGGGCCCGCGGAATCGACGCCGGGCGAAACCCGCTGCGGCACGTGGAGCTCTTCGCCGGAACTGTCTTCACCCTGCTGGTCGGTGCTGTACGCCGCGGCACCCGTCTAGCCCTCGCCATGGACGCCCGCGGCTTCGACGCGACCGGCCCCCGCACGTTGGCGCGTCCGCAGGTCGTTCGGCAATCTGACGTCGCGCTGGTCGTCGGCGCATTCGTGCTGTTGGCGACCGCCGCGACCGTCAGCATCGCGTTCGGGACATTCCAGCCGGTATGGGCCTGAACCGGGGTTGGTCGGAGACGGCCAGTGCGGACGGGCGGTCGCGGAAGTGGGCGTCTAAAGAGCGATCTGTGGCATGCATCACCGCCACAGATCGCGGAGCCCGCGGAGCGCCCGCCCGTCCGCACCGGCCCCGCGGGTCACAGGCGGGCGAGATATCCGGCGATCTGGTCGAGCTCTTCGTCGGTAAAACGCGACAAGACGTAGTCGCGGATGCCGCGCAGATGCGTCCCCGTGGCAGCGCGCAGGCGCTCGTACCCCTCGTCGGTCAGCACCGCGTAGAAGCCGCGGGCATCGCTCTTCGACGGCTCCCGGGAGATCAGACCGGCCTCGACCATCCGGTCGACCAGCCGGGTCAGCCCACTCGGCGACAGCATCACCCGGTCGGCCAATTCGCTCATTCGCAGCCGGTGCCCGTTGGATTCGACCAAGCGGGCCAGCACGTCGTACCACGCGAGCGGCATGCCGTGGCGGTCCATCAGATCAGCCTCGAGCCGGCGGACGATCAACGCCTGGGCTCGCAGGAACGACCGCCACACCTCGAGCTCTTCCGGTGTGACACGTTCGCGCGACACCTCCGTCGTCACACCACGATCGTAGGCCAGCAGCGCTGGACGTAGCATCGTGACATGAGCATCCGCCCGACGACAGAACAGGTCATGGCCGCGCTGGCGTCAGTCAACGACCCGGAGATCAAACGCCCAATCACCGATCTCGGGATGGTCAAGGCGGTCGAGGTGGGCGATGCCGGACAGGTTCGAGTCGAGGTGTTTCTCACCGTCGCCGGTTGCCCGCTACGCGACACGATCACTCGTGACGTGACTGCTGCGGTGTCGGTGCTGGCGGGTGTGACCGGGGTCGAAGTGGCTTTGGACGTGATGTCCGACCAACAGCGGGCCGACCTGTCCCAGCAGCTTCGAGGCGGCCGACCGGAACGCGAGATCCCGTTCGCCAAGGCCGGCTCGCTCACCCGCGTCTACGCAGTGGCGTCCGGCAAGGGCGGGGTCGGCAAGTCGACCGTCACGGTCAACCTGGCGGCAGCCATGGCCGCGGACGGCGTCCGGGTCGGCCTCCTCGACGCCGACATCTACGGTCACTCAGCCCCGCGCATGCTCGGGGTCGAGGGCACGCATCCGACCATCGTCGAACGGATGATCATGCCGGTGCCGACGCACGGCGTGAAGCTGATCTCCACCGAGATGTTCAAGCCCGACCGGGACGCTCCGGTCGCCTGGCGCGGCCCGATGCTGCACCGCGCACTCCAGCAGTTTCTCTCCGACGTGTACTGGGGCGATCTCGACGTCTTGCTGCTCGACCTGCCTCCGGGCACCGGCGACGTGGCGATCTCGCTGGCGCAGCTCCTGCCATCGGCCGAAATCGTGGTCGTCACGACCCCGCAGCTGGCCGCTGCGGAGGTCGCCGAGCGCGCGGGGTCGATCGCGATCCAGACCCATCAGCAAGTCGCGGGTGTCATCGAGAACATGTCGTACTTGCCATGTCCGCACTGCGGTCCGTCGCATCGAATCGAGGTGTTCGGAGCGGGCGGCGGTCGGCAGGTTGCCGCCGGGTTGAGCCGACGGCTAGGTGCCTCGATACCGGTGTTGGGCGACGTGCCGATGGATCTTCGACTACGGGAGGGGGGCGACTCGGGGACTCCGCTGGTCCTGTCCGATCCCTCGGCACCGGCCGCCGAGGCGCTGCGCGATGCGGCGCGTGACCTCTCGCATCGGCGGCGCGGCCTGGCTGGGCTTTCACTCGACCTCACCCCCGCCGCCCACTGATCAGGATCGGGCTCGACCCCCGGCGGGCAAACGGACATTCGGATCGGCACGCCGCCATCACCAGGCGAGTACGTAGATCACCAGTCTTGTCAGCCTGGTGATGCACGGGTCGGGGTGGTGAACGTGGTCATTTCGGAGGGTGTGGCGACATCACGTGGTGTCGGGGTCGAACGGAGCCGTGACGGGCGCGGATTCGGAGCCGGACGTCGGCTCCCGACCCCTGACGGTACGGCCGGAATCGGCGGCCCGGCCGTTCGGGCGCTTTTTGTCGTCGAGGCCCAGGTCGAGGTCGAGCCCGTCGAGGACGTTGCGGCGGACATAGGATTTCGGGTTGAGGTTCTGCAGTTTGCGCAGGTCAGCCTCATCGACACCGATCCCTTCGGACAGGTCACGGCGCGCGTTTGCGACCATCCGACGCAGGTCACGCACCCACGAGCCGGCCTGCCGGGCCATCTCCGGTAGCCGGTCCGGTCCGAACACCAGGAGCCCGACGACGAGCAAAACGAGCAGCTCGGGCGCCTCGATGCCGAACACCTGGAGCCTCCTGACCGCTTGTGTGACGATGCTTATTCGCCGCCGACGACCTCCAGGGTAGGTCGAGTCAGCCGACCGCGGAGCCGAGAGTCAGGGTGAACTCCATCGGCTCACCATCACGCTCGACCATAATCGTGATGCGGTCGCCCGGTTCGTGGGCTCGAAGCGCGACGATCATCTCCTCCAGAGAGTCGACCACCCGGCCCTCGATCTCGGTGATCACATCGCCGGACACCAGGCCCACGCTTGCGGCTGGTCCATCCGGCTCGACGGCCGGGTTATCAGGGTCGTCGGGTGCGATGCGAGCTCCCGGTCCCGGGAATTCGTTGTCCAGGCGGACACCCATGATCGGGTACACGGCCTGGCCGGTGGCGATGATCTGTTCAGCTGTCCGGGCAGCCTGGTCGATCGGAATCGCAAAGCCAAGTCCGATGCTGCCCGGGGCGCTGACACCGAGCGAGGCGATAGCCGAGTTCACGCCGATCACCCGCCCGGCGGCGTCGACCAGCGGACCACCGGAGTTGCCCGGATTGATCGCCGCATCGGTCTGCAGTGCGTTGATGAAGGCGATGTCGCCCTCACCACCAGCCGTGACCGGTCGGTCGAGGGCTGAGACGATCCCGCTGGTGACGGTGCTCTCCAGGCCGAGCGGGCTGCCGATCGCGATCACCGGATCTCCGACGACGACGTCGCCCGAGTCGCCAAGCCGCACCGGGACCAGATCGTCGCGTTCGACCCGTAGTACCGCCAAATCGTAGTTCGGGCTTCGCCCGACGATCTCCGCCGAGATGGTGCTCCCGTCGAAGAACCCGACCTCGATCCCTGCACTCCCCGCGGAGGCAACGACATGGTTGTTCGTCAGAATGTAGCCGTCCTGCGAGATTACGAAGCCGGAGCCCGAGCCCTCTTCGACAGTCACCGAGACCACGCTGGCGAGCACGGCCGACGCGACACCGGCCACCGAGTCCGGTGGCCGTTCGGCTAGGACGGCGGGATCCGCTCCGACCACTGTGACCGTCTCGCGGGTCGCGTTGTCGAAGCGATCCGCAGCGATAATGCCGGTCGCTGCCCCGATCGCTCCCGCGATCAACGCGATGCCGGCGGCGGCAATCATCAACAGGCCCAGTCGCGGGCCCGCGGCGTCGTCCGGGTGCCCATGGCGGACCCACCGCTCGGCTTGGGCAGAGGATGCCAACGCCGGCCCGACCCGCGCCCACGGGTCGGGCGTCGGTTGGGGCGGACGCGACCAGCCGGTGCCGGGCGTCACGTCGTCGCCGCTCATCGACCCATCCTCCCCGTTCGGCCGGCCTAGCCGAACGGGTTGAGCCACGATGCCAGCCGCTCGGCCCCCTTGCCGACGCGGGCGAAAAAACCACGCTCGAACTCGGGTTCACGCGGCGGCATAGCGGCGAGGACGGCGTCGATCGTCTCCGCTGGCGCATCGGCAACAACGGTCACGACCCAGTCACCGACCGACCAAGTGAACTGCGCCGGCGGTCCGGCGCTGCTGTAGACCACTCCACCATCGACCTCACGGGCCGCGAACCCATGCAGCTTCTCTTCGTCGAGGTCGCCACGCTGCTCGAACACCGATACCGTGACGACGCCGTCGGAGTAGCTGAGCTGAATGGCGTCGCCCACCCGACGGGCTTCGTAGAGCACGAGCCCGCCCGCCAGTTCGTTCGGGCAGCTCCAGCCGTCGCCGCGCAACTGGGCAAGGTCGCGGTGCCGCAACGACCTATCCACGATCGGCGCCACCCCCGTGGCGGGGCCGGAAACGGCAGCGTGCTCGAGACTGATCTCGACGAAAGCACTGGCCGCCCGAGTTGTGCCGTCGGTGTTGTAAGTCTCTCGGCGCAGCGGCAAGGCCGATTCGGCGTCCAGCCACAACCGAGCCGCCGCCGTGCCATCGGGCCGGCGCGCCTCGACCACGTGAACGAACCTGCCGGCAACGGAGCCGACGCCGACGACCGCGACGTCGTACGCCCGGGCGAGCAGCGCGACCGGACCGCCACCATCGGCAAGCCAGGCGGCGCTGCTGCGTTCGTCGACGACCGGAAGGGTTAGGGCACCATGCACGCGGACGTCGGTCGACCCGCCAGCGCGGTGGTTGACATCGACGATCGCACTTGTCGAGTCGCCGCTTTCCAACGACGACCAGGCCGCCACGTATTGCGTCCCGCTATAGGACACGGCATCCGGAGCGTCCATGGCACGGTGCAACAACCTCACTGCGCTCAGTTCTTCACCGGCCTCCACCGCCGACGCTGGCGCCGACATCGCCAACGAACCGACGAAGACGGGGACCGCGATCGCCGGCACAGCCAGCACCGTCAGCGGAACGGGGCCTCGGCGATGCGACGCCAAGGATCCGATCACGGACTGGTACCCAACGCGCCGGGGACCAGGACCGACGCAGGCTCCACGAAGGGCAGGGCGCCGATCGATTTCGCGTGCTCGACAGTGAACGTCTGCATAGGTGGAACAACCGCGGCGGGCGCGGCCTCGGTCGGTGCGCCCAGGGTTGCCAGCAGGAGGGTCAGCGCACCGGCCGACAGCGCGCCGGCAGCAGCGATTCTGAGCCGGGCCCGCTGCGCCCGCGGAGCTACCTCTGGACGCCGCGAGCCTTGGACGTTGAGTGGCCGCCCGGTGCGAGGGCTGCTGTCGCGGAGACGCCACCCGACTGCCGGCGTCTTTGGACCGGGAAAGGGACGCCGCCGCGGCGGCAGTGGACCTCCGGTCTCGGCCAGGGCGAGCAAGGCTTTCACCAACCCGGCCGGTGCCTCGACAGGTGGCAGCTGGCGCAGTGCCGCCTTGGTCACCCGCTCTTGCTCCATGGCAACACGGCACTGTTCGCAGCGAGTCACATGAGCCAGGGCCCGATCACGCTCATCGTGCGAGAGCTGATCGTCGACAAGCGCGGTTACCTGTATGCCAAGGTGTTTCACGGGGCCTCCTCGTGAGCCGCTGAGTCGGCGGCATCGGTGGAGGCGGCGTCGGCCGGTGAGGCTTCGGCGGGCCCGGCACGAGGCGCGCGGTGTTCGAGCGCCGCGCGAAGTTGTGCGCGGCCGCGGTGGATGCGGCTGCGCACGGTGCCCAGCTTGATGCCGAGGGTTGCGGCGATCTCCTCGTACGACAGGCCCTCGATGTCGCACAGCACGACGGCAGCCCGGAAGTCGGGTGGCAATTCGTCAAGCGCAGCCTGAATGTCACCGTCGAGCATTCGCTCGTCGACGGCGCGATCTGGCGGCGGCTCCCGACCGGACACCCGTTCGGCGGCGTCGTCTGCGAGAGCATCGAACCGGATCCGCTGCTTTCGTCGGACGCCGTCCAGGAACAGGTTGGTGGTGATCCGGTGCAGCCAACCCTCGAACGTGCCGGGTGTGTACGAAGAGAGCGAACGGAAGACGCGGACGAACACGTCCTGGGTGAGGTCTTCCGCGTCGTGGACGTTGCCGGTCAGCCGATAGGCCAGCCGGTATACCCGGCCGGAGTGCTCGCGGACCACTTCGTCCCAGCTCGGCGGCGTCCAGTCCGTGGGGGGAGGCACCTGCCGCGGTGCGGGCAGATCGGAGTCTTGCTCGCCGCCCGGCAGCGGTGCGTCGGCCACCTGGAGTCCTCTCTCATGGGGGCGCACGGGCAGGAGTGCTGCTCCCATCCTCACCCGTCTTCCCCTTTCTGACCAACAGTCGTTGCCGCACGGGTGTTCCCTGCGGGCCACGATGACCGACCTGACCGGGCAACGAGCCGCGTCCGTGCGTGGGTTCCCCCGGCAGGCGGTCAATGCCGGTTAGGCTGCCACGCGAACCGATGCCGCAGTGTGCCCAGGAGGCCGCCATCGCGACGATCACATCCGAGTCGTGGGCCTATGCCGAGGACTTCCAGCCCGAGGACTCCGCGATCGCCCTGGCCAGACGCCGCGGTCGTGAGGTCGGAGCCGTGCCGATCGGCCCAGGCGGGGGACGCGCGCTGCGGGTGTTGGCCGCAGCCCTGGACGCTCGCACGGTCGTGGAGGTCGGCACCGGCGCCGGCGTCTCGGGGCTGTACCTGCTCGCGGGCATGCGCCAGGACGGGGTGCTGACCAGCATCGACATCGAGGCAGAGCACCAGCGGTTGGCGCGTGAGGCCTTGGCCGAAGCCGGCATCGGGCACAACCGCACGCGGCTGATCACCGGCGCCGCGATGGACGTCCTTCCCCGACTGACCGACGGCGCGTACGACATGGTGTTCTGCGACGGCGACAAGGCCGAATACCTCGACTACCTGCAGCAGGCCGTCCGGCTGTTGCGCCCGGGCGGAGCCGTCGCCTTCGACAACGCGCTGTGGCACGACCGCGTGGCCGACCCGGCACAGCGCGACCCGGACACGGTCGCGATCCGCGAGCTCGGCCGCGTCGTACGCGACGACGACCGACTGATTGCCGCGCTCCTGCCCGTCGGCGACGGTCTCCTGGTCGCCATCAAACGCGAACCCGCCGCCGACTAGCCGACCGACCAGATGAGGCTAGTTCTCAGGTCGGCGGATGTTGGTCGGGGTGTGGCCGGGCGTTGAGGCCGACGAAGTCGGCCGACGGGCGGGACCGGCATCCGCCGACCCGACGACCGGCATCCGCCGACCCGCCGTCCCGACGACCCGACGACCCGACGACCCGCTCAGGGCCGCGGCAGACCACCGTCGACGGCACGCAGCGACACGCCGCGCTCGCCAGGGGCCGGTCGACTGCCCCGCGGCCCCGGTCCAGGCGGGCGGGGCTCCGCCGGACGGGCGCCGGGGTCAGTGCGCTCTCGGGCGACCTGCTCACGCTCGATGAGCGCCTCCACCATCTCGGCCGGACCGGTGACGGCCATCGCCAAAGCCCGGCCGAGGTCATCGCGGTCGACGTCCTCCTCGGCCGTCCGTCGCAGCCGGTCGGAGAGATCGAGGACCTTGTCCGCGGAGCCGAGCGCCGACCGGGAGGCCATCAGGTGGCGCCGCTGGAGTGGCCGGCCGGCGATCATCAGCGCCAGCGCCTCGACCGTGTCGCTCCAATCGGCTTGCGGTGCGGGTTCACCGACCAGGCCGGCGACTCCGACGATGACCTGTTCCGAAGCGGCGACCAGCTTCTCGGCGGTTTCGCTGTCGCTGTCGAGCGCAGCCAGCCGTAGTGCGACTCCGGTGACCAGGGCGCTGTCAGCGGCACTGCGCCGCGGTTGGGACAGCAGGCGAACGGCGCGAGAGACGAGCGGACGGGTGGGCAGCCGGTCCTCCAACACGTGGAATACCCCTTCTGTTGTTTGCTGGCCGGTCAGGCCATGTGCGGGTAAGTATGGGTGGTCGGCGGATTGAAGGTTTCCTTCAGGGACCGGGTGCTCGTCCAGCGCAGCAGGTTCTGCGCCGCCCCAGCCTTGTCGTTCGTGCCGCTGGCTCGAGCACCGCCGAATGGCTGTTGCCCGACGACGGCGCCGGTCGGCTTGTCGTTGACGTAGAAGTTGCCGGCGGCGAAACGCAGCACTTGTGTCGCCTCGACAATCGCCTCGCGGTCCTGCGCGATGATCGCACCGGTGAGAGCGTACGGCGACACGTTCTCCAGTTGTGTCAGGACCCGGCTGTACTCACCGTCGTCGTATACGTAGAGGCCGAGAATCGGGCCGAAGTACTCAGTGAAGAAGACCTCGTCCTCCGGGTCGGTGCTCTCGAGCACGGTCGGGCGAACGAAGTATCCCTCGGAGTCGTCGTATGTCCCGCCTGCCAAAACAGCGACAGCGTCGACGGCACGCGCCCGATCCAGGGCCGCTTTGTGCTTGGCGAACGCTCGCCTGTCGATCACGGCACCCATGAAGTTGGACAGGTCGGTGACGGGGCCGACGGTCAGCGAATCGGTCTGCGCCCGGAAGTCGTCCCGCAACCGATCCCACACGCTGCGTGGGATGTAGGCCCTCGACGCGGCCGAGCACTTCTGGCCCTGGTATTCGAACGCTCCGCGGATCAGGGCGGTTCGCACGATGTCGATGTCGGCACTGGGATGTGCGACGACGAAGTCCTTGCCACCGGTCTCCCCGACGATGCGTGGGTAGCCGCGGTAGTTCGAGATGTTCTCCCCCACCGTTCGCCAGAGGTGCTGGAATGTGGCCGTCGACCCGGTGAAGTGGATGCCGGCCAGCGTCGGATCGGCCAAGGCGACTTCCGAGACCGCCCCTCCGTCGCCAGTGAGCAGGTTGATCACGCCCGGCGGTAGCCCGGCGGCCTCGAGCAGTCGCATCGTGTAGTGGGCCGCGAGCTGCTGGGTCGGGCTCGGCTTCCACAGCACCGTGTTGCCCATCAACGCCGGGGCGGTGGGCAGGTTGCCGGCAATTGCGGTGAAGTTGAACGGGGTGATGGCGTAAACGAAGCCCTCGAGCGGGCGATGATCGGAGCGGTTCCACACCCCGCGGCTGTTGCGGATCGGCTGCTCGGCGAGGATCTCGCGACCGAAGAAGACGTTGAACCGCCAGAAGTCGATGAGCTCGCAGGCACTGTCGATCTCGGCCTGCACGACGCTCTTCGACTGGCCCAACATGGTGGCCGCGTTGAGGGTCTGCCGCCACGGCCCGGAGAGCAGCTCGGCAGCCGTCAGGAAGATCGCCGCCCGGTCGTCGTAGGACAGTGCACGCCAACCAGGGGCGGCTTCCGTGGCGGCGTCGATCGCCGCCTGTGCGTCAGCACTAGTCGCGTTGCGCATGGTGCCGAGGACGTGAGAGTGCCGGTGCGGCTCGACGACGTCGATCTCCTCACCGCCGCCGAGCTTCTGGTCGCCTCCGATCGTGCAGGTGAGTTCGTGTCGTTCGGCGGCAATCTCCGCCAGCCGTAGCTGGACCTGCGCTCGCTCCGATGTTTCCGGTGCGTAGTCGAGAACCGGCTCGTTCACCGGCATGGGGACCCGGGTGACGGCATCCATGACGGGTACTCCTCGACGTCGAGGGTGGGGGTTACCCCATCGTGGCACGAAGGGTCAGGTATGCAGCAGGTCGGGAAGCTCTTGCGTCGCATACCAGAGCAACTCGAAACCTTCCGGCTCCTCGACGGCGATCATCGCGTCCTCGTCCCCGTGCCCGGCTGCGTCGTAGGCCTCTGTGGCCGCGCGCACCGTCTCCTCCGCGTCACCGGCATCGACGTGCAGCGATGCCACCTGTTCGATGCGGACCGGCTCCGCGAGCTGAACCCCGGCCCGGCCCTGGATTGCGTCAGGCACGGCGTCGTCGACATCAGCGGTGACTACGGCGCGGCGCCGGGGCGCTGTCGGGTCAGCGGTCAGCATTCCCAGCGAGGCTCGGGCAGCCTCGATCAGCGCGGCGTACTCGAGCTCGTCGGCATCCCCGTCGGTGTACCACTCCCGCAGTGCAGGCGTGACTGCAAATGTCGACCCGCCACGGGGCGAGAGCTTTCCGGTCCGGTGCAGTTCCACCAGCTGCGGCAGGGTCGCCGCAATGAAGACCCGCATCAGCCGATACCCGTCGACGGCAACAGGTCCTCGCGAGCCAACGCCTGAGCTGACGTCCGCAGCGAGGTCTCGAAGACGTCGAGCCGGCGGGATGTCTGCATCAGGTTGCCACCGATTGCCTCGAGATCCTCCGGCCCAGGCGCGAGGATCGTCACACTAGTGCCCTGCGCCTGAAGTTTCTCGGCTTCGTGCAGGCAGCGTCGGGTCACGACCGCGCGCCACCGCCGCTCCATCTTGACCAACAGTGAGCGCGGATGGTCGGTCGCCAGCGACACGAGCGGAGCGACGACGTAGACCTCGTCCAGGTCCAGACCCACCAGAAGGTCGACCGAGGTGGCCGAGCACACACCTCCGTCGACGAACCGGTGCTGGTCGATCACCACCGGTGCGTACCACCCGGGGATCGCACATGAGGCCATAACGGCTTCGACCAGCGACGCCGGAGGCTCCCCCGGACGGCCGAACGGCACCCGGCGGCCGGTTTCGTAGTCCATCGCAACGAGCCACACACCGGGATGTTCTGCCCATCCGCCTCCGGGAGCGAGGGCGGCGACCAGCCCTCCGAGTTCGTCCAGCGACCCCCGGCCCACCGGAAGCAACGCGGAGATGACGGCCGTGGGCGGCAGCCGACGCAGCCGCCATGCATTTCGCCGCACGAGCGCCGGCGAGCCGACCCCCAGGCGCGGAAGAGGCGGCAGCGCTCCGCCGGTCGAGCGGTCGTAGTCCCAGGACAGGTCCGCGAGCCGTCCCCGCATCACGAGGCCGCGCTGATGGTCGCGGAGCTCTCCCGGCGTGACACCCGAGCCGAGCAGCGCGGCGAGGACAGCGCCGGCCGAGGTGCCGACGATGTAGTCGCAGGTCCGCGGGTCGATGCCGGTCGACTCCTCCAGCGCACACAGCGCACCGACCGACCACGCCGCGCCGAGCACGCCGCCGGCGCCGAGCACGAGTCCGCGCCGGGGTTGCGTCGCCTGCGTCACGATTTCAGTGTGCCAAGCTCCGGCCGCCAAACGCCGTGACCCGCTGCGGCGGGTTCACATCGTCGCCCACCACCCGCCGTCGGCCGATCAGCCGTTGACTGGCGGCTTGCCGTCATCACGTCCGCGGACCGGTGCCTCGGCGAGCTCGTCGAGGGCGTCGACGAGGCATTGCGCGAGCACACCGACGTCGGGCATGCCGTCCCGGTCGGCGTTGACGCCGTAATAAAGGCCCCCGTCGTACGACGTGACGCCGATCGCCACGGCTTGCCCGTGCGCGAGCGGCACTACGGGATAGGCAGTCAACAGGCGGGCTCCGCTCGCGTAGAGAGGAACCTGCGGGCCGGGCACGTTCGTCACGATCAGGTTGAACACCCGCCTGGACATGCTCGACGCCACTCGGGCGCCGAGCGCGTGCAGAGTCGGCGGCGCAAACCCGGCCAGCCCGACCAGGGCTTCGGCAGCAACGGCCTGGCCGCTGTCCTTGTGGGCCTGCATCGCATCGGAGATGCGCTGCAGCCGGACCACCGGGTTGGGTTCGCCGACGGGCAGGTCGACGAGGAATGACGAGATCCGGTTCCCCAGGCTGCCCTTCTCGTCCGGGCGGCGCACACTCACCGGCACGAGGGCCCGGATCGACGTCGAAGCGCGGACTGGCTCCCCGCGGGTCAACAGCCAGGTCCGCAACGCACCAGCGACGGTGGCCAGCACGACGTCGTTGACCGTGCCGCCGTGCGCTGCTCGGATGCGCCGGTAAGTGTCGAGAGCGGTGTCCGCCGTCGCGAACCGGCGTTGTGCGCTGATCGGGCCGTTGAGCGGCAGGCTCGGCGCCGGCCGGGCCATGGTCCGCATCGCGGCCGCGGTCACTCCGCTGAGGGCGCCGAACGCCCGGTTCGCGGTGTGCTCGACGTCGGCGATGCCGACTCGGAAGCTGTCGACGAGCGATCGCGGCCGGCGTACCGTCTCGGCGAGCGCACCGGCCACCAGGGCGTGCCACCCCGGCTCGGGGGCCGGCTGCCACTCGTCGGGCAGGGTGTCCCGCGGTTCCGGCGTGTCGTCGAGGATCACCGCGCCGATGTCGACCGCGGAGACCCCGTCGACGACGGCGTGATGCGTCTTGGACAGCACCGCGAAGCGGTCACCGGACATGCCCTCGACGAGGTACATCTCCCATAGCGGCCGGGCCCGGTCCAGTGGCCGGCTCATGACGCGGGCAACCAGCTCGTGCAGCTGATCGTCGGTGCCTGGTTTGGGCAGCGCAGACCGCCGGACGTGGTAGTCCAGATCGAACTCCTGGTCGTCGACCCAGACCGGGTTGGCCAGCCGGCCGGGGATCGGCCGAACTCGTTGCCGGTAGCGGGGAACTAATGCGATCCGGTCCCGGATCAGGTCGACCAGGCCCTCGTAGTCGAAGCCGCCCGGCGCCTGGAAAACCGCGACACTGCCCACGTGCATCGGCGTGTCCTGGTCTTCGAAATACAGGAAGGAGACGTCCAGCGGGCCGAGCCGATCCATGCTGCGAAGATAGGCCGTCCCTCGTCGTCCCCGCAGGAGCAGTTCGCCGATGCACGCCTTCCGCCGCCCGTCCGCCTGGTTGTGTGCACTTGTCCCGCTCGTTCTCAGCTACGGCCTCGCCGGCTGCGGCGGCGACTCCGGTGAGGCGGCCGCACCGGCGCCCGCGTCGACTACGGCGAGCCTCAGCACGGAGCCGGAATCGCCACCCACGGCGTCCGCCAGCCCGTCGACGCCGGTGATCGAGATCCATATCGTCGATGGCGAGGTACACACCGATGCTGACCGGGTGGAGGTGGCGTCCGGCGCGACCATTCGGTTGGTCGTGACCAGCGATGTCGACGACGAGTTGCACATTCACGGCGCCGACGAGACGGCGGCACTGGTCGCGAGTGTCCCGACGACTCTCGAGTTCACGATCAGTGAGCCCGGCACCTTCGACGTGGAGACCCACGACAGCGGCCTGCTGCTGGTCCAGTTGCTCGTCCGGTGAGCCGAGCGGCCCTGATCGCACACGGCGTCGGCGGCCGACAGGACCTGCCGATCCCGTTCGAGCTGGCCGTTCTCGGCGCCGCTCTCGCGCTCGTGGTGTCGTTCCTGATCCTGGGCCTGGCCTGGAAGGAGTCGCGGTATCGCGGCGACGACAGTGGGTTGCCGCTCCCCGAGGCACTGACCCGGGCCGCTGACTCGCCGTGGCTGCGGTGGACCCTACGCATCCTCGGCCTGGTGGTGGCTGCCTGTGTCACGCTCGCCGCAGTCGCCGGCCCTGACCTCGCGACCAACCCCACGGCGGGTGTGGTCTATGTGCTGCTCTGGGTGGGACTCGTGCCCGCTTCGCTCCTGCTCGGTCCGGTGTGGCGACTGGTCAACCCGGTGCGTACGGTTCACCTGCTGCTATGCAGGGCGCTGCGGCTCGATCCGGCGGCAGGGGTTCGGCGGCTCCCGTCCTGGGTTGGCGTCTGGCCTGCGGCGGGGTGGCTGCTGGCGTTCACATGGCTGGAGTTGGTCGCGCCCGACCGAGCGACGACGCCGGTCATCCGGGCGTGGTTCGCCGTATTCGTTGGCGTCTCACTGGTCGGCGCAGTGGCGTTCGGATCGCGCTGGTTCGACCGCGCCGACCCGTTCGAGGCTTACTCGACGTTGGTCGGACGGCTGTCCTGGCTTGGTCGCCGTCGCGACGGCCGGCTGGTCGCCCGCCGCCCGCTGGAGAATCTCGACGGCCTGCCCGCGCGCCCTGGACTCACCGCTGCGGTGGCGGTGCTGCTCGGCTCCACGATGTACGACAGCGCATCGGCATCGCCTTGGTGGGCTCGCTGGACGCAGGAGTCGAGCATCGGCGCGACGATGGCCGGAACCATTGGCCTGCTGGCCAGTGCCGCGCTCGTCTATGCGACGTTCGCATTCGCGGTGTGGTGCGCCGAGCTGGTAGCCGGGATTCGCAGCCATGCGGACGCATTCGCCCATTCGGTCGTGCCGATTGCCGTCGGCTACGTGATCGCCCACTACCTGACGCTGTTCGTCCTCGAGGGTCAGCACACTCTGGTGCTGCTGGCCGACCCGTTGGGCACCGGTGCGAACTGGTTCGGGCTGGGTGACCTGACCGAGAACCGGTGGCTCGCCAATCAGCCGACGCTCGTGGCAAGCCTGCAGGTCGCTGCGATCGTCATCGGCCACATCCTCGGCATCGTCTCGGCACACGACCGCGCGGTTCGACTGTTTCCGGCGCGAAGAGCACTCGTCGCCCAGCTGCCACTGCTTGCCGTGATGGTCGGCTACACCGTCATAGGACTGCTGCTCCTGTTCGCCGCCTGACACTGTGTCCGGTGCCTCGAACCATCGAGCAGGGCGTCAGGTCCGAACCCGAAGCCGACGGCGTCTCGGCGCGTGGCTGACGCCGAGCAGCTCACTTGCCAGGCGTGAAACGGCTTGTCTGGCGGCGGACTTCGGGGCGACCTCCGCGAGCGATCGACCGCGCAACATGGCAGCGTCCACAGCCGCCCGGTCTTCCGGCACCAGCGTGGTGCGGAGCACACCGGCGTACCGCTCCAGGGCCGAGCGAACCTGCCGTTCCGGGTCCGACCCGACGACCGAGGGCCGCAGCCGGTTCACAACGACGTGGACGTCGACACCAGGCACGGCTTCGCGCAGGTCCGACAGTCCGCGTACCAGCCGTTGCAGGCCCACCGGGTCGGCCGATCCGACCGCAACCACGAGGTCTGCCTGCTCGATGGTCGTCAGAGTTGCGCCATTGCGGCGGGGAGCAGCGGTGTCGAAGCTGAGCTCCTCGTCCTGCTCGAGGCAGAAGCCGCAGTCGACCACGGTGAGCTCGGCGAGGCCTCTGGCCAGCGCCCACACCACTTCCAGCGCCGCCGGGCGGATCTCCGGCCAGCGTTCGGTCCGGGTAATCCCGGTCAGCACCCGAAGTCGCGGCGTCAGCTGTCGTGCGTGCCGAGCCAGGGTCGGCAGGTCCAGCTGCCCGTTGTTGGCCGAGCGGGCGGCTCCGGCCAGACCCGGTGCTTCGTCGAGCAACCCGAGGACCTGTGCCGCCGCTCCGCCATAAGTGTCGGCGTCTGCCAACAACGCACTCCGCCCGAGGAATGCGGCCTCTGCGGCCAGGTTGACGGCAATGGTCGTCCGGCCCGGCGCCCCAGTGGGTCCCCACACGGCGACCAGCCGGCCCACCGTCGTCTGCAGGCCCGCCAGCCCGTTGACCGACTCCTCCCGGTCGCCATCGTCGCCAGTGCCGACGACGTGGCCAGGGCGATCAGACATCTTCTCGATCGCCCGATGCACCGCCGCGGATACCTCACCGGTCGTTGCCTCAGCGGTGACCACATGACCGACCCCGAGTTGTCGCAGGCGGCGCTCAGCCTGCTCGTCTCCGACAGGCACAACACCCACGACGGCAACCTGGGAAGTTGCGAGGCGACCGAGAACCTCACGGTCCAGCCGTCGCAGGTCGGCCGAGAGGAGAACGGCGCGACCGTGACCGGTGGCGACGGCAGCCAGCAGGTCGGCCACGTCGACGCACCGACGGACCACAGCCAGGCCGCTGTCTCCGTTTTCCAACGCAGCAACGAGCCTCGACTCCCACCCGGCGCCGGTCACCGCCGTCAGAACCGCAACCGTCATCGCGACGCCTCCGGGACGACCGTCAGATAGACCAGCCCGTCGCGGGCGGCAGTGACCAACGCGCCTACTGTCTCGTCCAGCCGGGCCGCCGATTGACCCGCGTGCGCTGGGGTCACGGCAAGTGTCACCCGGGCCTGACCGCCGGTGGTCGCGAGACCGCCCTCTCCCGAATTGGCGTCGGTGACCCCGACACCGGTGAGCAGGCGTCGCGCCGTTCGTTCCGCGGCGTCCGCGGGCGGGATCCGCCAGACGTCCACGACCGTTCCGCGGGCCACACTCGCTGGAACCTCGGCTCCCGGTAGTGGAATCGTGACATAACGGAGCTCACCGTCGCTTGTCGCTGGTGCGACCGAGGAGCGGGGAAGCAACTCGCCCTCGCCCACCGTCCGGACGACGACGTATCCATCGCCGATTGCGCCAGTGACGTAGCGGTCGAGATTGCCGTCGAGGAGGACGTCGCGGGTCTCGACGAGCTCAGCCGTGAGAGGCTGGCCGGGCGCCAGGTCGGTGGTCGCCACCAGGACCGGCACCGTGTGGTCGGCAGCTGCGATGACTCTGGTGCCCACGACGACGGAGCCCAGGACGAGCAGGATTCCCGTGATCAGGCGTGGGTCGAGCCAACGGGCGCGCCGGAGTCGCGACGCCTGCGGCGAACCGACGTCGGCTGCGTTCAGCGAAGCCGACGGCGCCTGGACTGCTCCGGTACCTGTGTGAACCAACGTTCCCCCTGCGCGCCGACGGCTGAATACCGCGCAGAGGATAGTCCGTCGACTGGTGTGGACAACTGAAATCGTCCACAAGCAACCCGTGGCACACTGCGGTACCTGCATGCTGCTGGGTCGAGGAGAAGCGATGACGCCTGCCGGCCGACGATTCCTGCAACTTGCCGACGTCGCCGAGGTCCTCAACATCTCCGCCGCCCAGGCTTATGCGCTGGTCCGCAGCGGAGATCTGCCCGCCATCAAGATCGGTGGCCGGGGGCAGTGGCGGGTCGAAGCGAGTGTCCTGGAGGAGTACATCGAGCGGATGTATGCACAGACACGTGATTTCGTCACGACCCATCCGCTGACAGGA
>DASSDH010000256.1:0-3060 GCA_035697245.1 Jiangellaceae bacterium
GTCCGCCGCTCGGAGTTGGAGCAACGCCGCTCCGACATCGAGCGCACGCTCGCCGAACTGGCGGATCTCGAGCGTCGGTGCCGCGACGACCTGGTGCGGCTAGGCTCCGCGGCAGCCGACCAAGGAGTGCGCACGTGACGGCCATCACGAAGGTGCTCATCGCCAATCGGGGCGAGATCGCCGTGCGTGTGGCCCGCGCCTGCCGGGACTCCGGCATCGCCAGCGTCGCCGTGTATGCCGACTCCGATCGCGACGCTCCGCATGTTCGCCTGGCCGACGAGGCTTATGCGCTGCTGGGTCAGACCAGCGCAGAAACCTACCTCGTCGTCGACAAGTTGCTCGACGTCGCTGCCCGGTCGAAGGCGGATGCTGTTCATCCTGGCTATGGCTTCCTGGCCGAGAACGCGGCGTTCGCGCAAGCGGTGATCGATACCGGCCTCACCTGGATCGGCCCCCCGCCCGCCGCTATCGACGCGCTTGGGGACAAGGTCAGCGCCCGCCATATCGCCCAGCGAGCAGGTGCGCCACTCGTCGCCGGGACGGCGGATCCCGTCGGCGGGGTCGACGAGGTTGTGACGTTCGCCGAGGAACACGGCTTGCCGATCGCGATCAAGGCGGCGTTCGGCGGAGGCGGACGAGGTCTGAAGGTCGCCCGGTCGATGGCCGAGATCCCCGAGCTGTTCGACTCCGCGGTCCGGGAGGCAGTCGCTGCGTTCGGCCGCGGGGAGTGCTTCGTCGAGCGCTATCTCGACCGGCCTCGCCACGTGGAGACGCAGTGCCTAGCCGACCAGCACGGCAATGTCGTCGTCGTCTCCACGCGCGACTGCTCACTTCAGCGGCGGCACCAGAAGCTGGTCGAGGAGGCACCCGCGCCGTTCCTTTCCGACGCACAGAACGAGCAGCTCTATGCGGCATCGAAGGCGATTCTGAGAGAAGCCGGCTATGTCGGCGCTGGAACGTGTGAGTTCCTGGTCGGCCAGGACGGCACGATCTCCTTCCTGGAGGTGAATACCCGCCTGCAGGTGGAACACCCGGTCACCGAGGAGGTCACCGGCATCGACCTGGTCCGGGAGATGTTCCGGATCGCCGCCGGCGAGCCGCTCGGCTACGACGACCCGCCGATCCGGGGGCACTCCGTCGAATTCCGCATCAATGGTGAGGACCCCGGACGGAACTTCCTGCCCACGCCCGGACCGGTGTCGGTCTTCCGTCCCCCCGGCGGGCCGGGCGTCCGTCTCGATTCCGGAGTCGAAGCGGGCAACGTGGTCGGGCAGAACTTCGACTCGCTGCTGGCGAAGCTGATCGTGACCGGGGCAACGCGGGAACAGGCGCTGCAACGTTCCCGCCGGGCGCTCGCCGAGTTCGAGGTGCAGGGCCTGGCAACGGTGATCCCGTTCCATCAGGCGGTGGTCGACGATCCGGCCTTCGCGCCCCCCGACCCGCAGACGCCGTTCGCCGTTCACACCCGCTGGATCGAGACCGAGTTCGACAATCGCATCCCGCCGTATACCGGCGGTGGTGTTGCCGGCGAGGTCGCCGCGCGGCGGGAGAGCGTGGTGGTCGAGGTCGGTGGAAAGCGGTTCGAGGTGTCGCTGCCGGCTGGAACCGTCGGCGAGACGTCCGGTCGCGGCGGTGGGGCACGACCACCGCGACGATCGACGGCCGGTCGAGCCGGTCACGTCGCCGGCGGCGATGCGCTGACCTCGCCCATGCAGGGGACGATCGTCAAGGTGGTCGTGGAGGAGGGCCAGCAGGTCGAGGCGGGTGAGCTGGTGGTCGTGCTCGAGGCCATGAAGATGGAGCAGCCCATCAACGCGCACAAGGCTGGCATAGTCACCGGCCTGGCCGCCGAGGTCGGGGCCACCGTCGCCAACGGCGCCGTCCTGTGTGAGATCAAGGACTGATCGTGACGTCTCGGCACCAGGGCGACCGCCCAGCTAGGTGGACCAGATCAGAGAAACGTCGGCGTCGAGAAGGCGGTTGTAGCGCTGCGCGTACCTTGCCGCCGCCTTCTTAGTGGCAGCGCTGACGGAGCCGAACGGCTGGACAGTGATCGTCGCCCGATCGCCCCGCTGTTCCATGGCCCACGTTCCGGCGACGACACCCTCGACAAGCAGCACCGGCGAGATCCAGCCGGCGGTACGAGACACCCGGTCGACGAACCCAGCAGGGATTGTGTACGCCCGGGCACTGATGGGCGCGATCGTGTAGGGGTCGAAACCGGGCAGCAACAGCACGCCGGTTGGTGCGCGCAGCCGGCGGATCTTGCCGACGCCTTCAGGCGTCATCCAGGCCTTCTTGTCCGCCGACACGACGCCCACCTTCGCGTCGTCGTGGGCAGCGAAGACGCGCCGAGCGGAGGCCGCGTCGGTCCCCCACCACCGGCCGAAGTCCTCGTGGGTCGCAGGACCGTAGGTCTCGAGGAAACGGGTCACGATTTCACTCATCGCGTGGTCCGGATCGATGTCATCCCACGCCACGGTCGGGAGGTGGCTGCGCGGGTCGGTGAACGTGACATTGCGATCGCGATCCGGGCCGAAGCAGAGCAGGCCGCCCGCGGCGGCGGGCTTGAGCATGACGCCCCAGCCGGAGCGGATCTTCTCGGCGAGGGCCGGCTTGCGGAGGGCAGCCGCGATTTCGGTCGCGAGCTCGTCCCTGGTGAGCACCCGGCCGGGCAGCACCCCGCCCACAGCGGCGGTGATCCGGCGCAGATCCTCGGGCTTGACGCCGTGGTATTTCTCCCACGCGGGTGTGAACCGTGGCCACTGGCGTTGCTTGAACGCAGCCACCCACAACGGCAGCTCGGCTGCGGGAAAGAGGTGCAGAGTGCCGCGCATCCCCCAGGTCTTGACCAGGGTGCGCTGCTGCCACAGAGCGTCATCGAGGTCGGGCGTCGTGAACGATGACGTCCGCACGCCAACGATCTGGGCGGCACCGGACATCACCTGGGCGTGGACGCCGCACAGCCGCGAGGCTGTCGTAACCAGATCCGGTGCGGGCGCGACCAGGCGCTGCTGCCGCAACCGCCACTGCATCGCCTGCCCAGGGGTGACCTCGGCT
>DASSDH010000257.1:0-8531 GCA_035697245.1 Jiangellaceae bacterium
GTTCGCCCTTGGCCAGGTCGCGCGAACCGAGCACCACGGCAAAGCCGCGCTCGACGAGCTGACGACACACCTCAACGCCGATGCCCCGATTGGCGCCTGTCACAACGGCAACGGGTCGGGAGGCGGCCATGGCACGAGATCCTTACACGCGCTCTCCTCCAGGACCCGCCGCGCCGGCGCCGGCCACTTCACGGCAAGCAAGAGAGCACAACCGTTCCTCCCGCACCACTGCCGGCCACCCCGGCAGCGAGTCGCGACCCATTTCGAAGACCATCAGCAACCGCCGGCCGCTCTCCGCAGGCGGGTGGCTCCCAACCGCACCTACTTCCCGTCGCTGGATTTGGTAGCCCCGTAGGGCGGACGAGTGATCCGCGCAGCCGTGTCTCAAGCGGGGCCGGGCTGCACGAGCCCAGACTCAGACGCCAGTGTCCTTCCGCGCCGGTTCCTGGTGGGCAGTCAGAGGGCCTCTGGGCGCCGGGCGACGTTGAAGCTGAACATCATGCCGCTTTGCATGTGCTCGGCAATGTGGCAGTGGGCCATCCACAGGCCGGGGTTGGTGACGTCGAACAAGATGTCCACCACCTGACCGGTGCGCACCAGCACGGTGTCCTTCCAGACTAGGTTGGGCTCGACCACCCCGTCGCGGGCCAGGACCAGGAACCGCCCCGCCCCGTGCAGATGGAAGGGGTGGTGCATGGGATGGTCGGAGTCCATCTCGTTGACCAGCCGGATCTTGACCCGGTCCCCCACGGTGAACCGCCAGTCGATGGCGGCGCTGTCGGCGCCGGTGGTCCGGTCGAGGAACTTCCAATGCATGGTGGCGGTGGTGCTCAGCCGGTTGACCTCGACCATGTCGTCTTCCCACTCGATCCCATCCGCCGCGCCCTGGCCGTGGCCTTCGCCGTGATCGGCATGGCCGTGCTCCGCTTGCTCCATGGCGGCGGCATCGCGGTCGTGACCTTCGCTGTGGTGGTCATGGCCGCCATGGCTCATCGCATTCGGCTGGTGGCCGCCTCCCGACTGGGTAACGACGTTGGCCACGAGCAGCTTCATGCCGCACTTGGGGCAGCGACCCGGCTGGTCGCTGGTGACCTCCGGATGCATCGGACAGGCGTAGGTCGTAACCGCGGCGGGCACTTGGGTTGCGAGCAGCTTCATGCCGCACTTGGGGCAGCGCCCCGGCTGGTCGCTGGTGACCTCGGCGTGCATCGGGCAGGCGTAGGTGACCGGCCCCGCGCCTTCTGGCATGGCGGCCGGGTCGTCCATCTGAGCGACCAGCGCCAGGACCTTGTCCGGCGGCGCGGCCAGCCAGGCATCCAGCTGCTGGCGTTCGACGGCCATCTCTGGGGCTCGGCGCAGCCGTTCAAACTCGCCTGCAAGGGAGGACACTGCCCCTTGGTCGGCCAACGTGATCACGGCCAGCCGGTAAACCCGGTCGGGAGTGTGGTGCTCCAGGGCCAGCTCACCCGGCTGGTCGAACCACACGTCGACCACTGCCCGCTCCGAGGGCGCCAGCAGCACCCGGTCGACGAACTCCTCGTGCTCGACCCGGCCGCTGTCCCCACCCACCAGCTTCATACGCGCTCCCGGCACGGTCACGTTGAACACCCGGGTGTTGGCAGTGTTGGTCAGCCACAACCGCACCACCTCCCCCGCCCTGGCCTGAAGCCGCAGGTCCGGATCGCCAGCGACCAGGAACACGTTGCCGAAGCGACCCATCGCGGCATAGCTGGTCTCGGTGGGGCTGAACGGCGCCACCTTGCCGTCTTCCAGCAGCAGGTCGTCCAGGATCAGGATCAGCTCGCGGTCGACCGGGGGCCAGTAGTCGGGGTCGGTGGGGACGACCAGGATGTTGCCGTACAGGCCCAGCTCCTGGGTGTAGTCCTCCCGGATGTGCGGGTGGTACCAGTACAGGCCCGCATCCGGGAACTGGATCCGGTAGGTGAACTCCCCACCAACCGGAATGGGCGCCTGGGTCTCATGCGGGACGCCGTCATACTTGTTCTCCAACCGCAGCCCATGCCAGTGCATAGTGGTGTCCAAATCACCCTGATTCGTGACATGGACGATGATCTCGGAGCCCTGTTGCACCTTGAGGGTGGGGCCGGGGATGGAGCCGTTGTAGCCGAGCATCCGCACGGTGCTGTCACCAAGGCGCTTGGCGACGGGCCCGACGTGGACGTCCAGGGTGTCGCCGTCGGCCAGCTCCAGCAGCACCGGCCGGCCAGCTTCCGGCAGCCCGGCGGGATCGGTCGGGAACGACTGCGCTGGCACAGGCGGGTCGGGTCGAGTGGGGTGGTGCATGCTCGCTAACGCTACTGGCCACGACAGGCGTCCGACGCACCCGAGGCATCCGGTACAGCTGCCGCTCGTGGCAGTAACGCGTGATATGCAGCCGAGCGCGTATGGGCGCCGAGGGCGCACCCTTACGCGGCCCACAGACGGTGCCTGCGCCGACCTGTGTCCCGCCCGGAAGCCCTTCCCTGGGCGGGGAACCACACACGCCGCCACGTCTTCAGAAATCGGCGGACGTCCTCGGCGCGAAGCCACGCCAGCTCGTACCGGTGGTCTTGTGCCTGTTCGTCCTCGACCCAACGCATGACCGGCTTTTTCTACAGCGCAGTTGTGACCCCCGCACAACGCACGCACGCAAAGTGTCGAAATTCCCGTTATCCCGGCGACTTTGGGGAGAACTCTCATGGCGCGAGCCGGACGCCCGGCGAAGCCGATTGAGCTGCACAAGCGGCAGGGGACCTACCGCCCGGATCGGCATGGGCCGAAGCCGATGTTGGCGTCACCGCGTTGGTCCGCTCGTCGTCGCTGGTGTTCACGGTCGGCGTTTGATGACCACCAGTACCTGTGCCCGGACTGTGCTGCGCCGGTGGACTTGGAGTTGTTCGCGAATCGGTCGTGGCCTTACGTGCACCCCGACACCGGGGGCGCGGCGTGTGTGTGGCACCGGTCTACGCCTGATTAGGCGTGCGGCTGGCGGCGTCAACGTCACCGGGAGCCGAGGGAACGCATCGCCGGGTCGATACCCACCCTCGGTTCGCACGCCGGAGCGATGATCCGACGAAGCCGTTGGCGGTCAGTTGGGATTGATGTACCCCAGCATGATCCCCATGACGTCGTCGGCAGGGTGACTGCTTTGGTATTCGCTGTGCAGGCGGACGATCTGTCCGGTGTTGACCGTGGCGAGTGGGTCACCGGTGCAGGTCGACATTGCCAACACGCTGTGGACGTCATTGGGATCCAGCGTTGCGCCCGACCTGCAGATCGACGCTCCGCCTTTGCTCTCGTTGGTCGCCTCGACAGCGATGCCGTGTCCATGCACGTGGCCGAGCATTGCCACGACCTTGCCGGGCACATTGACCCGCCAGTCCCAGTGGGTGTCGGAGTAGCCGGCCGGAATCGAGTATTCCGAGTCACCGCACTGGTCGATGTCCAGCCACACCGGCTTCAGCGGTTTGACCGACTCCCCGGCGGGTCGGTAGGTCACGGTGAGCTGCACATAGACGGTCTTCGACGTCGTGGCGTGGTTCATCAGGTCGGCCAGCAGGTTCCACGAGTCGTACCAACGGACCCGGTAGCCGTAGCCGGCAGGGAAGGCGATCTTGGTCCGCTCGTTGCCGGAGGCGAAGAACCGCTCGCCAGCAAGGCCGAGCCACCTGTTGCTACACGTCGCATCCGGGCGCCACTGGCTGGTCAGCACGAAGTGATGCAGCATCGGACCGGTGTCCATGTTCGCCCGGGTCCCGTCGCTGTACACCAGATCGGGCGTGAACGACGTGATGTAACAGTCCAGGCAAGGCCGGGCCACACCGAGTTTGAGCTGGTTGTGGATCATTCCCGGCTCCGTCATGCTGGCGGCGGCCGGAATCGTGTACGGCCCATACCTGATCACCTTGGTGTACGTCGCCGCTTGTGCCGGCGCGGCGACCACCAGACCGAGCATCAGCAGGGTGACAGTCAGTGCACCCACCACGAGTCGCTTCATCGCGTCTCCTTGTGGCAACAACCACCGTTTGACTCGACCAAGTACCCCGTCGAACGCAAACTAATCGTGGTTCCCCGTCCCGGTCCGGTCAGCCGAGCGCAACCTGTCCCTCGCCGTCGTCGAGCAATGTGTCGGTTTTGGTCGCTGATCTTGGCGTCGCAAACGTGGCATTACTCACATCCCGTCGTCACTCGGGAGTCGTGTGCGCGTGGTGAGCGGTGGGTACATGAGTTCGAGTCCAGGCACCATGCGAGTTGGAGGAACGGATGCCTTTCCGGCAGGAGCGGATGGCTTTCCAGCCGTGGGAGTACCGGCCCGAGACCGGGCTCACCGGGCCGGATGTCGACCTGACCGGCTATTCGATCGCTGCGGTTGACGGCGACATCGGTCATGTCGGCGAGGCGACCTATGAGCTCGGGTCGTCGTATCTGGTGGTGGTAACCGGTGCGTGGATCTTCGGCCGCAAGGTGTTGCTGCCGGCCGGGGTGGTCGAACGGATCGACAACGTCGAGCAGAAGGTGTACCTCGACCGGACCAAGGACCAGATCAAGGCCGCACCCGAGTACGACCAGACCGTCGACGACGCCCAGTACCGGGATCGGCTCGGCGGCTACTACGCCGAGACGTACAACGGTCCAGACACCCGGATGTGACCCGGGGGCCGGGGGGACAGGCGTTTGACGCCTGTCGGGCCGCATCCAGGTGAGAGCGGGATCCCAGGAGGTCGAGTCCTGGGATCCCGCTTCTCGCTGAGCGGACCAACTGACGAATGTCCGACTCTCGCTGCGGTCAGGATCTACTGACGAGTAATTCCGCGATGCCGCCGTCGACTGATTCGACGTGCACCGTCGGGATGCCGATGGGTCTAGAGGTCTTCCCACAGCACGTGGGGGATCACGGGGATCGGCCCGGCGACGTTCTGGTGCGGCTGGCTTCCGCGATTAGTGGGTACTGAACCACCGGGAGTGATGTTGATGACTCAGGCGATTCTGTTTGACCGGCAGCAGGTGGCCGAGCTGGAGGATTTGTCCGACCGCCCTCGGCGGCTGTCGGGGTCGAAGTTGCTTTGGGTCGACCTCGACGGCGGGTCCGAGGCCGGTGCCGACGAGGTGGCCGAGGCGTTCGGCCTGGACAGCCAGACCCGGGACGGCCTCGCGAAGCGGTCCGATCGGCCGGTCTTTAAGGACCACGGCCGCTATCTGCGCATCACCACCCACGCACCGCGCGAGGACGATGGGGGCAGCCTGCACGCGCTGGAATGCGTCGTTGGCGAGAACTGGGTGGTCACCGCCCACGATCGCCCAATCGCTGTTCTGGAGGATTTCGCCGCGCGCGTCTCGGGCTCGGGCGACACGGGATCGCTCGACGGCCCGGGTTTCCTGGCGGCGTTGCTGGAATGGGTGCTCGGCTCCTACACCGCCGCGTTCGAACGGATTGAGCAGCGCCTCGAGGACTTCGACGTGCAAGCGATGCGCGGCCAGGGCGCCGACGCTGACATCGAGAAGCTGGTCGAAATGCGGCGCGAGGTGGGAACGCTGCGGCGCGCGCTCGCTGCTCACCGCCTCGCGCTGGTCGCTCTCACCCACCCAGAACTCAAGGCCCTCGGCGACAACGCTGCTGGCGCCCGATTCGGGTCGCTGTACTCCCGCTTCGAATCGACCATGCAGGAGGCACGGGACGCGCGCGAGGCGATCGTCGGCGCCTTCGACGTCCTGATCGCACGCAGCGGTCACCACACCAACCAGATCATGAAAGTGCTGACGATCGTGTCCGTGATCCTGCTGCCGGGCGCACTCGTCGCAGGTGTGATGGGGATGAACTTCCAGGTTGGTCTCTTTGACAACGCCTGGCTGTTCTGGGTCACCGTGGCGGCGATCATCGCCGTGGCGCCGCTCACCTTGGGCATCGCAAAGGCGAAGCAATGGATCTGACCATCGAGACCTTCGCCGCGGCTGTGCCAGCCTCGGGCCGCCGCTGCTGGTGCTGCGCGTCGACACTCCCCTCCCCCTCAGCAGTCGCCGTCGGCGAAGAGGCCGTCGTACTCGCCGAACCGATCACGGATACGTCGCGCCCAGTCGGCGCCGTCGAGCCATCGGTCGACGTCAGCCGGCGCACAGCGCCGACCAGGCGCAGCAACTCGGCGATGCCCATGGCGAGGTTCGCATGGTGGAAGGGGTGCCGTCGTCACAGTTGGGCGAGTAATCGTGCCGGCCCGGCCGGGGTGGCCGGGTCGCCAGCCGCGTTGAGTCCAACGATGGCGCCGCAACCGCCCCCCTACGCTGCGGCGCCATCGCACCGGACTGGCCTTCCCAGGTAGTAATCGGCCCAACGCGCGATTTGGTTACACCTCCCGTCGAGTGGACCGACGCTGGCACCCCAAACGGCCAAGCGCCATGCCGGTAGTGGATGACACAGCTACTCGCTCACGCGGCTTTTTGCTCCCTTATGCGACGCCCCCTTCGTCGTATGACCTGAATGCGTCCCTGGTCCTGCCCAGCGCCTCCGACGGTGGCAGGGTGCGGTCGAACGCCAGCCGGCGGATGCCGTCGAGCTCGGCGATGCCATGGCGAGACTCGCATTGGTGGAATGGGGTGCCGTCGTCACAGTTGGGCGAGTAATCGTGCCGGCCCGGCCGCGTGGCAGGTCACCTGCCGTTGTGTCCCGCGATGGCGCCGCTAGCCGCCCCCTTGTGAGCGGCGCCATCCCGCCGCTCAGACAGGCGAACGGCCCGCACACGCGCGGGCCAGCGACCGGGCGCGCGTCAGCGGTACCTCTCTACGCGTGCCGTCGAGGCTGATCCAGATCCCCACCTGCGTCGGCCGTTCGACGCGTGGGGCGCCCGGGTCACGGCTAGCCTTCGCGTGGGACCTCGCCACGCCAGCCGCCGGTCTCGGTTCCGCGCGACTCGATGAACTCCTTGAAGTTCTTCATGTCCCGCTCGGCCGTCCTGGCGACGATGCCGGTCTTCTCCGCCACGGTTTCTGCGAGACCTTCCGGGTCCATCTCCAACTGCAGCATGATCCTGGTCGTCGTATCGGTCAGCTTGTGGAAAGTTACAACGCCAGCCTGGTCCACACCACCGGTCGCGCGCCAAGCAATGCGTTCCTCCGGGCTCTGCTCGGTGATCTCCGCATCGAACTCCCGCTGCACGCCGGCAATCTTCACGACCCAATGCAGACGCCGGTCGTCGAGCTGGGTAACGGACTCCACGTCGCCCATGAACCGCGGGAATTCCTCGAACTGGGTCCACTGGTCATACGCGGTTCGGATCGGGACATCGACATCGACGGACTTCTCGGCTGTGGCCACGGATGGCTCCTCTCGGACTGTTGTTCAGGATTCCCGTGTACCCGATGATTCGGTCCGGAAACGCGGTCATTGCGTGGTGCTGCTCTCCGGTGTGATGCGGGCGACATTGCAGACGGACCCGAGCGGTTCGGGTCGCCACTCGCTGATGCGGGACCAGCCGAGCTTGTGCAGGCCGTAAACCCATCCGGCCGTACCGACAACATCGGTCGGCAGATCGGCGAAGGCCACTACAGTGCCGGCGGGGTGACGTTGACCTGCGCGTTGGGCAGGCCGGGTCGGATAACGAAGTGGCCGCGGTAATGCCGCTCGTCTTCTGGTGGGATGCTTGTGTCCACGGTGTCGACCTCCCACCAGGTCGGTGCCGAGGGACCGCCTGGAGGGGGTCGCAGCCGCTCCGGACGGTCCCGCTGTGGGTGTCATATTCCGCGAAGTCGGCAAGACCTGAGCGCCTCCCGCGCCAGGTCTTCAGGAATCGGCGGACGTCCTCGGCGCGTAGCCACGCCAACTCATACAGGTGGTCTTGCGCCTGGCCGTCCTCAACCCAATGCACAAGCACGTGCGTGTCGGTCCACCGGTTCGCGGCGCGTCGACGAGCAGCCGCCTACGTATCCCGTCGCCTGACGTCTGGGCTCGCACCCAGAACGGGTGATATTGGGGCGCGGACTCGCGGTAGACGCAGACGTGCGTGCGGGTTTCGCGATGCGCGCGGCGGGGAGCGTAGCCTCGCCGAGACCGCTGGTGATCAGGTCTCAGCGGAACGACCATTCCACGGTGATGGTGACCGCCAGGTGTTCGCGCCCTGGTTGGAGCGGGAATTGGGGCGGAACCGGAATTGCCTCCGCCCTGCTCTGGGCGAAGGCCCCTATTTGGTTGCTCGGGACTTCCTCGGTGACGCTCATGACCTGGCCGAGTGTCCGGCCGGCCTGCTCGGCATACAACTCGGCCTTGGCCTCGGCATCGGCGAAAGCGTTCCGGCGCGCCGCGGCCAGTAGGGCGTCGTCCTGCTCGATCTCGAACGACACGCCTGACAGCTGGGCGGCGTCACCGCCCGCGGCGATAGCGGCCGTGATGAGCGTTCCGGCCTCGGACGTGGTCCGGATCTTCGCGGTGAGTCCCTCGTTCACCGCGTACCCGGTGACCTTTCCCTGCTTGCCGTATGTCGGCTGGATGCTCGCGTTGGAGGTCTGAAGGTCGGCTCTGGCAACGCCACCGTCGACCAGCGCAT
>DASSDH010000258.1:0-3158 GCA_035697245.1 Jiangellaceae bacterium
TGGCCAGGTAGATGGGCGCCGTGGCCGTGAAGGCGGCTCGGCCGGCCGGGGTGATCGCAGCGATGGTGGCGCGCCCGTCATCGGGATCGCGTCGGCGGCGCACCAGGCCCTGCGCTTCGAGCTCGTCGACCAGGCGGCTCACCCGCGTGCGCGACAGCACCGCGCGCTCGCCGAGGTCCTGCATTCTCAGCCCGTCTGGCTCGGCTTGGAGCTCGAGCAGGACGTCGTACCAGCCGAGGGGGACAGCCTCGGTGGCGTCGAGGTCAGCCTCGATGGCCCGCACCGCGCGGTTGTGGGCGAGCAGCA
This sequence comes from Jiangellaceae bacterium, assembly GCA_035697245.1. Classification (GTDB taxonomy): domain Bacteria; phylum Actinomycetota; class Actinomycetes; order Jiangellales; family Jiangellaceae; genus JACVRX01. The sequence continues at coordinate 307 of DASSDH010000258.1, forward strand.
GCGCGCGCCACGCGGCCACGTCGCGCTCGCGATCCGGTTGCTTCCTCCGCATTGTCATCGACGTCAGCCTAGACAGTTGTGTGCATTCGCACATATCTGTATCGTGTGCGTACGCACACATCTTCGCGGAAGCGAGATGCGGAAGAGAGAGAGAAGGTTCACCATGACCGCAGCTGTTCGCACTATCGATGACGTCGAGTTGCCCGCCGCTGGCACGTGGCGCATCGACCCCGGTCACGCCGAGGTCGGTTTCGTCGGGCGCCACTTCGGGCTCACCAAGGTCCGTGGCCGCTTCACCGGCGTCTCGGGCGACGTGCTCGTCGCCGACGACGTCGCCCAGTCGTCGGTGACCGTCGACGTGGACATGGCGTCCGTGAGCTCGGGCGACACGGCCCGCGACGATCACCTCAGGTCGGCGGACTTCTTCGATGCCGAGGCCCATCCAACCGCCACCTTCCGCTCGACCGGGCTGGTGCCCCACGGCGCCGGCGGCACGCTGACCGGCGAGCTCACGATCAAGGGCGTCACCCGGCCGGTGACCCTCGACGTCGAGTACCTCGGCCACGCCCGTGACCCATGGGACAACGACCGCGCCGTGTTCAGCGCCTCGGCCACGATCAACCGCGAGGACTGGGGGCTGACCTTGAACATGGTGCTCGACGCCGGCGGGTTGCTGGTTTCGAAGGAGATCCGCCTTGAGATCGAGGTCGAGCTGATCCGCCAGCCGTGACGCTCGTCGGTCGTCAGGTTGACGACCGGCGGCTCGCCGAGGTGGCGGCCCACGAGGCAACGCCGACGTCTGCCGCGGTGACGTGGTCGCCGCCCTTGCTCGCCGAGAGGGAACCGCTGGCCGGCCCGGTGACCGAGCCGCTGGTTAGACGCAGCGGTGCCGTTCGGTGCCCCTCGACAGCCGGCACGAACGGCACTTCTGGGATTTCCCGTCGAGCGAGCGCTACTGGGCATTCAGTCGAGCTCTCCGGGCTGGCCGGACCCGGAGTCGCTCGTCGCAACCCCCGTTGCTCGTAGTAGACATGCCCGCGAAGCGGCGTTGGTTACCCGCAGATTTCGCGTAACCAGCGGCGACAATCGGGCATGGACATGTCATGAGTGACCTGGCGGGCACCGCAGCCTTCGGTCGCTCGCGCGAAGACGCCGAGTTCTCCCAGCTCTACGACCGCTACTACCGGCCGGTCCGGGACTTCTGCCGGCGCCGCGTCGCGGGCGATCTCGTCGACGATGCGGTGGCCGAAACGTTCCTCACTGCGTGGCGTCGCCGCGACGATGTCCCGGCGGGAGCCGAGGCGCTGGTGTGGTTGTACGGCGTCGCGTACCGAGTGATTGGCCACCAGTGGCGAAGCACGGCACGTCGGCGCCGGCTCGAGGCCAGATTGCGGTCGGTGGTGTGCCGTCCCCCGTCGGGCGCGGACGAGTCGGTGATCAAAGACGATGACTGTCGGCTCGTCCTCGCCGCGGCGGCGCAGCTGAGACCCACGGACGCCGAGGTGCTCCGGCTCGTGGCGTGGGAGCGGCTCTCCATCGACGACATCGCCGTTGTGCTCGAGATCGCCCCCAACGCCGTGAAGCAGCGGCCGCATCGTGCCAGGCGAAACCTCGCTCGCGAGTACCGCCGGCTCCAATCCCAACAGACCTCGACCCCCGATGCTCCGACAGGAGGTGCCCGGTGATCACCGACGACGAGGTGATGCGCCTGTTCGAACGAGCCGACCCAGCCCGTGTCGACCATGCCGCTCCGGTCATCGATGCCGCCGGCCACCTCGACGCCCTGCGAACCAGGAGCATCGAAGTGAAGCTCACCAAGATCCCCCCAACACTCACCAGACCACCGACACGCCACCGATGGCCGATCATCACGGCCGCAGCCGCAGCAGTCGTGCTGATCGTCGTCGGCGCCCTCGTGGTCGCCACACGGGATGACACGACGGAGCCCGCGTCTGACCAGACACAGGTGGCGACCGAAGACTCGGACAACCCGGTGAGTGCGCAAGCGGAGGCAGTCGCCACGGGTTTCATCGAGGCCTTTGGCGCCTTCGACGCGGAGCAGGCGATCACCTATCTAGCCGAGGACTCCGACATCTCGCCGATGCTGGCATCGGAGGGTGCGGAGGGTGTGGAGGGAACCCTGCAGGAGTTTCGACTGTTCGTGTCCTTGCTCGAAGCCCAGGGCTACCAGCAGATCGTCGACGCCGACCCGATCATCGACTCTTGTGAGGAATTGGGCGGCTCGGCTCCCGCCACCAGCCTCCGTTGCCCGTTCGACTTCCACCTCCTCAGGTCCAGGGAGATCGGACTGGGTAGTTTCAGCGGCAGCTACTTCGATCTCACCATTCGTAACGGCGAGATCGTTCGAGCTTCGACGCATTGGGGAACCACGGAGTTCTCGCCTCAGATGTGGGAACCCTTCGCAAACTGGGTGTCCACGGCCTATCCGGAGGACGCCGCGGTGATGTACGAAGACTCGTCCCACAGTGGGGCGCGGCTCACCGAGGTGTCCGTCCGACTCTGGGAGCGTCACACCGGCGACTTTGCGGCGACCGGCAGTCGGTACATCGATCGGGCCCGCGAGATCTGCAGCGCGGCACACCAGCGGGTCATCCAGGAGGGCGGGCCCGTCTTCTACAACGAGTCGTGGGGCCGCATCCTGGACGAGGCGCTGACCGAGCTACGCGCAGTCTCGCCGCCGGAGGCCCTCCGCGCCCAGTTCGACCTGGCCTACGCACTCGTCGAGCAGATGGCCGACGCCATGATGCGTCCGGGGGGCGTCGGCGACGAACGCCAGGTCGGGGGGGACGGCAGCACGGACTTCATCGACGCCCTTCATCAGCTGGAGGGAC
>DASSDH010000259.1:0-13538 GCA_035697245.1 Jiangellaceae bacterium
CGCCGCCAGTCAGCTACGCGAACGCCTCGGCCCCCGCTTCGACGCCTTCGCCGCCCGCGGACAGACACTCGACCGGCCCGAGGTCATCGACATCGCCCTCGACACCCTCGCCGGCCTCGGCGCGCACGTCTCTGCTTGACGTCCCGCATCCTCCGAAGGTGCCCCCACAGATCGACGGATATCGAGCGTCACGACGAGCTGATCCAGCCGCACATAATGGAGTAGTCGTCGAGGCCGGTAGCCGGGGTCCAGACGACGTTGTCCGTCGCTAGCTTGGTCGACGCACACAAAGCGCGCCCGCTGACGGCGCCGGCCTCGTGCCGCTGGCGAGCTTGTCGAGGCCCGGGCTGCGTGCCCGCCCGCCCGGTCCGGGCCTCGGCGCCTCGACGGTTGGCTCGCATCGCCGGCTAACCGTCGGTGGCGCGCCGAGTTGGCTGACACCAGGCGACACGATTGCTGCGGCCCCGCGCCACCATTTCGACCGTGTGGAGCGCCGGGCAATGACCGGCATGGCAGTCTTCCCAACCAGGAGTTCGTTGATCGGATACCTCGCCTCGTACGGCGAGTTCTCATGGTTCTCCCACGTCGATCTCGAGGCCCGTGTGGCTGGCATACCGGCGCCGTTCTACGCCTCCTACCGCAACACCGTGTTCGTCGCCCACAAGCGCCTGTAGCCCGGGCTGGGCCCCCAGGAGTAGGACAGAGAACTGCTTCCGCGTCGTCCCCCCGTTCGACCGTCGGCGCCGGTGGCGCGGGCGGAACCCCGTCTTTCCCGGATCGACGGGGCAACATGGGTTCCACCTACCCTGAGCTTGTGCCGGAGATGGAGCGGTGCATGCTGTCCCGAGGCCAGCCGTGAGCACGTGGTCGTCCGAGCTCTCAGACGACGAGCTGCGCGCGCGGCTCGTCCAGCGCGGTGTGGACGAGTCTGCCGCCCGGTTCCTTGTCGCTCACCGGGAGGACCCGCTGACGGCCAAGATGATCGTCGAGCTGCTCGGGGGCAACTGACGTCAACACGAAACCGCATGCATCCGGCAACCTGCGGCCCTGCGCACATATCAGATTGAGCGAGTCGACCACCACCACCACCAGCCCTAGCGCTGGTGCGCTCAACGGTTGTTGGGTCGGTGGAACGTCAACGTCCGCGTTCGCGTTCGGCTTCGACGGCCAACAGGACGACGACGCCCAGGCATCGGCGGTGATTCGATTCGAAGGAGGCTGACGCACCGACATGCCATCGCGCCCGAACGTCTCGGCCGTCCTGGCGCCACGGGATATTGGTGCCGGCCTCCTGGGCCTGCATCGCACCTTCAGCCGGTCCATCCCCACTTGTCCTTGTTGGCGGCGACGTCGCTCGTCGTGGGCTGGGGCTTGTCGATGTGCCGGGGTACTCGGAACTTGTCCTTGCACTCGACGATGGACGCGTTGAGAGCGATGTCGTCCTCGAGCATCGCGGGCACGTCGCTGTCGCACAGTGGCGCCTCCCAGGGGCAGACGGGCTCACACGCCTGGCAGTCGATGCATTCGTCGGGGTCGATGTAGAGCTGGCTCGGGAACTGATCGGACGCTGGTCCGACGTACTCGTAGATGCAGTCGACGGGGCAGACTTCGATGCACGACGTGTCGAGGCAGTCACGACACAAGCGGGTGATTACCCAGGTCATCGATGCCTCCTCTCCGGGGCTCGATCACCCTCGCGGCGGATTGACCTATCTCAAACGGAGTCGTCAAAGGCGTGATGACACGGTGTTCCCGGCTGAGCCAGCAGAGTCAAACCGATCTCCGGTCCCACCAGCTGGAGCGTAGCGCCACCGTCCCCGGGCTCTCCTGACAGGTGACGAGGTCGTCGTGCGGGTAGAAGGCGCCGGTGGCCGGCTGCCTTTCGGGTTCGCCGCCGACGTGTGCTGGGAGGCCCGCGCGTAGCCACTCGACGGTGAATCGGGGTGGTTGGGCGTGAGGAGGGCTCTACACCGGCGCCACGACGGGGGTTTCGGTCGTCCGGACGCCCGGGATGGCCTGAACCGTCACGAGCACCGTTTCGGCCATGGCACTGTCGTCGTCGACTTCGACGTAGGCGAAGATGTCGGGCTGGGCCCAGCAGGCGTGGGTCTGTGTGACGCCGGCAACCTGTCGGAGTGCGGCGACCACATCCTGGTTCTTGCCGGCCTCGACGGAGACGAGCACGTCGGCGGAAACCATCGTTCCACCTCCTCTCCTCGGCCACATTCGAGCCTACCCAGCCGAGGATCGTCAGCATTCAAGGCCTCAGCTCGGCGGCGAGCACTCGCCTGCCTCGGCGCCATTGCACGGCAACCGGGACATAGCCGGCCTGCCTCCAGGAGCCGTCAAGGCGAAACGGGCCCAGCAAGCTGTCAGCCTGCCACCGCCGGACCTCGTCGGCACCGTAGCCCCGGGCCGCGGCCTCGGCGGCCAGGTAACCCGCGGCCGCCGCCTGGGCGGCCAGGTAGTCGGGCGAGCGGCCGAGGCGCGCCTCGAAACGGCGGACGAACTCCGGTCCGGACGGTCCCACGTCCACAGGGTGGTGGCGGCACCACCACTGGGCCGGCCCCACGACCCCGTCCGCCAACCGGCCCAGTCGGCGACCGAACTCATCGATGCCGGCGGCCACACAGCCCAAGAGCCCGACCTCCACGCGCGCCTCCCGGACCCGCCGTATGACGGCCAGATCCTCCTCGAACGTCCCGACGACAAACATCGCCGCGTCGGCAAGGGACGCCGACGGGCGCGAGGCCGCCGCTTCCACCAGGGCGCCCACGTTGCCCGCCTCGACCCGTCGGGTGCGCAACCCCAGGCTCTCGGCGGCCCGTCGCCCGCCGGTGGCCACCTGCTCGGCGAACCGTCCCCTGCCTGGGGCCACGAGCACGTTGTCGAGCCCGGCGTCCCGGGCCAGCACCAGCAGGCCGGCGAGGTAGGTCGACGCCGGGGCGACCACGGTGGCGAGCAGCGGCGAGGCGAGGTCGTCGGCGGCGCCCCCGTGGTTCCACAGCAACCGCCCCGACCCGCAGACGACCGGGGCGACATGGCGCACCGTCCCGCTGCCATAGGGGCCCAGCAGGAGCTCGATCCCGTCCGCCAGCAGACCGTGGTAGGCGGCCATCGCTCGGCTCGGTGAGCCCCCGTCATCGATGATGACCAGCTCGACGGGCTGATCAGCGGCCCACAGGTCGAGGCCTGCGCGTACTTGGGCCGACTGCACCGCGTAGCGCCCGGTCAGCCCGAGACTCACCCCGGCCCGAAGGACCCCCACGAAATCGAGCATGCGACGCATGGCCGCGAGGCCACAACCCCCGACATCGAGGCCGATCTCCGGCTGCCGGCTCGGATTCGGCCAGGCGTCTCACGGCGCGAGCCGTTCGATGCGCCAGCCGCCCGCGTCACGTCGGTAGCGCATCCGGTCGTGAAGGTGGTCCGGGCGACCCTGCCAGAACTCGATCTCGTCGGGGGCCACGACGTAGCCGCCCCAGCCCGTGGGACGGCCGACGGCGAGGCCCTCGAATGCAGCGAGGAGCTGGCGCATGCGCCGCTCGAGCACCTCGAGCCCGGCAATCACCTCGCCCTGGGGCGCGATCTCGGCCGCGAGGTTCGCCTCCCGCGGCCGTGTGGCGAAGAAGGCGTCGGCCTCCTCGTCGGGGACGCGCGTAACCCGCCCGCCCATCCGCACCTGCCGTTCCGATGCTGACCAGAGGAACACCAGCGCGGCCCGAGGGTTGGCCTCGAGCTCGCTGGCCTTAGCGCCGCGCGTGTCCGTGAAGAACAGAAAGCCTCGCTCGTCGAGGCCCCGGAGGATGACCGCGCGGGCCGAAGGCCAGCCCTGGGGCGACACGGTGGCGAGCACCATCGCGTCGGACCAGTGCTCGCCGGTCGCTCGGGCCTCGTCCCACCATGTACGGAACAGGACGATGGGATCGGCGGGGACACGGTTCTCGCTCAGGCGACGCAAGCCCACAGGCTATTGGGCATTCGAGGACCAGCCGGTCTGGTGCTAAGGCACCGCCGACTGGTCGTGGGCCTCGGCCGCTCGCGCCCAGAAGGTTCATCCAGTTCATTGCAGGGTCACGCCGCCCACCAGATGGATACGGGACACCACGAGCTTGCCGAGCGCGTCCGCATCCTCGGTCTGCACCCGCGCGATCACGTCCTAGGGGCCGGTGATCGCCTCGGCGGAGATCACTCCCTCGAGTGCGCCGACCTCGTCGGAGGCGTCAGCGGCGGCTCCAACCTCGGTCCGGACGAGAGCCGCCACCCAGGCTGTCTGGGATCCCTGGGTGGACGTCCCGTCGCCGAGGTACAGGCCGTCGATGGGGTGCGACCGCTGCTGCAGTCGGGGGTGCAGGGCCCGCCGCACTGGGCTCGCCCACACCCCGGTATCAGCTCTGGTGACCAGATACCCGTACAGGCTTCACACCGCCGCCAGGCGGCGCTTGATCGCCGCCGCCGCCAGCCCCGCCCCGCCGTCGGTGACCCGCACCGCGTTCTCCGCTCCCGACCTCGGGCGCTCCAACGCGTAGAGCCACACGAGCTTGCTACGACGGGTGCCGGCGAACGTGGAGGCTGAGCAGGTCTCGCAGGCTGACGATCCCAACCAACGCGGTCCCCGCAACGACGGGAAGATGGCGAAACTCCCTGCCGAGCATTATTTCGGCCGCTTGCTCCGAGTCGACGTGGGGCCCGGCGGTCTCCGGATCACGTGTCATCCACCGGGATACTGGTGAACGCGTCAGGTCGCCACCTGATGCCGCGGCCCGCAAGACATCGCGCTCGGTGAAGATGCCCACCAGTATCTGCCCCTGCATGACGACCGCTGATCCAAAGCGGCCCTTCACCATGGCTGCCGCCGCCTGCGCCACCGGGCTATCGGGCGCGACGGTGAACACGTCGGCCGTCATGATCTCGGCGAGTTCGACCATCAGTGCCTCCCGGCGCGAAGCCTGTCTCGGTCTCGCCTTCCCTCAGCCGCCCTCGCCACCCACCTCGTCCAGCTCAGGTTCGCCCAAAGCCAAGGACGGTCGGGCCAAGTCCTCGTTGAGCTGTCGCCACAAGGCCCCCGCCCACGAGCCCAGCGGCGGCCACTTACGCCAGAACACCTGCAACGCCGCGTCATCGAACGTCGCCGCAGCCTCCTCGAACGTCACCTCGTCGGCCACGTGCTCCAGGGCCGACAGCGCTCGGAGGAACTGCTCCGAGACATCATCCATCGTGTGCCCCCTCTCCGCTGGGCCAACCCGAGATATAGCACCAGGTGGCGCGCACGGCCGGCTCCAGAGCATCGTCTCTAGGGACCGGTGTGGGAGTGTTCAGCGCCCCGTACCACCCGGCGAGGTGACACGCCGCCTCGGCCACAGCGTCGAGACCCTGGTCCCCACCTATGTCGGCGCCCTGGACGGCGACGAGGCCGTGGCGAACGAGCGCATCGACGCCGCACTGGCGCCCGGACGGCCGCCGGCCGTCACCAAGCCCGCCGCCGCCCGCGGCCGGTCGTCGGAAGCGCCTCGTCGACCCGCGACCGCTCCAACCACTCGTCGATCTGCGCGGGATCGAAGCGCAGCAGGTGGCCGAGCTTGATGTAGGGGATGCGGCGCTCGGCGACGAGCCGGCGCACGTAGCGAACCCGAACGCTGAGCCGCTCCGCCACGCCACCGATGTCCATGAGGTTCCGCGCTGCCGCCGCTTCCGATCGTGTCACTTCGAGCTCCTCGCCATGATGCAGCCGTAGTCGCGTCGCCGGGGGTATGCACCCCAGACAGCCTCCACTCTCTAGGCCGCGATTCGTGATGGGCATCGCGCACGAAGCTCCGGGCGGCCGCCTTGCCCGTGGCGACCGTCTGTGCCCCACCTCTGATCTTGGCGGTCTCGGTCTGGGTGCGTTCGTGGAGCGCACACACCGGTATGACGCCACTGGCGGCATTCATACATCAGTGACTGTATTGTCAAGGCGTGGCTGTAGCGTCGCTGGCGATCGACATGGGCCTGCTCAGTCGGGTCGGCAGGGCGCTGGCCGACGCCACCCGTCGCCGCGTCCTGGTTGAACTGCTCGACGGGCCGGCGTATCCCACCGATCTCGCCGAGGCGTTCGGGACGACCCGAGCCAATCTCTCGAACCACCTGACGTGTCTGCGGGACTGCGGTCTGGTCACCGCCACGGCGGAGGGCCGCCGGGTCCGCTACGACTTGGCCGATCCTCGCCTGGGTGACGCGCTGCGCCTTCTGGCGTGTCTGGACCTGCCCGGCCACTGCGACGAGTGAAAGGACCGAGCGATGACACTGACCTGCGGATGCCCCGAATGCCCCTGCGGCATCGACTGCCCCTCCACCCCCGAGTGCCTCTGCACCTGCTGACCCGGCCCACGCCCACCAAACCGACCGGTGAACAGCCGTCACACCGCTCCGTGACCGACATCGCGACCCGCGAGCAGCTGGTCGCCCGGGCGCGGCGGCTGGGCGTCTTCACCGTCGCCTGGAATGCCCTTGAGGGCTTCGTCGCCATCAGCGCCGCCTGGATCGCAGGCAGCCGTGCCCTCGCCCGTTCGGCCTCGACGGCGCCATCGAATCCGTCTCGGCGTCGGTGCTGCTCTGGCGCCTTGGCGCGGAGCGCCGCGATCCCGACCGCGCCGAACACGTGGAGCACGTCGGCACCCAAGCGATCGGGGCGAGCTTCCTGTTGTTGGGCTGACCCGATCGCGGGGCTCGGTGTCGTCGCCCTGCTTGTCCACGAGGGCCGCGAAGCGCTCAACGCCGAACACATCGACGACTGCTGTTGAGCCCCCCACCTGACCGACCACAGCGACGGCTGGGAGACCCCGAACGATCCTGGCACGCGAGCACCCGCGATTTGCCTGCCCGCCAACCGTCCCCGATCGGCGCAATACGACAATCGACCATCCCGCCATCAACTGGGAACACCAGTTCGGGATAGGCCAACGGTGTCTCACCGCGTCACGCTCGGGGGACGGCCAGCAGGTGCCCCGCAGGGGCACCTGCAAGGGTGTGCGCGCTGGGTCTGTCGGTGCGGAACGACGGTGGGGGACCCGCGGTGGATGAGGACCGGGCAACGTGGGGGGCGGGGGGATGGTCATGGTTGGAGGCCGAGGTCGCGGGTGATGGCGGGGCGGGCGTGTTGGTGGTGATCGAGGCGGGCGGTGATGCGGGGCGGTGTCGAGGGACCGGTCGAGGTCGAGGGACCGATCGGTGTGGCCGAGGGCGAGCTGGTCGAGGTGCGTGCCGAGCAGCTGGTCGTGGACCTGGCGGGTCCACTCGGTAATCGGGAGAACTGGCGGGCTTTGAGGGGCGCTACCTCGGTGCGCACGCTGAGCTCGTCGCCCGGCAGCCGAAGCCAACGATGCGTTCGATGGTGCACCATGTGCGCCCGCTGCGCGCGAGCGACGGGCCCAGGCCGAGGAACTGGCTGAGCTCGCGCAGGTCGACCGCGGCTGGTTCGCGCTCGCACCACAGAGCAGGCAGACGCCGGAGGACAAGCAGCGCCGACGGACCCAGGACTCCGGCCCAGACCTGTTCGACGTAGGGGTCATCGAGAGCGAAGCCGACCCGCCGCACCTTCGGGTTGGGGTGGGGCACCGCGTGGATGGCCAACACCTCGGGCGGTTCCATGCACCACTTGGCCCACCAGCGCCTTCCACCGCTCGCCTGTCCTCGTCGTGGTCGACGTGAGCTGGGCCGGGGACGACAAGGTTAACGGCCACAGTCTCGGGGGCGGCGAGCGACCAGGCCGGGAGGACGACGAGGTGAGTGCCAGCGGGAGCGGTCGGCGATCCACCTGGCGTTGGGTATGGAGAGGTGAACGAACGGGTGACCGTTCCCGCATGGGGTCCCGGTTCGGGGGACAGCGAGGTGAACGCGCGGGTGAACGCCGGGGCGCATCCTTCGTGCCATGAGCCGACCAACCGTCCGCCCGAATCATCGGGATTTCGATCCGGCGTGGACCACCGCGGGTCGCCGCTGGTGGTCGCCGGGGAGGAGTCGCCGGGGGGACGCCGCCACTGGCGGGATTCGGTTGGGGGACCGCAAGAGGTATTCCGGCGAGAACGCCGGCGTGAACGCCGGTCGGGACGCTCCTCGTGCCCGCTTTGTGACGAAGAGGACCGCCACGTCCCACGCGCTGACGAGCCTGGACGCCGAATGGCGCCGACTAGCCCGAGCCAGCCGCGCCCCGAAGGGCGGCGTTGAAGCAGTGGTCGATCGCCCACCCCGCGCTGAGGGGACTGCCGGATCTGGACGGGCTACTCGAGCGGCGACGCGACGACCGTGCGGCCCCCGCCATCCTCCGGGCCTTGGCGGTGGTCGCCCCCGGCGGCGATCTGGCTGCCCGGACCCTGCCGACGTCGCGTCAGGGCTTGCCGGAATACGAGGAGCGCCGGGTCAGGGCAGGGCAGCGACAATGGCGCGGTACTCGTCTTCGGTGAAGGCCCGGAGCGTCTCGGTGGTCACGTTGCCAGCCGAACCGATCGCCAGGGCCACCTTCGCCGCAGCCTCATCGTCGGGCGCCTCGCTGATCGCGACGACGTCATAGCGGCCCATGGTGAGGTAGAAGGCCTTCAACTCCGAACCGAACGCTTTCAGTGTCTCCTTCCCGCTGTCGAGGCGGCCTGGGCCATCCTTGATGGTGGCGATGCCCTGCTGGGTGAACTTGATGAGCGAGATGTAGGTGGCCATGCGCCGACCCTCCTCCGGGCGCCACTGGCGGCCAGGAGTGGCGACGACGACAGCAGCGAGTCCCCGTTGAGATGCTAGGCGCGGAGTCGGCCCGGGTGACCGGTCGGGATGCACCTTGCGCCCGCGCCGGCGCGGCCACAGTCACCGTCTCACCGAGCGATGTCCTGCGACCGCGTCTCGGGCACCCCATCGGCAGCCGTGGCGGCCCGACACATCGGCCGTTTGAGTTCGAAGTGACGGCCGACCGTCACGGCGCATAGAGCCGACAGCGAAGCCGGACCCGCGACCCGGTAAGCGGCGCCGCGGTGCGCCTCGACACCGCCCAACTCCAGGAACTGCGGCTGCTGCTCACCAACTGCGACACGGACTCTAAAAGACGCGGTTCGCGTTGGTGCTGCTCGGCCAACCCAGCCTGGGCCAACGCCTGCGGCTCGGACCTTCGCCGCCCTCGACCAGCGTTGCCCGAGCTCCCGCGGGTGGGAGCGGACGCTACGTGAGCTGGACGCCGGTCCGATATAGCCCTGATCTAACCCGACATCGCCATGTCCCAGAAGCCTCGCTCGTAGTGAGTCACCCAGAGGAAGGCGTCCTCAGCCTCTCGCGCCTGCACGCCGACGGAGCCCTCAAGCTGGCGATCAACCGCAGCCTGGAGGTCTCCGACGTATGACCGGAAGGCGCCGGTGGTCCACCTCTCTACGAACTCCCGGTAGGGCTGAGCCCCTGGGCGGGCGCCTTCCCAGCTCTCCAGATACGTGCGTTCCAGCGCCCAGATCGCGGTGATCTGGGCCGGGTAGGCGGCGTAGGTCAATCCCAGCAGAAAGTCACAGTACGCCCGAGTCGTTGGATGCATGGCGACGTCGAGGGCCACGCCGCGCCGAGCCGCCATCTCCTCAAACCAACCGAGCTCCCCCACGATGGCGACCACGCCCCCCGCCAGGAGGCCGACGTCGGCGAACGGGGCCGCGGCCGCGATGCGGGACTCGGCACGCATTAGGGCCTGCGCGTACAGGTAGTCCTGGGCCAACCAACGATCGAAGGAGTCCGCGGGCACCGACCCGTCCCGCACGCCCGCGAGGAACGGGTGAACGGTAGCCGCCTGCCAAGCGGCCGCGTGACGCGTCAACAACGCATCCGCGGTCAGGGCTTCTCCCATCGGCCGGCGGCGTCGAAGAACCGCAATTCGAGTTCCATCGCCTGGCGATACAGGACAGCCAGGCGCGCGTGATCACCTCCGTAGCGGTCGAGCAGGACCTCCAGACGTCGCGCCAGAGCCTCGAACTCCGCGCTCGAGTACGTCTCCACCCACTCGCGATACGGACCCTCGGGCTTTGTCTGGGCGGCCAGCTGCTGGCCGAGGTAGGCGTAGAGCCGCATGCACGGCGTCATCGCCGCCGCGATGTGGCCAACCGGCTCGAGCGCGGCGACCGCCAACAAGAAGTCGGTGTACGCGGAGGTGGCGGGGTCTGCCGCGTGGTGAAGGTCCACGCCCCACCGGGCCGCGTAGCCCTGGTGAAGTTGGAGCTCGTCGACAGCCGCGTCGAGCAGTTCCCTGAACGCGATCAGCCCGTCTTGGTCCGGGCTCTTCGCCAGACCCAAGGCGTAGGCGCGGCAGAACGCGTCGAGGAAGACGGCATCCTGCCCCACGTAGTAGGCGAACGTAGCCCGGGCCAACTCTCCTGACGCGATGCCCTGAACGAACATGTGCTCCAGCGCGGCCTCGGCCAGGACTCGGTTCCGGTCCCATAGCGAGACGGCAAGCGAGGCCACGGACCAAGCCTAAGGCTCGGCATGGCCCTTGGCCGCCGAGGGCGTGCGGGTGGCACCCGGTGGCCGCGACCGACCCGGCGATGCGCGTCACGGACCCCCACCGTCATCGACGCGGTCACCGAGGAGGGCCGCTCCCATCGGGTGCCGCAGGAAGGAGTCCCGGATCGGGCGTCCGTCGAGGTACCCGGAGGAGTTTCGCCGGGAGGCAGTGCTCGTGGCTCGGTGGTCAGCGAGCAGTCTCGGAGTTCCGCCTGAAGAGTCTGCGCCCGGTGCGGAGATTCCGGTCGACGCTCGGTTGGCAGGCATGGTCTATGCACGGGTCAGGCGCTCAGGGATGGACGCGCCCGAGTGCCGACGTGTTCTCGTACCGCACGGTCCATAAGCTCGTTCGAGCGCTGACGCTCGTCGTCGAAGACCCCGGCGTACACACGCATCAAGATGTCGACCGAGTGGCCGAGCCTGCGGGCAACCTCCGCCGGAGGAACGTCCGCCCGCAGCATCATGGTCGCGGCGGAGTGGCGGAGGTCGTACACCGTGGTCTTTGCGAGCCGATGCCCACTGGGCCACAGTTGGGTACGCGTTCGCACCCAGACCGGGCCGTAGTTGGTTGTGGTCGGCGCGCGGCCCGCCGCGTTGGTGAAGACGCGCCCGTTGACCGGCGGCCAACGGTCCATTTGCCACCGCAGGCGGTGGACCAGCGCCGGAGCAAGGGGCACCTCACGGGTGGCGTCCGGCGGTCGCTGCTTGAGTTCCTTGTCTTCGACGACTGCGCCTGTCGATGTGAACCTCGTCCCCGGAGACGTGAGGGCGCCACGAAGCACGGCGAGACCCCAGCCGTCGCTCGGAAGTTCGAGGTCGGCGGCCTGAACGGCTATGGCCTCTGACGGCCGCATGCCCGCGATCCCGACAGCGGCGAACAGGGTGGCGTAGCGAGCGCCATCGGTCTTCAACCCCGCGACATGGTCCACGATCTCGATGACATCGCCGTAGGAGGGGACCGTCGAGATGTTTACCGCGATGTTGCGGGTAGGGAGCTTCCACTCCGCCTTGTCGAGTGGGTTGTGGTCAATCAACTGTCGACGCTGGGCGGCGCGCAGCACCGCGTTGAGGGTCGTCCGTCGTCTGCGGGCCACTTCCCGCGACATCGGGGCACCATCGAGCTTGGTCGTGACTGCCGCGAGGACCCGCTCCAGCTGCGCGGTGTCAATCTCGGACAACGGGACCGACCACTTGAGCAGCCAGCTCGGCCGGTTCTCCTGGCTGGCGGAACCAGGACGGTAGCCATGCTCTCGCAACCACGTGGCCACGTTGTCGGGCGCATACGGCGCTCCATGGCGTGACATCAGCGGCGTGAGGGCAACCAACGACTCCACGGCGCTGCGCCGAGAATGACCGGCCCACTGCGGCCACTTAACGCTCAGCCACTCCCGGGACCACTCCCACCACGTCGTGTCGCGCTCGACCCAGGACACCGGCAGCCCCGTGGCAAGGTCGAACTCCTCGCCCTCGATGACGGCGACCTGCAGCCGGGCTTGTAGCCGCTCCGCCTCGGCCTTCGTCTTGAGCGACCGCGTCTTGTCCTGACCGTCGACCCGCCACCGCACGCGGTAACGGCGCTTGTCGCGCGGGGTCCCTTCCTTCGGGGGCCCGATGGAGAAGATCTGGACCCGCTGCACCGAACGGATCACGACACGCTCACCGCTTCGCGCCCGAGTGGCCGGGTTTGGCCGCACTTGGCCATTGCCGCCCGGAAGTTGTGGTACGTCAGTGGTACGGCGATGCGGCGGCTTGACAACCGACGATCTGGCGGAAACCAGGTCATGAAAAATATGGTACCTGACCTGGGCCTTCAGCGGAAGGTGTGGGATTCGAACCCACGGTGACCCGGAGGCCACAACGGCTTTCGAGGCCGCCCCATTCGTCCGCTCTGGCAACCTTCCGGGGCTGCAAGCTACCAGCGAAACCTGTGGCCTCCGACTGGGACGGTGGCGTCACACCACGACCGTGCGGGGCCTCGTGCCCGCGGTGTCGCTGGGTGCATACGCCTCCCAGGCCTGGGCCAGGCGGCGCACTGTCTCCTCGAGCACCGGCGGCTCTGCGGAGTAGGGGAAGCGGAGATAGCGCAGGTCCTCGCCGGTCGGTGACATCACGTCGCCCGGGATGACCTCGACGCCATAGCGCAGCGCGACCTGGGCGTACGCCGATGCCGTTCCCGCCGGTAGCCGAACCCAGAGCGACGGGCCACCCTTCGGACGGCGCCATTCCCAGGATGGAAGCACGTCGTCGAGCAGGCGGCCGACCAATTCGAGGTTGCGCCGGAGCATGGCGCGGTGGTCGGCCCGGAGCTGATCGAGCTGGGGCACCAGCCGGGCGGCCACCGCCTGGTCGAAAAGGGGCGACCCGAGGTCGTTCATCGCCTTGAGCTCGGCCAAGCGGCTGATCAGCGAGCGTGGTCCTCGCAGCCAGCCCATCCGCAGCCCGCCCCAGGCGGCCTTGCCGAGCGATCCGGCTGTGAGCACAGTGGCATCGGGACCAGCGAACGCAGCGATCGAGGGCGGGCGGTCCTCGTCGAGCGGGCAGTTCTCGAGCGCGTTGTCCTCGATGATCGGCACGCCCGTCTCGGCGGCCAGCTCGGCCAGCTCGCGCCGGCGGTGCACTGCGAGCAGCGCCCCGGTGGGGTTGTGGAACGTCGGCATGAGGTACAGGGCGGCGGGCCTGGTGGCGGCCACCGCAGCCCGGACGCCCCGCACGTCGACGCCGTCGTCATCCACTGCCACTGGCGCCAGGCGGGCGCCACGGCTGCGGAACACGTCGAGCGTGCCGGCGAAGCTGGGCGTCTCCACCACCACAGCGTCACCCGGCCGGACCAGCAGCTGCGTTGCCAGATTCACCGCCTGCTGGGCACCAGTGGTCGCCAACACCTCGTCGGGCTCGGTGGGGGTCCCGTCGTGGGTCAACGTGGCCGCCAGGGCTTCCCGCATTTCGGGCAGGCCAGCCGGTGCGTAGCCGATCTGCGTGAGCAGTTTGGGCCCGTCCGCTGTGACCACGTCGACCATCGCCTCGGCGACCGCCGGATGGGCCGG
>DASSDH010000260.1:0-20188 GCA_035697245.1 Jiangellaceae bacterium
CAACGTTCCCCTCCGGCGTATTGCGCCTGGCCTATCGTCCAGCACCGCACCAGCAGGACCGGGTATCCGATTAGGTCCACCTGGCTCCCCGGTCAGAACTTCCCACCGTCGACCAACGGAACCGGCCCACAGGCTGTGGCGACAGGGTTCTCGCGGTGGGACAGTGGTGGACAGGTGCTGATCGTGCCGATCGTGCGGATCTCCTCGCGTTGGTCGGCGCCGAGGGACCGTCTGGGAGGGTGTCGCAGCCGTTCCGGAAGGTCCCGCCTGTCGGGTGTCAATTCCGCGAAGTCGGCAAGACCTGAGCGCCTCACTGAGCGCACAGAACGCCCCGAGCGCTCCCGTCCCGGGGCCGCTCGTCGGAGGCTTGGCGGGCCGCTTGGGTGGTCAGACGACGGAGCCGGGCGGGGCCCGCAGGTTCCAGTACGCTCCGGCGGGTGGATCTTTGGCGGATGGCGTTAGACCTGGCCACTGAGGCACGAGATGACATCAACAAACTGGGCATCTCGATGACGCCCGATCAGAAGCTGGCCACCGCGCTGATCTACGCCACGTTGGCGGTCGCAGAAGAGTTGGCTGGGGATAACCCAACAGCGCCCGGGCCGAACACTCAAGGCACCGCCGGTGTCGTGACGGACTAGGACCACCCTGTCCCCGCGATGGCGCCGAAACCGCCCCCCTGCGCTGCGGCGCCATCGCACCGGACTGGCCTTCCTAGGTAGTAATCGACCCAACGCGCCATTTCGTTACACCTCCCCTCGAGTGGACCGCCGCTCGCACCCAGAACGGCCAGCGGCGCCATGCGGGTAGTTGGATGACACAGCTACCCGGTCAAGCGGCTTTTGCCCCTTATGCGATGCCCCCCTCGTCGTATGACCTGAAGAGGTCCCTGATCCTGCCCAGTGCCTCAGCCGGCGGCAGGTTGCGGTCGAACGCAAGCCGGCGCACAGCGCCGACCAGGCGCAGCAACGCGGCGATGCCATGGCGTGGTTCGGGTGGTGGAATGGTGCTCACGGTCGATCTCCTCCGCTTTAGGTGATCGGTCGAGGCCTCGGCAGGTGTTCGAGCACCTGTCGGGGCCGCCTTGTTGATCTAGGTCAGTCCGCAGAAAGTCCGCGGGACGTTGAATAACGGCGGGTAATGGCGAGAAACGACGAGTAAGTAAACGCGCAGGTCAGAGCCGCCTTCGCCGCAAACCAGCAGGTCAGCGGGGGACCCCGAGGACTTCCTGTTCAACTCCTTCCAGGAGCTGGTCACCCCGGTGTTCGAGCAGGTGGAGCCGAACGAGGTGACCTACGTCCCCAACGAGGACTTCATCACGATGGATTACTCCGGCAGTGGTGACGTCACTGCGCCGCTGCAGGCGGTCGACTTGGTGCTGCCACCAGGGGCAGCGGCCAGCACGTCGAACAGCGGCTGCGAGGCGGATGACTTCGCCGACTTCGAGGCGGGAAACATCGCTCTGATCCAGCGCGGGACCTGCGACTTCGCGGTCAAGGCCGCGAACGCCTTCGATGCCGGCGCCGTCGGGGTGATCATCTTCAACGAGGGTCAGGAGGGGCGTACGGAAACCCTGGCGGGCACGCTGGGCGACGCCTTTTCCGACGACCTTCCGGTCATCGGTACGTCGTTCGAGATCGGCAACGAGCTCGCCGCGCTGCTCGAGGAGGGCGAGGTCGTCATCCACCTCTTGACCGAGACGCTGATCGAGCTGGACGTGCCCACGCAGAACCTGATCGCCGAGACGCCCACGGGCCGCGACGACCGCGTCATCATGGCCGGCGCCCACCTCGACTCCGTACCCGCCGGTCCCGGCATCGAGGACAACGGCACAGGCTCGGCAACGCTGCTCGAGACCGCACTGCAGATCGCCGAGCTGGGGATCGAGCCGCGCAACACGATCCGGTTCGCCTGGTGGGGCGCCGAGGAGGCAGGCCTGATCGGCTCCCAGTTCTACGTCGACAGTCTGACGAAGCCGGAGGTCAAGGCAGAGATCGAGCTGTACCTCAACTTCGACATGATCGGTTCGCCGAACTTCGCGCGGTTCATCTATGACGGCGACGGCTCAGCGTTCGGCATCAAGGGCCCGAGCGGCAGCGACGACATCGAACAGGTCTTCGAGGACTTCTTCGACTCGCAGGGTCTGGCGTCCGAGCCGACGGCCTTCGACGGACGGTCGGACTACGACGCGTTCATCACGGCTGGGATTCCTGCCGGTGGCCTCTTTACCGGCGCGGAAGACAACAAGACCGTCGAACAGGTGGCCCTCTACGGCGGCCTGGCGACGTTCGACGGCGAGGTTGTGGCGTACGACCCGTGCTACCACCAGGCATGCGACAGCCTCGACCCGATCTCCGACGGCGCCGATGCGGGCCTGTACACAGCCCTCAACGAGGCCTACGACGGTGCTCTCGAGTACAACGGTGTGATCAGCAACGTCAACACGCTGGTCCTCGAGCAGATGGCCGACGCGGTGGCGCACGCCGTGCTGCTCTACGCCATGTCCACCAGCTCGGTCAGCGGTACCGGCCAGGCCTCCGATCAAGCGGCGGTGGCGGCGGGGGAGCGGCTCGGCGCGCACTTCAGGCGCTGACGCTGTAGTCCGTTCACGGCGATACACGGCTCGGTCGCAGCACCCACGGTGCTGCGACCGAGCCGTGCGCCACTGTTGATCCAGTCTGCCGCAGACGGCGAGCCCGCTCGGGCGCTTGGTGTGCCATGGCGAGCGTCGGTCGAAGCGACAGTCTGCCCAGCCTCCTAGACTCGATGCTCGAGATGAGCGCACTCTTCGACGACCTCCCGATGGCGGTCCCCGATCCCCCGGAAGGGGGCGGTGGACGACGTCGGACCGATCCCGAGTCGGTGCTCGAGCGACTCAACGGCCCGCAACGCGAGGCCGTGACTCACGTCGGATCGCCGCTGCTCATCGTGGCCGGCGCCGGCTCGGGCAAGACGCGTGTACTGACCCGGCGGATCGCGTATCTACTCGCCGCCCGCGAAGTGCACCCGGGCTCGGTGCTCGCGATCACGTTCACGAACAAGGCCGCCGGCGAGATGAAGCAGCGCGTGGCAGCACTGGTCGGCCGGCGAGCCAACGTGATGTGGGTGTCGACGTTCCACTCCGCGTGCGTCCGGATCCTGCGCCGGGAGGCGAAGCGGTTCGGGTTCACGTCGTCGTTCACGATCTACGACCAGACCGACTCAGAGCGGCTCATGAGGCTGGTTTGCCGCGATCTCGACCTCGACCCCAAGCGTTATCCGCCGCGGCAGTTCAGTAACAAGATCAGCGCGATGAAGAACGAGCTCGTCGACCACGAGACAGCCGCCGCGCGCGCTACCACGGGGCACGAGAAGCTCGTCGCCGAGGCATACGGCGTCTATCAGCGCCGGCTGGCCGAGGCCAACGCCTTCGATTTCGACGATCTGATCATGACCGCGGTTCATCTACTGCAGGCGTTTCCCGAGGTCGCCGAGCAATATCGCCGGCGGTTCCGGCACGTCCTCGTCGACGAGTACCAGGACACCAACCACGCTCAGTACGTGCTGGTCCGGGAGCTGGTCGGCACCAGGCAGCGGCGCACGGTGGAAGGCGACCTGGTCGGGCCGGCGTCGTCGACGCCCGAGCTTGCGCCGGCCGAGCTCTGTGTCGTCGGTGACGCCGACCAGTCGATCTACGCCTTCCGTGGCGCGACGATCCGCAACATCCTGCAGTTCGAGACCGACTACCCCGACGCCCGGGTGATCCTGCTCGAACAGAACTACCGGTCGACGCAGACCATCCTGTCCGCGGCCAACGCCGTCATCTCCCGCAACCCCGACCGCAAGCCGAAGCGGTTGTGGACCGACAGCGGCGATGGCCCGAAGGTGGTCGGCTACGTCGCCGACGACGAGCACATGGAAGCCCAGTTCGTCGCTGAGGAGATCGACCGGCTCGGCGACGAAGCCCTGGCCAAGTCTGGCGACGTGGCGGTGTTCTACCGCACCAACGCGCAGTCCCGGGTCCTGGAAGAGGTGTTCGTCCGGGTCGGGTTGCCCTACCGGGTCGTCGGCGGGGTCCGGTTCTACGAGCGGCGGGAGATCCGGGACGCGCTCGCCTACCTGCGCACCGTGGCGAACCCGGACGACTCGGTGTCGCTCCGACGCATCCTCAACGTTCCACGCCGGGCCATCGGCGACCGTTCCGAGAGCCTCATCGAGGCGCTCGCACAGCGGGAGGGGATCACGTTCTGGCAGGCGTCGCGCCGGGCAGCAGATGCGCCGGGGATCGCAACACGGTCGGTCCGGGCGATCGAGTCGTTCGTGGCGCTGATCGATGAGCTCCGTGCGCTGGTCGCCGACGGTGGGAAGCCGGCGGCAATCCTCGAGGCGGTGCTGGAGCGCACCGGCTACCTGGCGGAGCTGGCAGCGTCGAATGATCCTCAAGACGAGACTCGGGTGGACAACCTGCGGGAACTGGTCGCCGTCGCGGGTGAATTCGAAGCGTCGGCGGTCGACGACGAGGGCGCGACTCTGAACGGGTTCCTGGAGCGGGTCAGCCTGGTCGCTGACGCCGACGAGATCCCGGAAGGTGAGGACCACGAGGGTGTGGTCACGCTGATGACGCTGCACACGGCCAAGGGGCTGGAGTTCCCGGTCGTTTTCCTGACCGGGCTCGAGGACGGTGTGTTCCCGCACATGCGGTCCCTCTCCGAGCCGCGCGAGCTAGAAGAGGAGCGGCGCCTCGCGTACGTGGGGATCACCCGGGCGCGCGAACGGCTCTACCTGTCCCGGGCGACTGTGCGCAGTGCCTGGGGTGCGCCCAGCCACAATCCGCCGTCGCGGTTCCTCGACGAGATCCCGACCGAGCTCGTGGACTGGCAGCGGACCGAGGCTGAGCAGACCCGCTGGGCGTCCCGACCGGACCGATCCCTGTCCGCGCGACGTTCCACGCCGACGGCCCGTCCGCCCGAGCGACCGATCCCCGTCCTGTCCTCGGGCGACCGGGTCACCCACGACGCCTTCGGGCTCGGGACCGTTGTCGCCACGTTCGGGGCCGGTGAGCACGCCCAAGCCACCGTCGACTTCGGTGCGTCGGGCTTGAAGACGCTGCTTCTCCGCTATGCCCCTGTGGTGAAGCTGTGACCTATGAGCCAACGGTGGAGGGCAACCCGAGGTGAGTGGGCCCTAGACCCGGCGGAAGATCAGGGCGCGCTTGACCTCCTGGATCGCCTTGGTGACCTCGATGCCGCGAGGGCAGGCCTCGGTGCAGTTGAAAGTCGTCCGGCAGCGCCAGACACCCTCGCGGTCGTTGAGGATCTCCAGGCGCTCGTCGGCTCCCTCGTCGCGGCTGTCGAAGATGAACCGATGCGCACCGACGATCGCCTGCGGCCCGAAGTACTGGCCGTCGTTCCAATAGACCGGGCACGACGTAGTGCAGGCCGCGCAGAGGATGCACTTAGTAGTGTCGTCGTAACGTTCGCGCTCCTCCTGTGATTGCAGCCGCTCGCGAGTCGGCTCATTGCCGGTCGTGACCAGGTAGGGCATCACCGACCGGTACGCCTCGAAGAACGGCTCCATGTCGACGATGAGGTCCTTGAGAACCGACAGGCCCTTGATCGGCTCGACGGTGACCTCGGACTCGGGATTCACGTCGCGCACCAGGGTCTTACAAGCGAGCCGGTTGCGACCGTTGATCCGCATCGCGTCGGAGCCGCAGATACCGTGTGCGCACGAGCGTCGGAACGTCAGCGAGCCGTCGATTTCCCACTTCACCTTGTGCAGCGCGTCGAGGAGCCGGTCCGTCGGCTCGGCGGACACGGTGTAGGTCTCCCAATGCGGCTCAGCGTCACGCTCGGGGTCGTATCGGCGGATCTTCAGCGTGAGGTCGAAACTCTTGGAGACCCACTTGTGCTGCTGCGTGCCGGGCATGGCCTGACGGGAGGCCGGCAGGTACGGGTCGAAGGCCGGATCGGTGGCCATCAGTACTTCCGCTCCATCGGCTTGTAGCGGGTCTGAGTAACAGGCTTGTAGTCGAGGCGGATCTCCGGCTCCCCCGCGGAGCTGGTGGTGCGGTAGGCCATCGTGTGCCGCATGAAGTTGACGTCGTCGCGGGTGGGGTAGTCCTCCCGGAAATGACCGCCGCGGCTCTCGGCCCGCGCGAGAGCGGAGACTACGAGCACCTCGGCCAGGTCGAGCAGAAAGCCGAGCTCGACGGCCTCGAGCAGGTCGGTGTTGTACCGATGGCCCTTGTCCTGCACGGTCACCTTCGCGTATCGGGCCTTCAGACCGCTCAGGTCGGACAACGCCTGCTTGAGCGACGCCTCCGTGCGGTAGACCTGCGCGTTCACGTCCATGGTCGCCTGCATCTCGGCGCGGACGTGGGCGACGCGCTCGCCGCCCTCGCCGTCACGCAGCGCGGTGAGCATGCCGAGCACGGTTGCTTCTGGTGACGCCGGCAGGTCGACGTGGTTGACCCGAGCGGCGTATTCCGCAGCCGCGATGCCGGAGCGCATGCCGAAGACGTTGATGTCGAGCAGCGAGTTGGTGCCCAGCCGGTTCGCGCCGTGCACCGACACGCAAGCCACCTCGCCTGACGCGTAGAGACCCCGCACGACGGTGGTGTTGTCGCTGAGCACCTCCGCCGTGACGGTCGTCGGGATGCCGCCCATCGCGTAGTGCGCGGTCGGATAGACCGGCACCGGCTCGGTGTAGGGCTCGACGCCAAGATAGGTGCGGGCGAACTCGGTGATGTCCGGCAACTTCGCGTCGATGTGCGCCGGCTCGAGGTGGGTGAGATCGAGGTGGACGTACGTCCCGTCCGGACCGCAGCCGCGACCTTCGCGAACCTCGTTCGCCATCGCCCGTGCCACCATGTCGCGCGGCGCCAGGTCCTTGATCGTCGGCGCGTACCGCTCCATGAACCGCTCGCCGTCGACGTTGCGCAGGATGCCGCCCTCGCCCCGCGCAGCCTCCGACAGCAACACCCCGAGCCCGGCCAGGCCGGTCGGGTGGAACTGGTAGAACTCCATGTCCTCCAGTGGCAGGCCCTTTCGCCAGACGATGCCCATCCCGTCGCCGGTGAGCGTGTGCGCGTTCGACGTCGTGCGGAACACCTTGCCGAACCCACCCGTAGCGAAGATCACGGCCTTCGCCCTGAATACCTGCACCTCCCCGGTCGCCAGCTCGTACGCGACGACGCCGGCCGCTCGCCCGTCGACGAGGACCAGATCGAGGACGTAGAACTCGTTGTAGAACTCGATTCCGTGCTTGATGCACTGCTGGTAGAGGGTCTGCAGGATCATGTGGCCGGTGCGGTCGGCCGCGAAGCACGATCGACGTACGGCGGCCTCGCCGTGGTTACGGGTGTGCCCGCCGAACCGACGTTGGTCGATGCGGCCATCCGGCGTCCGGTTGAACGGCAGGCCCATCTTCTCCAGGTCGAGGACGGCGTCGATGGCCTCGCGGCACATGATTTCCGCCGCGTCCTGGTCGACGAGGTAGTCGCCGCCCTTCACGGTGTCGAATGTGTGCCACTCCCAGTTGTCCTCCTCGACGTTCGCCAGTGCGGCGCACATGCCACCCTGCGCGGCGCCGGTGTGCGAGCGGGTCGGGTAGAGCTTGGTGAGCACCGCGGTCCGCGCTCTGCGGCCGGCCTCCAGGGCCGCGCGCATGCCCGCGCCGCCCGCCCCGACGATGACCACGTCGTATTGGTGCGTCTTCATGACCGCGCCCTCTCTACGCTCGGCAGAACGACGACAGCAGCTCGGCGGGCTCACCGGCCGGGCACGGGTCGAAGGAGAAGATGACCAGCGTGCCGAGCAGGATGGTCGTCACCGACGCCACGTAGAGCAGCATCTTCAGCCAGAACCGGGTCTGGTCGCGCTCGGCGTAGTCGTTGATGACCGTCCGCAGCCCGTTGGTCCCGTGGATCATCGCGAGCCACAGCATCAGCAGATCCCAGACCTGCCAGAACGGATTGGCCCACTTGCCGGAGACGAACGCGAAGTCGATCGCCGAGATGCCCTCACCGGCGACCAGGTTGACGAACAGGTGCCCGAATACCAGCACGACGAGGAACACGCCGGAAACCCGCATGAACAGCCAGGCGTAGAGCTCGGTGTTCAGGGCGCCAGGTCGGTGGTAGGGGCTGCGCGGTGCGGAGATCGTCGTCATCGACCGGTCACTCCCCGAACACGTGCATGAGATGGCGGATCGTGAACGGCACCATCAACACCACCCAAAGGCCTAGAACACCGAACAGCATCCGCCGGTGGAATCGCGGGCCCTGGAACCAGAAGTCGACCAACACGATGCGCAGCCCGTTGAGGGCGTGATATGCCACCGCTGCGACCAGTCCGATCTCGAGCAGACCAACGATCGGGTTCTTGTACGTCGCGATCACGGTGTTGTAGATCTCGGGCGAGACTCGGACCAACGCCGTGTCCAGGACGTGGGCGAACAGGAAGAAGAAGATTCCCACCCCCGTCACGCGGTGCGCGACCCATGACCACATGCCCTCACGGCCGCGGTAGATCGTGCCCGCTGGAGCGTTGGGCATACCGGCCGCCTCCGCTCGGCGTCGGGACTCGTGAACCGACCGCCGTGTGCCGGCGGCGCAGTGCCCGAGCGGCCGGGCACGATCGCGCCGGCCTGCGATCATCGTAGTCACGCGCGCCCCGCACGTCCGTGGTCCAGATCACCCCGACGCCAGGTCCGTCGTCTCAGCATTCGAGACGAGGCTTACGGTCCGCCGGAGCATCGCATCAAGATCGAGTTCGGGTCGTCGACGGCGACGAGTCGAGGAGGGGCGTTGTGATGATGACCGGTCGAGTGCTGCTGCTCGGCAGGCGGCCTCGCGTGCTCGACCAACTGGCCGCCGCCCTGCGGCGGGAGGGACTGCAGGTACGCCAGGAGACAGACCTGGACGGAGCCGGGACCCGAATCGACGGCAGCACGGTCGACGTCGTCGTGCTCGGCCGGGGTGTCACCGGCGCACGACGCAAGGCCATCGTCAACGCGCTCAGGGCGAAGAACCCGGACCTGCGAGTTGTCGACGGACTGGCGCCGATCACGGCTCTGCTTGTGGCCCAGGTTAAGGAAGCGCTCACGACACCGGCGCCGGAGTCGCGGATCGTCTCGGCGGCCGGCATCGATCATGGAGACCGGGGGGTGCTGCTCACCTTACGACGAGCCGCGCACGTCACCGTCGATCTCCATCGGCTGGACGCTTTGTACCGGGCCTACCTCGAGCGCGTGCACGACGGCAGACTGGATCGCGGCCGGCATGTTTTTCCGACGTCGCGCCGTGCGATTCACGGCGAGCGGTTCCTGGTGATCCGCGCCGACGAACAGACCACGGTCCACCCGGTTTCTTAGCGCTGGCCCTCACTACCGTGTGGGCATGACCGATGCGAGTGCGCACACCGAGTCCGGCCTTCCGTTTTCGCCGGCGTATGGCCCTGATGCGCTCGCCGATTGGGACCCCGCCGAGCGCCTGGGTCGGCCTGGTGCCTATCCGTTCACCCGAGGCGTATATCCGACGATGTACACCGGGCGCCCGTGGACGATGCGGCAGTATGCGGGCTTCGGCACCGCTGCAGAGTCGAATCGGCGCTACCACCAGCTCGTGGCAGCCGGCACTGGCGGGCTGTCGGTTGCGTTCGACCTACCGACGCAGATGGGCTTCGACTCCGATGCCCCGGTGGCGCACGGCGAGGTCGGCAAGGTGGGCGTCGCCATCGACTCGCTCGAGGATATGCGCCTGCTCTTCCACGGCATCCCGCTGGATCGAGTTTCGACGTCGATGACGATCAACGCCCCGGCCGCGCTCCTGCTGCTGCTCTACCAGCTGGTCGCGGAGGAGCAGGGCGTCGACCCGGCCGCGCTGACCGGGACGACCCAGAACGACGTGCTCAAGGAGTACATCGCCCGTGGCACCTACATCTATCCCCCGATGCAGTCGCTGCGGCTCACGAGCGACATCTTCGGATACTGCCGCAAGGAGCTGCCACGCTGGAACACGATCTCCATCTCCGGTTACCACATGGCTGAGGCCGGCGCTACCCCGGTGCAGGAGGTCGCCTTCACCCTCGCCAACGCCCGGGAGTACGTCCGAGCCGCACTCGCGGCGGGACTGGGCATCGACGAGTTCGCGCCGCGGTTGTCGTTCTTCTTCGTCGCGCGGACGACGCTGCTCGAGGAGGTGGCAAAGTTCCGCGCCGCTCGCCGGATCTGGGCACGGATCATGCGCGATGAGTTCCGCGCCAAGGATCCGCGCTCGCAGATGTTGCGCTTCCACACCCAGACCGCGGGAGTCCAGCTGACCGCGCAGCAGCCCGAGGTCAACCTGGTGCGAGTCGCGGTCCAGGGGCTGGCGGCCGTGCTCGGTGGCACCCAGTCGCTGCACACGAACTCCTTTGACGAGGCGATCGCCTTGCCGACGGAGAAAGCAGCCCGACTCGCCTTGCGGACCCAACAGGTCCTGGCTTACGAGACGGACGTCACCCGCAGTGTCGATCCGTTCGCCGGCTCGTACGCCATCGAGTCGCTGACCGACGATCTGGAGGATGCCGCGAACGACCTGATGAGCCAGATCGAAGATCTCGGCGGCGCCGTCCACGCCATCGAGCGCGGATTCCAGAAGAACGAGATCGAGCGATCCGCCTACGCGATCGCCCGCGAGATCGATGCGGGGGAACGCATTGTGGTCGGCGTGAATCGCTTCATCACCGAAGAGGATGAGCCGTACGAGCCGCTGCGCGTCGATCCGGCGATCGAGGAGGGCCAGGTCCGGCGGCTGGAATCGCTGCGAGCCGCACGGTCCGCGAACGATGTGAGGCGGACGCTCGACGCATTGCGAGCCGCGGCCTTGGGCAGCGACAACGTGCTGTACCCGATGAAGGAGGCGCTGGCGGCCCGGGCAACGGTCGGCGAGGTGTGCGACGCATTACGCCAGGTCTGGGGGACGTACGAGCCGCCAGCCACGTTCTGACGGGCGGCGCCGCCATACTTTGGTGGGGCACTGATGCGGATCGCGGTAGTTGGCAGTTACGGGATTGGCATGACCATGCGAGTTCCGCGACTCCCCGTTGCCGGCGAGACCTTGCTTGGCGGCGAGTTCGTGTCGGGCCACGGCGGCAAGGGCTCGAACCAGGCGGTGGCGGCGCGGCGGCTCGGCGCCGACGTCGCGTTCCTGACCGCTGTCGGCGACGATGTCATGGGTCACGCCGCTCGGGAGCTCTGGAGGTCAGAGGGCGTGGACGCCTCGGCCACCGTGACAGCACCCGCCTCGACCATGGTCGGCTTGATCCTGGTTGAACCTAGTGGCGAAAACCGCATCGCCATAGCGACCGGAGCCCTCGAACACCTCCGACCGAAGCATGTCGAGGCATTCTCCCCGCAGTTGGCCGAAGCCGAGATCGTCATCGTCTCGCTCGAGATCCCTCTCGATACGGCTATCGCTGCACTGCGCCTGGCCCACGAGGTAGGTACGGTCACCCTGCTCAATCCCGCGCCCGCACAACGCCTTCCGGACCCGTGCTGGAAGGACGTCGATGTGCTTACGCCCAACCGCACCGAGGCCGCGATCCTGCTCGGACTCGACCCCGAAGGTCCGGAAGGTGCTGACACCCTGGCCATGCGGCTGCACCAACGCAGCGCCGCCACCGTCATCCTGACTCGCGGTGCCGAGGGGGCCCTGATCTGCGACGACAGGGGTCTCACCGGCGTCCCGCCCGTCCCGTCCCACGCCGTGGTCGATACCACCGGCGCGGGCGACGCCTTCACTGCCGCCGTCGCCGTCGAGCTGGCCGCTGGGCGCTCGGTCGACGATGCGGCGCGCTTCGCCTCGCAGGTCGGCTCGCATGTCGTCGCCCGCCACGAGGTCATCCCCGCGCTGCCTCGCCGGGAAGACCTGGGACGCGCCGACTTCGACCCCGGACTGCGTACCGGCTGAACTCTCCACGGCCAACCCGCTTGCAGCGCCACGAAAGGACACCCGTGACCGACTTCACCTCGCTCGCGCCAAGCGACCTTGCGCCGTACATCCAGCACACTCTCATCGGCGTCGGCACCACCCGAGACCAGACCGTCGCGCACGCCCAGCAGTGCGTTGACTACGGCTTCGACGCCGCCATGGTCGCCGGCTCCTGGGTGAGCCTGACGGCCGAGGTGCTCACCGGCACCGGCATCACCGTCGCCTCGGCGCTGGACTTCCCGATGGTCGGCGTCATGACCAGCGCCGGCAAAGCGGCCGAGGCCGCCGAGCTCGTGCAACTAGGGGCGCGCGAGATCGACATGGGCGTGCAGGTCGGGTGGCTCAAGAGCGGCGATTACGACGGGTTCCGGGAGGACATCGCTGGCGTCGTGGGCGCCGCCGGCGTGCCGATCAAGGTGATGCTCGAGCTGCCGCTGCTCAGCGAGGCCGAAAGGGCCGCCGCGATCGAACTCTCTTGCGAGGCGGGCGCGGCATATCTGAAGAATGCCAGCAGCGGCGCCATCGAGATCGCGAACCCCGACAGCATCCGCTACCTCGTCGAGCGCGCGCCGAGAGGCGTGCTCGTGAAGGCGTCCGGCGGGATCACGAGCCGCGAGCAAATCGTGGGGCTGCTTGCTGCCGGTGCGGCCAAGGTCGGCACCAGCGCAGGCATCGCGGTCGTCACCGGCACGACCGGCGAGCACACCAAGAGCAACTGAAGCCACGCCACTGGCCAACCCCCGAGGAGCGCCTCGTGCCTGTCCCCTTCATCCTCGACACCGACACCGCCCAGGACGACTGCATTGCGATCATCGCCGGCCTGCTCGACCCCGAGGCCGACTTGCGCGCGATCACAATGGTCGCGGGGAACGTCGGCTTCGACCAGCAGATCCGCAACGCGCACCTCACCCTGAACGCGGTGGGCCGACTCGGCGACGTGCCGATCCACCTCGGCTGCCGGCGACCCCTCGTTGTGCCATGGGTGTCGGCGGAGTACGTGCACGGCGATGGCTCCGGCGGACTCACCATGGACTTCGATGGCACCATCACCGAGGCGGAGCACGCCGTCGACGCGCTGATTCGCCTCACTGCGGCGGCCCCGGGCGAGATATCGGTGGTGGCCATCGGCCCGCTGACCAACATCGCGATGGCAGCGGTCAAGGATCCGTCGTTCGTCCACAACGTCAATCAGCTGGTCGTCATGGGCGGCTCCAACAACGGCCGCGGCAACATCACCGCCGCCGCCGAGTTCAACTTCTACGTCGACCCGCACGCCGCCCGGGTTGTTTTCGAGGCCGGCTTCGACATCACTGTCGTCCCCTGGGCCCCGCTCACACTCAACGACGCCGTATTCAGCCGCGAACAGCTCACCGGGATCGGGCGGATCGGCACGCCCCTGTCCCAATTCTTCCTCCAGGTGTGCGGGCCGACCCTCGCCTTCGACGAAGCCGTCGGCATCCCAGGCACAACCCACCCTGACTCGCTGTCGGTCGCGGTGCTGCTTCACGCCGAGCTCGTCCTGCAGGCTTCGGACTACCACGTCGCTGTCGAGGCCGAGTCGACCCTGACTCGCGGTTATGCCGCGATGTCCTGGGGTGTCCACGGCCTCGACCCCAACGCCCGCGTCATCGAGCGCGCGGACGCCGCCCGATTCCACCAGTACCTCACCAACCTGCTCAAGACCCCCACAACCCCGAATCGCCCATTCACGACTTTTGCCTGACTGCTCCGGCCTGAAGTCCAATACTGGCGCCATGAACCACGTGATCGAGCAGCTCGCCGGTGTCCAGGGCCCTGGAACACCACGACTATCGCCCACACGTCAAGGATCGATAACAACCGCGCATCGTGCTTGGGTTCCGTGGTTTCCCCGTGATTTTGACGGCTAGGCTGTCGCGCGACATGGCGCCCGGAATCGGCGCTTTATGACCAAGGAGGTCTATCTTGCGTCGAATGACCAAGATGGCGGCATTGCTCACAGTGTCCGTCCTCGCCCTGTCCGCCTGCGGCGGAAATGGCGACGGAAATGGTGACGACACCGCCGGCGGCGGCACCGGCGAACCCACCGCGGAGTCCGACGTCAGGGTCGGCATGGCCTACGACGTCGGTGGCCGCGGCGACCAGTCGTTCAACGACTCGGCGGCCGCGGGCATGGATCAGGCTGTCGAAGAGTACGGCATGGAGAGCCAGGAATCGGAGGCCGCCGACGGCGAGCCCGAGTCCGCCCGCGAGGAGCGCCTGCGCACCTTCGCTGACGCCGGCTTCGACCCGATCATCGCGGTGGGCTTCGCCTACTCGCCGTCGGTGGCCAAGGTCGCGGCCGAGTACCCCGAATTGCACTTCGCGATCATCGACGACGAGTTGGCCGCGGCCGACAACATCGCCAACCTGGTGTTCGCGGAGGAGCAGGGTTCATTCCTCGTCGGTGCCGCAGCGGCGCTGAAGACCGAGACAGATCACCTCGGATTCATCGGTGGCGTCGAGGTTCCGCTGATCAAGAAGTTCGAGGCCGGCTTCATCGCGGGTGCAGAGGCGGTCAACCCTGACATCACGGTCGACGTGGTCTACCTGACTCAGCCACCGGACTTCTCCGGCTTCGCCGACCCGGCGAAGGGCAAGACGGCAGCGGAGGGCATGTTCGACGCCGGCGCTGACATCGTCTACCACGCGGCAGGTGGCTCCGGCGGTGGCCTGTTCGAGGCAGCGTCCGCGGCGGGTATGAGGGCCATTGGTGTCGACTCCGACCAGTACAACACGGCTGACGCGTCGGTGCAGGACGTGATCATGACGTCGATGCTGAAGAACGTGAATGTCGCCGTCTTCGAGTACCTCACCGAGGTCAACGACGGCAACTTCCCAGCCGGTGTGACCCGCTACGACCTGTCGGTCGACGGTGTCGGCTACTCCACCAGTGGTGGGTTCATCGACGACATCACTGGGGACCTCGATGGGTACAAGCAGCAGATCATCGACGGGGAGATCACCGTCCCGACGTCCTGATCTTCGTCATGTGGGCCCGTGGGCGAGCGCGGTAGGGTTTGGCCACGGGTCCTTCATGTTCCCTCGAACCCTCGCACCTTCGCCACTCGAGGCACGAGTCCAAGGAGAACCACGTCGTGTCGAATCCGGTGCAGCACGCCACCAGCGCTGACCGGATGGCCGTTCGGCTGCACGGCATCGGGAAGCAGTTCCCCGGCGTCATCGCCAATGACGACGTCAACATCGATGTCGCGCGCGGCACCATCCACGCGATCGTCGGGGAGAACGGCGCCGGCAAATCGACGCTGATGAAGATCTTGTACGGCGTGCAGAAGCCCGACTCCGGCACGATCGAGATCAACGGCACCCAGGTCGTGCTCGGGTCGCCCGCGGATGCCATCCAGGCCGGAGTCGGGATGGTCTTCCAGCACTTCATGCTCGCCGACAACCTCACCGTGCTCGAAAACGTCACCCTCGGCGCGGAGCGGCTGCACGGCATCGGCACCGAGGCGCGCGCCGAGATCCTGAGGATCTCCGACGCCTACGGCCTCAACATCGAACCTGATGTCCTGGTCGAGAAGCTCGGTGTCGGTGCGCGCCAGCGAGTCGAGATCCTCAAGGTGCTCTACCGGGGCGCCGAGATCGTGATCCTCGACGAACCGACCGCTGTACTCGTGCCGCAGGAAGTCGACGAGCTGTTCGACAACCTGCGCGAGCTGAAGTCCGAGGGCATCACCGTCATCTTCATCTCGCACAAGCTCGACGAGGTGCTGTCGGTCGCCGACGTGGTCACTGTGATTCGGCGGGGCACGACCGTGGCCACCGTTGACCCCGGCTCCGTGACCGCCCGACAGCTTGCCGAGCTGATGGTCGGCTCGGAACTGCCGTCGCCCAGCACGGAGACGTCCACTGTCACCGACGAGGTACTGATCACGGTCGAGAACCTCACCCTGCCGTCAGACGGCGCCCGCCCGCTGCTGGAAGACATCTCCTTCGTGATCCACCGTGGTGAGGTGCTGGGCATCGCCGGCGTCGAGGGCAATGGCCAGGCCGAGCTCGTCGAAGCCATCATGGGAATGCGCCCTGCAGCCACCGGCAAAGTCACCCTGGTCGACCGCGACCTGTCGACGCTTTCGACCCGGGTGCGCCGCGAGGCGGGCATCGGATACATCCCCGAGGACCGGCAGCGTCACGGTCTGCTGCTTGATGCGCCGCTATGGGAGAACCGGGTGCTGGGACACCAGACCCGAGAGCCCAACGTCAATGGCATCTTCATCGACAAGGGAGCTGCGCGCGCCGACACCCAGCGGATCATCAAGGAGTACGACGTGCGCACGCCCGGCCCCGACGTACTCGCCCGCGCGTTGTCCGGTGGCAACCAGCAGAAGCTGATCGTCGGGCGCGAGATGAGCGGCGAACCGATCCTGCTGATCGCTGCGCATCCGACCCGAGGGGTCGACGTCGGCGCGCAGGCAGCGATCTGGGACCAGATCAAACGGGCCCGCCGTGCGGGCCTGGCAGTGTTGCTGATCTCGGCCGACCTCGACGAGCTGATCGGCCTGTCCGACCGGATCGAGGTGATCCTGCGGGGCAAGCTCGTGGGTGAGTTCGACCCGGGTGAGGTGACGCCGGAGCAGCTGGGCTCGGCCATGACCGGAGCAGGTGAGACGGCATGACACCGCGCTTGACCCGCATCGCGCTCGGTATCGCCGCCCCGGTGCTGGCGCTAGCAGCTGCGTTTCTCATCACCAGCCTGGTGCTGCTGATCGCGGGCGACCCGGTCGGCGAGGTCTGGTCGACGATCCTCTCGGTCCCCGCGACGCGCAACATCGCCAACATCATCAACAGCGCCACCGTGCTCTACATCTCAGGACTCGCTGTCGCGGTTGGCTTCCGGATGAACCTGTTCAACATCGGTGTCGACGGGCAGTACCGCATCGCCGCATTCACCGCGGCATTCGTGGCTGGCGAGGCGTGGCTGCCCGGCTACCTGAACACGTTGTTGGCGATCGTCGCCGCGATTCTCGTGGGAGCGGCATGGGCGGGAATCGCCGGCGTGCTGCGTGCCAGCCGAGGTGTCAGCGAGGTCATCTCGACGATCATGCTGAACGCGATCTCCACCTACCTGGTGGCCTACCTGCTGCGCAAGGCGGCCGTGCAGGAGCAGGGCAGCAACATCATCGCCACCAAGGAGATCCCGGAGGGCAGCCGCATCCCCGCCTTCTCACTGTCGGACCAGGCGGGCACCTCTGTCTACGGCTTCGTATTCATCGCCATCGTGCTGGGCATCGGCTACTGGGTGATGCTCAATCGCACGAGGTTCGGCTTCGACCTTCGAGCGACCGGTCGGTCGGAGCCGGCTGCGACCGCCAGCGGCATCAACACCAAGCGGATGATCATCTACACGATGCTGATCTCGGGTGGGCTCGCCGGCCTGATCGGGTTGCCGATCCTGTTCGGCGCTGCTTACTCCTACGGCTCGACGTTCCAGTCCGGGCTGGGTTTTGCCGGTATCGCGATCGCACTGCTGGGGCGGAACCACCCGATCGGCATCGCCCTTGGTGCGCTGCTGTTCGCCTTCCTCGACGAGCAGTCCAACCCGCTACAAATCGTCGTCGGTGTCGCACCCGACATCGTCAAGATCACCCAGGGCATCATCGTGCTGACCGTCGTCATCGCCTATGAGGTCGTACGCCGCATCGGCGTGCGGATAGAGCAACGCCAGGTCGCGCAGGCCCTGGAGCGCACGGCCCGCGACAAGGCGGAGGTGTCGGCATGAGCACGCTCGCCTCCGCCAAGGACCGGCTGGCCGCCATCCGGCCGAAGGGCCGGATCTCACCCTGGTGGATCCTGATTGGCCTTGCGGCCGTGCTGTTCCTGTTCTCCGTGCTGCAGCTGGTCACCGGGGCCGACGACCTGGCGTCGTCCGGCACCATACGGGCGACGATCATCGCCACGGTGCCGATCGCCCTCGCCGGCCTGGGCGGGTTGTGGTCGGAGCGAGCTGGCGTCGTCAACATCGGCCTCGAGGGCATGATGATTCTCGGCACCTTTGGGGCCGGGTACCTCGGCTTCCACTACGGTCCGTGGGCAGGAGTGCTGGGCGCGATCGCCATGGGGGCGATCGGTGGCCTGATCCACGCGGTCGCGACGGTGCTCTTCGGCGTCGATCACATCATCTCCGGTGTCGCGATCAACATCATCGCGCTCGGAGCGACGCAGTATCTTGCGGCGCTGACGTTCACCGGGCTCCCCGGCGGCGGCCAGACTCAGTCACCCACGCTGGGCGACGTCAATTCCATCACGATCGAGCCGCTCTCCGACGCCTTGGGCGACATCGAGGGCAGCGGCATTTTCTTCGTGTCCGAGTTGGCCGCGGGCCTGCGGGCGCTGGTAACGGAACTGTCGCTGCTTGTGCTGCTCGCACTGCTGCTATTCGTCCTCACCTACTTCGTACTCTGGCGGACCGCGTTCGGCCTGCGGCTGCGCTCGTGTGGTGAGAGCCCGGCGGCTGCAGAGACGCTCGGCGTCAACGTCTACCGCTACAAGTTCATCGCCGTGCTCGTGTCCGGAGGTCTCGCCGGGCTAGGCGGCGGATTCCTTGCCATGGTGGCGTCGAGCAACTACCGCGACGGCCAGACAGGTGGCCGCGGCTACATCGGCCTGGCCGCGATGATCTTCGGCAACTGGCGACCCGGCGGGCTGCTGGCCGGCTCGGGTCTCTTCGGCTATACGGAGACGCTTGGTCTGCGCCGTGGTGGTGAGTCGGTGCACGCCTTGCTGATTCTCGTCGCCGCACTGCTGGTGATCGTCGCGATATGGCAGTGGCGGCGGCTGCGCCATGTGTCTGCTGGCGTCGCGGCAGTCATCGCTCTCGGAGCGGCAGCGCTCTACTACTCGATCGAGGCCGTCCCTGGTGACTTCACCCGGATGACGCCCTACGTGACGACCCTCTTCGTGCTGGCGTTCGCGTCGCAGCGGCTGCGAATGCCCGCGGCTGACGGCCAGATATACAGACGCGGGACCGCCGGATGACGGCGGTCGACTGGACGGCGCTGCAGAGCTTGGCTACCAAGGTCATGGCATCCGCCTACGCGCCGTACTCCGACTTCCCGGTCGGTGCGGCTGGGCTTGTCGACGACGGCCGGGTGGTCGTCGGGTGCAACGTGGAAAACGCCGCGTACGGCGTGGGGCTGTGCGCCGAGTGCGGGCTGGTGGCCTCGCTGCACGCTGGTGGTGGTGGGCGGCTGGTGGCCGTCACCTGTGTGGGCGGCGACGGGCAGCGGCTGATGCCCTGCGGACGGTGCCGCCAGCTGCTGTGGGAGAACGGCGGGCCCGAGCTGCTCGTCGACACTCCAGCGGGCGCGGTCCAGCTGGCGGATCTGCTACCGAGCGCCTTCGATGCGGCCGATCTTTCCCGTGATCATCTTGGGGGAGCTACGGAATGACCACGTTCACCACCGCTGCCTGAAGATCACTAGGCATGCCCGCCTGGTGATCTACGTACGCGCCTGGTGATGACTGCGGTTGGCCGTTCGCCGATGGCTGAGACGCTGACAGCGACTTCGCCGATCGGGAAGGATCGGAGCATGGCCGAGGGATTCGATGCCGTCGACGTGATCCGGACCAAACGCGACGGCGGGGAGCTGTCCGACGACCAGATCGACTGGGTGGTGGCGGCCTACACCCGCGGTGTCGTGGCTGAGGAACAGATGGCCGCGCTCGCGATGGCGATCCTGCTGCGCGGCATGTCGCGGCGCGAGGTTGCCCGGTGGACGGCGGCCATGGTCGCGAGCGGATCACGGATGGACTGGTCGGCGGTCAAGCGACCAACCGTTGACAAGCACTCGACCGGTGGCGTCGGCGACAAGATCACCCTTCCGCTGGCCCCTACTGTGGCCGCGTGTGGCGCAGCTGTGCCACAGCTGTCCGGCCGTGGCCTCGGCCACACGGGCGGGACGCTGGACAAGCTCGAGTCGATCCCAGGCTGGCGAGCCTCCCTGTCTGCTGCCGAGATGCTCTCGCAGTTGCAGTCCGTCGGCGCCGTCGTCTGTGCAGCGGGAGCCGACCTCGCGCCAGCGGACAAGAAGCTCTACGCCTTGCGTGATGTCACGGCGACCGTGGAAGCGATTCCGCTAATCGCGTCGTCGATCATGAGCAAGAAGATCGCCGAGGGCACCGGCGCCCTGGTGCTCGACGTGAAGGTCGGCTCCGGCGCGTTCATGAAGGACGTCGACTCCGCGCGGGAGCTCGCTC
>DASSDH010000261.1:0-3553 GCA_035697245.1 Jiangellaceae bacterium
GGCATTCCGTCCACGCCCCGTTCGCCCATACGCGAAAGGAACCTCATGACCATGACCTCCGGGTCGCCGACCGGGCAGCGCTCACGCATGACACCGGTCGCCAACCGAACTCAGCCACGCAGCATGATCACCGTGCACGCCGCGCCCCATCCCGAGTTTGATGCGATTCTCAGCCCTGCCGCACTCGGCTTCGTGGCCGACCTGCACCGCTGCTTCGCGGGCCGGCGGGCCGAACTGCTCAACACTCGCCGCCAGAAGGAAGCCCGTGCCTTCGACTTCCTGCCCGAGACCGAAACCGTGCGTTCGGACCCCACCTGGCGGATCGCTCCACCCGCCCCCGGCTTGCAGGATCGCCGCTGCGAGATCACCGGCCCCCCCACGCCGTCGATGACCGTCAACGCCTTGAATTCGCGGGCGCGAGTCTGGATGGCCGACTTCGAGGACGCGATGTCGCCGACCTGGGTCAACCTCATCGACGGACAACTGAACCTGTACCACGCCATCCGGCGCAGCATCGACTTCACGGACGAACGCGGACGACGTTACGAACTACGCGACCAGACCGCGACCATCATGGTGCGGCCGAGAGGACTGCACCTGTGCGAGAAGCACCTGCGGATCGATGGGCAACCCATACCGGGCGCCTTCGTCGACTTCGGACTGTTTCTCTTCCACAACGCACACGCGTTGATCGACTCCGGCCGCGGACCCTACTTCTATCTGCCCAAGCTGGAATCCCACCTCGAGGCGCGGCTCTGGAACAACATCTTCACCTGGGCAGAGCAGGTCCTCGCGCTGCGGCACGGAACCATCCGGGCCACCTGCCTGGTGGAGACCTTCCCGGCCGCCTTCGAGATGGAGGAGATCCTGTACGAACTCCGGGAGCACTCCGCCGGATTGAACGCCGGACGCTGGGACTACCTCTTCTCCTACATCAAGAGCTTCGCCGACGACCCGGCCAAAGTGCTGCCCGACCGTGCAGCGGTGACCATGACCGTGCCAATGATGCAAGCCTACTGCCAGCAACTGGTCCGGGTCTGTCACGCCCGTGGAGCCCACGCAATCGGCGGGATGGCCGCATTCGTGCCGGACCGTTCGTCGGCGGACATCACCGAGGAGGCGCTGGCTCGCACCGAAGCGGACAAACGCCGGGAAGCCGACCTCGGCTTCGACGGGTCGTGGGTGGCGCACCCCGCCCTTGTGCAGACCTGCTCCTACATCTTCACCGAAACGCTCGGCAACCTCCCGAACCAGATCGGCCTCCAGCATGATCTTCCCGAGATCACCGCCAACGACCTGATGGGCACGGCCGTTCCCGGTGACATCACGCTGCGTGGGGTGCGGAACAACGTTCAGGTGAGCCTTCGCTACCTGACCGCCTGGGTCGGCGGCCGGGGGGCCGTCACGATCAACCATCTGATGGAGGATGCGGCAACGGTCGAGATCTCCCGTATGCAGATCTGGCAGTGGATCCGACACGGCGCCCAGACCGCAGGCGGCGCAACGATCACCGCACCACTCGTCACCAGCATGATCGCCGAAGAAGCGGAACGCATGCTCGACGCGGCCGACCCAAGCGAACGCAATCGAATCATCGCGGCCGCCGACATCTTGCGACACAGCTGCCTGGAACCAAAGTTCCCGTCGTTCTTCACCGGTTACGGCTACAGCTACCTAATCGAGGGAGACGGAGCACTCGACTGACTTATCCAACGTGGCAGCCGTTCACGGGCGATGGGCAGGCTTGTTCGTTCGGAACGTGTGAACAGCTTGTCAGAGTGCAATTCAACGCTGTGCAGCGCGCGGCCTGCGCCGGAGTGAGAGCCGGGTAGGCGCTGATCGCCGCGAGAAGGTTGGCGTTGTCCGGCGAGCCGGCCGCCTCGGCCTGCTCGTCGCCATCTCGCTCAGAATGGTGACCCGGCACCTGACGAGTGCCACGGGCTCGCATGAGTAGTTGTCCCACACCCGGCACGGTGTGGATGGGCTGGAGTCTGAGAACGACCGCGGCGACTCTACACTGAGGGCGACCGGTAGCACGACAGAGAGGCGAGCCCGAGGGGCGGATGACGTGACCAGTGCCGATGATCCCAGGAAGGCTTGGCAGTACATGATCGAGCAGCTTCAGAAGGCTTGGCCTGGTCCGAATGCGCCTGAGTTTCTGCAGACCATGTTCTCTCCCATGCAACAACAGGTGGATCTCCTCCGCAAAGCCTTAGAAGCCCAAGCGGAGTTCCATCGAAAGCTAACCGAACAGATGTTTGCCCGATGCGTCAGATGGTGGACGGCTTGCAGCAAGCCGTCAAGACGACGCGCGCTGCTGGTGAGGCTCTCAAGCAGGCCGGAGACTTGCTGCTACAGCAAGCAGCTGCAATGGATCAAGCCCTGAGCTTCACCGGACCATTCCTCGAAATGACAGCTCCTCCCAGCGAAGGATCGGCGAAAACGGAATAGCACTCAGTTCGATTCGCCTCGCACGGATCGAGTAATGCGGGGCGAGCAAGCCGACGACGTCAGTGCGGCTCGGCGAGCAGGGCGCGTATCTCGCCCGCGACAGCAGCCGCGCCACGCTCGCTGAGCAGCATGGTGTAGTGGTTCACGTCCGGCACGGTCCGATATCGCATTCCCGGGGACGCTATGGCGTAGGAACCGAGCAGCTGCTCCGGGTAAAGACCGGGCGGCTCTCCCAGCAGACCACGAGGGGCTCTCAGCAACACGACCCGACGGGACGCTAGCGCTGAAATCGCCTCACGAAGGGCCGCGCCCTCGATTTGGTCTTTGGAATCCTCACGCACCGCCTCGGGCCGCACGCAGCTGACCAGTGCCGGCTTCTGTCCGACGAGGTCGTAGTCGACGTACGCTTCAACATCCGCGTTCCAATCGGTAGCCAACGCCGGGTGCCTGCGCCAGAACTCGCGGTACGCGTTCCGGTCGGGGAACGTCATCGACAGCCGCGACAGGGCCGGGCCGAGCACCAGCGCGGTGAGCTGCTCGGCACTGAGATTGGGCGGCAAAGGCAACGGCAGGCCGCCATCGACCAGCAATAGTTGCCGCGCCAGCGCCGGATACATGTGGTTGAACACCACCGCCACGAAGGCACCCATCGAATGACCAGCCACGAGCACCTCCGGGGCGGCCAATGCCTTGACGACTCTCGCCAGATCCTCGGCATGTCGTGCCATCCCCCAAGGTCCGGGCAGGTCCGCGCTGCGGCCTCGCCCGCGAAGGTCGGGCGCAATAAGACGAACGTCGGTCAGTTGACGCGCAACCGGCGCCCATGACAGATAAGACGCGGTGATCCCGTGTACCGCCAGGACAACGGGAACGTCGCCGGAATCGGGCCCCCATACACCGACGTGCAGCAAACCGCCGTCGACTGCGATATCGATCTCTCGGCCGCGCACCCAGGACTCCTCTAGTGGTCTGTCGGTGAATTGTTCAGCGCGCGGTCCAGCCGCCGTCCATGACGATGGCCGCGCCGTTCACGAACGACGCCTGTTGGGTACACAGGAATGCAACCACCTCGGCGACCTCCTCGGGCTCGATAAGACGCTTG
>DASSDH010000262.1:0-2669 GCA_035697245.1 Jiangellaceae bacterium
AGGAGGTTTTTGAGCTCAAGGTGCCACTGCCCGATGTGGTGCGAATGCAGACCAGGCAACCGAACCTGGAAGGAGCAGGCGAGATCAGCCTCCGCCATCTCGTCCGGGAGGCCCTGCGGATGCGCCCGCAGCGGATTGTGGTTGGTGAAGTCCGTCAACAGGAGTGCCTCGATCTGTTGATCGCCTTGAACTCGGGCATCCCGGGGATGTGCACGATCCACGCGAACTCGGCTCGGGAAGCCATCACCAAGATGTGCACATTGCCGCTGTTGGCCGGGGAGAACATCGGCAGCCGGTTCGTGGTGCCGACGGTCGCCGGCTGTGTCGACATCGTGGTGCACCTGGTGACCGAGCCGGACGGGTCTCGCCAGGTGCGCGAGATCGTCGCGGTGCCGGGCCGGGTCGAGGGCGATGTGGTCGAACTGGAGCCGATCTTCGCCGTGCGCGGTGAGCGGCTGGTCCGCATCGACGGCTACCCGCCGCACGCGGAGCGGTTCGAACGTGTCGGTATCGACATCGCGTGTGTCCTAGGCGAGTCGCCGGGAGCCGGCACGCGGGAAGGCGCCGCCTGATGGGTGCGCTGTTGGGACTGACGTTTGGCCTGGGACTGCTCCTCATCTGGCAGTCGGCTCTGGGCCCGAGGAGGAGTCGCGGTACCCGACGAGGACCGCGGGTCCTGCACCGGATCGCTGACATGATCGCCGAGGCCGGCATCGAGGCCGTGACACCTCGCCAAGTCGTGGCGTCGTGCGCCGGTGCCGGTCTATTCGTCGCGCTGGTGTCCCTGGTTGTCTCACAGACCTGGCCGATCGCGCTGGCCTTCGGCGTCTTTGCAGCGTATGCACCGATAGCGCTGCTGCGGTATCGCGTTCGGCAGCGACGCGGTGAGTTGCGCGATGTGTGGCCCGATGCGGTAGACAATCTCGCATCGGCCGTCCGGGCCGGGCTGTCCCTTCCAGAAGCACTAACCCAGCTGGGCGTTCGTGGTCCGGTCGTACTGCGGGTGCAGTTTCTCCGCTTCGGCGAGGACTACCGAGCGAGCGGTCGGTTCAACGAGTGTCTGGACCGGCTCAAGGTCCGGCTGGCCGACCCGACGGGAGACCGGATCTGCGAGTCGCTGCGGATCGCTCGTGAAGTTGGTGGCTCGGACCTGGGTCGCCTGCTGCGAACACTCTCGGCATTCCTGCGCGACGACGCTCGCACCAGAGCTGAGCTGGAGACTCGACAGGGCTGGGTCGTCAACGCCGCCAGGCTCGCCGTTGCCGCGCCGTGGCTGCTCCTCGTGCTGCTGAGCCTGCGCACCGAGTCGGTCCGCGCCTACAACGCACCCGGCGGGTGGGTCGTGCTGGCCGTCGGCGCAACTGCGTGCCTTGTCGCGTATCGGCTGATGCTTCGCCTGGGCCGGTTACCTGAGGATGCCCGGGTGCTGCGGTGACGCTGGGCACGGCCACGGGGGCATTCCTCGGCCTGGCGGTTGGCGGCGGCCTGGTTTTGACCTGGTCGCGATTTCCGGTCCGCCGCCGGCCAACTCTCGACGCTCGGCTGGCGCCCTACGTGGGTGAGCTGTCCGCGGAGTCCGCGCGCCGGCGGTATCTGCAAGACACCCGCACGGTGACACCGTTTCCCACTCTCGAGCGGCTGGTGCGGCCGCGTCTGGCCGAGGGCGCGGACCTGCTCGAACGGATCCTCGGTGGCGGTACATCGGTTCGTCGACGGTTGGACCAGTCGGGCAGTGTGCTGTCGCTGCACGAGTTCCGGATCGAGCAGGTGATCTGGGCCAGCGTGGGCTTCGCCGTTGCAGTTGGCGTGAGCCTGCTGCTCGTCGGCGGTGGCGGCTCGCCGATCCTGTTGTTGGTCTTCTGCGCGGCCTGTGCGGTCGGGGGGGTCGTCGCCCGCGACCACCGGCTCACCAAGGCGGTCCGCGACCGCGAGCAGCGGATGCTTGCGGAGTTCCCAGCGATCGCCGATCTCCTGGCATTGTCGGTCGCAGCCGGCGAGGGGCCCATCGGCGCGCTCGAGCGGGTCGCTCGGGTGAGCAGCGGAGAGCTTGCTCGCGAGCTGCGCCGCGCCATCGCCGACGCCCGCGCCGGCGCCGGGTTCGTCCAGGCACTGGACGGGGTCGCCGACAGAACGACGCTCGCGCCGCTGGCTCGGTTCGTCGACGGCATCGCCGTCGCGGTGGAACGGGGAACTCCACTGGGTGAGGTGTTACGGGCCCAGGCTGCCGACGTCCGCGAGGCCCGCAAGCGCAACCTGCTCGAGATCGGCGGCCGCAAGGAGATCGCCATGATGATCCCAACCAATATTCGATAGCGATACCCATCCCGGGCGCAGTCGTTCGCCTGCTACGCGATCATTGCAAGGGTCCGGGCACACCCTCGGCGGCATGGTCGGACGTTCCTGGCTGACCACAGCCGTGCATGGTTATGCGGGTGAATCCCACCCCCCGGCACAGTCGCCAGGTGGCCAGGTCGTCGTGCTGCAGCCAGAGGGGGTTCTGTTCTTCGGCCCAGCCCCGGTGTCTTGCAACCCTGCCGAAGATCACCGACGCATCCCGTCACTTCGTGGCGATCCTGAGGCTACGCCGAAGAGTGACCCAGCCCCGCGCTGCATGCACCGAAGCTCAGCACCGCGCCGACGGCATAGAAGACCGCTGAATGCTCCCGGCG
>DASSDH010000263.1:0-27116 GCA_035697245.1 Jiangellaceae bacterium
CACGGCCGCAGCGCATTCGTCAGAAACTCGCTTCGATCAGCCGATGGCTGCCTGTTCGCGGGCCAGCGCGATGTCGTCCGGGCGAACCGGGATCCGGTTCAGCGGCATCCCCGTGGCCTGCCGGATGGCCGCGAGCACGGCGCCGGTCGAGGAGATCGTCGGCGGCTCGCCCACGCCCTTGGCACCGTATGGCGCGCCGCGCTCCGGCTGCTCGATCCAGGTCTGCTCCACTGGCGGCATGTCCAGTGGCGTCGGCAGGAGGTAGTCGGTGAACGACGGGTTCCGGATCCGGCTCCCGTCGACGACGATCTCCTCCATCACGGCAAGGCCGACACCTTGGGCGATCCCGCCCTCGATCTGACCCGTCACGGCGAGCGGGTTCAGCGCCTTGCCGATGTCTTGGGCGGTCGCTACCTGAACGACCTTCACGAGGCCGAGCTCCACGTCGACGTCAACGACCGCCCGATGCGCGGCGAAGGCGAGCGACCAATGCGCGTTGCCCTGGCCGTCCTCGTCCAGCGGTTCGGTGGGCGGATGGTGGAACTCCCGGTTGGCCTCCACCGGCCCGGCTTCCAACGCATCGACGAGCGAAACGCTGCGGGTGCCGTCCTTGGTGACCAGCTCTCCCTCCTCGAGCACCATGTCCGCGGGTGCCAGGTGGAGCTCGAGCGCGGCCCGTTCGAGGATGACTTCGCGCACGGCCGAGCACGCCATCTGCACCGCGCCGCCGGACATCATGGTTTGCCGGGATGCGCTGGTAGAGCCGGCGGACCCAACCTGGGTGTCCGCGGCGTGCACGATCACATCAGTGACGCCCAGCTCGGCCCGGGCAATCTGCTGAGCAATGGTGACGAACCCCTGCCCGACCTCGGCGGTGGCGGTGTGGACGGTCGCCAACGGCTCACCGGTCGGCCCCAGCTCGAGCCGGACCCGCGCAGTTGCGTAGTCGTCGAATCCCTCTGAGAACGCCAGATTCTTGAACCCGACGGCAAATCCCACCCCGCGACGAACGTTATGGTGCAGAGCGGTCCGGCCGGCACCACCGGGCAGCGTCATGATCGGCGCGTCGTCGGCGAGCGGATCGGGCATCGGCAGATCACGGCAGGCCGTGATGCATTCGGCGACGGGCGCCGTGCCGATGATGACCTGACCGGTGAGCAGCATGTCGTGCGTCTTCAGGGCGTTCCGTAACCGCAGCTCGATCGGGTCCATCCCCAGCGCATCCGCGAGCTTGTCCATCTGCGCCTCGGCGGCGAACGACGTCTGCACCGCGCCGAACCCGCGCATGGCTCCGCACGGCGGGTTGTTCGTCCGCACGGCGTATCCGTCCACAGCCGCATTCGGCACCAGATAGGGGCCGGCAGCAAAGCTCGTCGCGTTGGAGATGACCGCTGTGGACGATGAGGCGTAGGCGCCGCCGTCGAAGACCAGCCGGCACTCGACGTTCACCAGGTTGCCATCGCGATCGGCGTGGTGGCGATACCAGAGCCGAGCGGGGTGCCGGTGTACGTGCCCGAAGAACGACTCCTCCCGGCTGTAGACCATCTTGATCGGTTTCTTCGTGACCAGGGCCAGTAGGCAGGCGTGGATCTGCATCGACAGGTCCTCGCGGCCGCCGAACGCTCCTCCGGTGCCGGACAGGGTGAGCCGCACCTTGTCCCGAGGCAGGTTGAGGCACGCGGCGATCT
Source organism: Jiangellaceae bacterium (assembly GCA_035697245.1). Taxonomy (GTDB): domain Bacteria; phylum Actinomycetota; class Actinomycetes; order Jiangellales; family Jiangellaceae; genus JACVRX01. The sequence continues at coordinate 1,689 of DASSDH010000263.1, forward strand.
GGTCGCGATCGACATGCAGCCATTGGGTCGCGATGAACAGCTCCACGCCGCCGTCCTCGCTGGGCACCGCAAGCCCCGACTCCGGGCCGAGGAACGCCTGGTCCTGCGTGCCGACCTCGTAGCTGCCCTCGACGACAACCTCGCCGACGGCGCTCGGGTCACCGTGCCGCAACCGGATGTGGCGGAACACGTTGCCGTCGGGGTGGATGTCTCGCGTCTCCGGCCGGAGAGCAACCTCGGGATCCGACAGCGGCTCGAGCACGTCGTACTCGACCTTGATCGCCGCGACGGCCCGCGCAGCGATCTCCGGATGATCCGCGGCGACTGCCGCAATCGGCTCGCCGTGGAACAGCGCCACCTCGTTCGCGAAGACCGGCTGGTCGTGGTGTTCGAGACCGTAGGTGCGGCTGCCCCACAGGTCGTCGTTGGTGATGACCGCGTGCACGCCGGGGACAAGCAGCGCAGGACTCGTGTCCAAATGCGTGATGCGCGCGTGCGGGAACGGGCTGCGCAGCGTCTTGCCCCACAGCATGCCGTCCATCCACAGGTCAGAGGAGAACGCGAACCTCCCCTGGGTCTTCGCCGGCGCGTCGGGTCGCAATACGCTCTCGCCGACACCCGGCGCGCGGCGCATTCGGGTGAAGGTGGATGGCAGGCTAGGCGCCGGCATTGATCCGTCCCTCCTGTGCTTGGCGGAACGCAGCGAAGATCCGGCCGTAGCCGGTGCAGCGGCAGAGATTTCCGGAGATCGCCTCGCGCAGCTCCAGCTCCGTGGCCCGGACGTTGCGATCGAGTAGGTCGTGGATGGCGACGACCATGCCGGGGATGCAGAAGCCACACTGCACAGCTCCCTGCTCGACGAATGCCCGCTGCACGTCTGTCAGCTCGCCCTCCGCAGCAAGCCCCTCCACGGTGCGGATGTCGCTGCCGACCGCGTCCGCCGCCAGGACGCAGCAGGTCGCAACCAATCGGCCGTCCAGCAGTGCGGAGCAGGAGCCGCACTCCCCTTGTTCGCAGGCGTTCTTGCTGCCGGGCAGCCCCAGCCGCTCCCGGAGGGCGTAGAGCAGGCTCTCGCCGATCCAGGCGTCGGTCACCGCCATCTCCCGCCCGTTCACCGTCAGGGCATAGTCGACGGTCGACTGCCGGTCGGTGTGCGGTGTGGGGTAGTCCGAGATGCCAAGGGCGCCGTCGGACGTCGTCGGGTCGTGTAGTGCGTCGCTCGGTTGCTGACTCATGCCGCCACACTCCGCTCCAGCGCCCGAGCAGCGATGACGCCGACCGCATGCGCGCGGTAGTCGGCAGTGCCCCGCTGGTCGGAGATCGGGGTTGCCGCCTGCTGGGCCAGCTCGCCGAAGCGGGCGATCGCGTCCGGCGGAGCCGACAACGCCTCCCAGTCCATCGCTTCGGCAGCGAACGCCTCGGCATCGGTCGCACGCAGCGGACGGGGAGAAACCGAGCCGAGGCCGAGCCGAACAGTGCGACCGACCCGGTCCATGATCAAAGCGCAGCAGACGATCGAGATGACCATGGCGTTCCGGGTACCGACCTTCAGGAACTCCTGCGGACCGTCCAGCCGCGGGACCTTGATCTGCCAGATCACCTCGCCGGGCTCGATTCCCGTCCGCTTGACGCCGGTGATGAAATCCAGCAGCGGGACCTCGCGCGTGCCCTCGCGACGCGCCAGCACGACCGTGGCGTCCATCGCGGCGAGCACCGGCAGGCCGTCGCCCGCCGGGCTGGCCGTGCCCACGTTCCCGCCGACGGTTCCGGCGTTGCGCATCTGTGGCGACCCGACGGTCCGAGCAGCGGCGGCCAGCGCGGGCAGCACATCCACCAGGTCGTTCTCGATCTCCGTCCAGGTCGTTCCCGCCCCCAGGACCACCTCGTCATCGGTGATCGAGTAACCCTGCAGCTCATCGACCCGACGGAGGCACACGATCGACGTCGGGCTCCGATGACCGAAGTTGACCTCGACCATGAAGTCGGTGCCGCCCGCCAGCAGGTGTGCATCCGGCAGGTCATCGAGTGCGTCGTACACCTCGGTCAGCGACGTGGGGTGAGCGATCGGCATCTCCACCTCCTATGAGTCGAGGGCTGAACGCCTCGGTGTGTCGGCGCCGGCCCGTCGTCTATCGCCCGCATCACCAGCCGATGCCAGGGTCGAAGGCCAGGCCGGGATCGGGCGCGTCGTCTCGGCGAACCGTCGCCTCGATCAGGCCGTAGGGGCGGTCGTCGGCATGGAAGACCTCGTTCGGGTTGTCCAACCCGAACGGGCTCAGGTCGATCACGAAGTGATGCTTGTTCGGCAGCGAGAACCGGATCTCGGCGATCCCCGCCTCGGACTCGAGCACCGCCTCGCCCATCGCGTAGATCGTCTGCTGCAAAGCCAGACTGTGGTGGCCGGCGAAGGCACTGGTCAGCGTGCCGAGCACGGTGTCGTATGACTTTCCCCAGTCGACGTCACCGTCGGCGTCGGAGTGCCACCACTGGATCTTGGCCTTGGTGGCCATGATTCGGTCATTCGTCGGCTTCAGGGTCGTGTACTTGTCCTGGTAGTAGCCCCAGAACTCAGAGTCGGTGGTTTTCAGGACGACGAGTTCGTCAACACCGGACACCACCCACGCCTGGTCGCCGTCGCAGGTGACGGTGGCGGTGCGCACATATCCGCCGTGGCGGGCGAAGGCGTGCGGGTGCGGTGAACCCTCGTGGTCGAGCCGTACCCAGGGATACATCTCCACGTTCACCCTGGCCCGGGTGACCTGCTCGTTGTCGCCGACGAAGTGACGAGCGAGCGCGAGCCCGAAAGACTCCGGCTGACGGGCTGCTTCGCCCTGCTCCTTGGCGTACGCGTTGACCGTGTTCTTCACCGCGTCGGTCGTGAGAACCAACGCGTTGTCGCCGGTCAGGTGCGTGTCTGCGAAGTCACCGGACAAGGCAGCGCTGACGTTGTAGTCGACGATCTCGTGTGGGTCCGAGTCGCGGTACAAGCGGACGACTCTGGTCTCGGCCTTTCCATACTGGTTGTGGCCCAGGGTCACCGCCATGGCGTCAGCTCCCTCGGTAGGTGGAGAAGGCGAACGGGCTCAGCAGCAACGGCACGTGGTAATGCTCGTCGGGATCGGCGATCTCGAACGTGACGTGGACTTCGGGGTAGAAGCCGGTCTGGCCGGAGGAAGCGAAATACGCGCCGGTGTCGAACTCGAGCCGGTGGATACCCGCCGCCAGCCCGTCCGGGGCGAGTCCCGCGACCCGGCCATCGGCGTCCGTCAGGCCCTCGCCGATCAGTTCCCACTTCTCGCCCACACGACGGTGCAGCGTCACAGGTACGCCAGTAGCCGGGTGACCACGGCCGGCATCGAGAACATGCGTCGAGAGGGTCATCCAGAGAACACCGTTTCCGTCATGCGGAAGTTGGTTTCTACTTGGCAGAAAGCTAGCGACGGTGTCTTCGAGTGTCAACAGTCAGCTCGGCGACGGCCGGTGGCCCCCATGAGTGGGCTCGATTCAGGTCGATCCGTTGCGGCTGATCAGCTCACGCCCCAACTCCTCGGCCGAGCGCCGCAGCAAGCGGGCCGCCCTCTCGCGCATGTCATCGGTCAGCCGAACGCTGGGCGCTGACACCGAGATTGCTGCCCGCACGGTGTCGGCCGGCATCGCCACCGCGACACATCGCACCCCGATGTCCTGTTCCCCGTCGTCGACGCTGAACCCATTGACGCGCGCGGCCCGCAGATCAGCCAGCAACAGATCCCGGTCCACGATCGTGTGCTCGGTGTTGGCCGGGAGCGGGATCCTGCCCACCAGGTCGATCATCTGCTCGTCTGGCAGGGCCGCGAGCAGGGCTTTGCCCACCCCGGTGCTGTGCAGATGCACCCGGCGCCCGACCTCGGTGAACGTGCGCATCGGCCGGGTTCCCGGCACCTGGGCGACATAAACGGCGCGGTCGCCGTCGAGCATCGCCACGTTGACGGTCTCGTCGAGCTCGGCCACCAGCTTCTCCAGGTGCGGGAGTGCCCAGGCCGCCAGCAGCCGCTCGGCACTCTCGCCGAGCCAGATCAATCGAGGCCCGAGTGCGTATCGCCGGGACGGTTGCTGGCGCACGTATCCCTGCGCCGCGAGCGTTCGCAACAGCCGGTGGATGGTCGGCATGGGCAGTCCGGACTCGTCGGCGAGTTGGCTGATCGACATCTCGCCACCGCCCGCGGCAAGCACCTCGAGCAGATGGAACGCCCGCTCGATGGTCTGAACCCCGCCGCGGCGTCCTACCTCGCCGGAGTCGTGCGTGCCGTTCTTCCGCATAGTGGAAACCGTACGGTATTCGGGCGGCTGCCTGACCGTCGACGCCTCCGATTGACTTCCGTATCTCAGAAAGTAGCATCCGCCATACGGAATCGCTGCGGCGGAGCCGGGTGGTCTTGAGACAAGATCACACCGCCATCGCCCTTCACCGAGGGGGACTGTGGCCGACCTGAAGGTGACCGGAGCCGCCGTCGATCGCGGCGACGAGGTCCTGACTCCGCAGGCACTTGCCTTCGTGGCCGACCTGCAGGAGACCTTCGGCTCTCGCCGAGACGAGTTGCTCGCCCGCCGCGTGGAGCGGCGAGCGGATATCGCCTCGACCGGTCGGCTGGACTTCCTGCCGGCAACCAAGGAGATCCGAGAAGCCGACTGGACCGTCGCGCCCGCGCCCGCCGACCTCGTCGACCGTCGCGTAGAGATCACCGGCCCGACGGAGCGGAAGATGGCGATCAACGCGCTGAACTCCGGCGCCCGGGTGTGGCTGGCCGACCTGGAGGACGCCAACACACCGCACTGGGAGAACGTGGTCTCTGGTCAGGTGAACCTCTACGACGCGGTCCGGCGGCAGCTGTCCTACGACTCGCCTGAGGGCAAGGCATACCGGCTTCGTGACGACGGCCGGCTCGCAGTCCTCGTCGTCCGCCCACGCGGCTGGCATTTCGACGAACGCCACATCGTCCTGGACGGCCGGCCGGTCGTCGGGGCGCTCGTCGATTTCGGGCTGCACATGTTCCACAATGCCGCCGAGCTGTTGGCGCGCGGGAGTGGGCCGTACTTCTACCTGCCGAAGACCGAGAGCCACCTCGAGGCCAGGCTGTGGAATGACGTTTTCGTGCACGCCCAACAGTCCTTGGGTATTCCGGCCAGCACGATCCGGGCAACGGTGCTCATCGAGACGATCACCGCCGCGTTCGAGATGGACGAGATTCTCTACGAGCTGCGGGACCACATGTCCGGGCTGAACGCCGGGCGTTGGGACTACCTGTTCAGCATCATCAAGAACTTCCGCGACGCCGGTCCCAGCTTCGTCCTACCCGATCGCGCCGACGTGACCATGACCGCGCCGATGATGCGGGCGTACAGCGAGCTGCTCGTGGCCACCTGCCATCGACGCGGCGCATTCGCGATGGGTGGCATGGCCGCGTTCATCCCCAGCCGCCGCGACCCGGCGGTTAACGAGCGGGCGTTGACGAAGGTGCGCGAGGACAAAGAGCGGGAGGCACGGGACGGCTTCGACGGGTCGTGGGTCGCCCATCCCGACCTGGTGCCGGTGTGTGAGGAGGTGTTCGACCGCTATCTCGGCGAGCGGCCCAACCAGCTCGACCGTCGGCGCGACGACGTCCATGTCACGGCCGACCAGCTTCTCGCGGTTCAGGAGACACCCGGGAGTCGAACAGAGCGTGGGCTGCGCGAGAACGTCTCGGTGTCGTTGCAATATCTCGCCGCGTGGCTGGCAGGCAATGGGGCCGTCGGCATCAACAACCTCATGGAGGACGCGGCAACGGCGGAGATCTCTCGCTCGCAGATCTGGCAGTGGCTGCACAACGGGGTGACTCTGGACGACACCGGGGAGCAGGTGACCCATGAGCTGGTCGCCCGGATCCTGGACGAGGAGACCGACGCCATCCGCACCGCAATCGGGGACGATGCGTTCGCCGCGGGCCGGTACCAAGAGGCGCGGGAGCTGTTCGAGCGGGTCGCCGTCGCCGACGAGTTCGTCGACTTCCTGACTCTGCCGGCATACGACATCGTCGGGTAGAGCCGTGGCGACGACAGGCACAGCTGATCCCTTGGACGGCGAATTCCTGGCCGAACTCGATCAGCGGTTGACCGCGGCCGACCGTGACCTGGCGGAGCTGTATCCGGGAGACTCCGGCATGCGCCAGCCGGTGCACACTGTGTATGTGCCCGCCGACCGGTTCGGCGCGGACACAGCGGCCGATTGGGGTCGTGCCGCGGTGGCGGCCCTCGATGCCGACGGCGCGGACCCCGGCACTCTCGCGGACGCGACCGGAATCCCGCTAGCCGTTGTGACCAATGTACTTCCCCGGGTACGCGGCAAGCTCGCGCGGGAACCGGTCGAGGACCTGCGCATCGACTTCGAGGACGGCTACGGGTCGCATCCGGACGATGTCGAGGACGCAGCGGCCCAGGCGGCAGCCAACGCGCTGGCCCAGTCCATTTCCGCCGGCGGCGCGCCCCCGTTCTTCGGAATCAGGTTCAAGGGCCTGGAAGCCCCGACTCGGCGACGTGGGCTGCGCACACTCGGTCTGTTGGTCTCCGGCCTGATCGATCATCTAGGCGGCGAGCTCCCCGCAAGCTTCGTTGTGACGTTGCCCAAGGTCACCAGCGTGGACCAGGTCGCGGCGATGGTGGCTGTCTGCGAGCGGCTGGAGTCCGCGACCCGACTACCCGCAGGCCGGCTGCTATTTGAGATTCAAGTCGAGACGCCGCAAGCCGTGCTCGGGCCCGACGGTGCCGCCACGGTGGCCCGGATGGTGCACGCCGCGGGCGCGCGCTGCTGCGGGCTGCACTACGGGACGTACGACTACAGCGCGGCGCTCGGCGTCGCCGCCGCGTACCAAAGCATGGAGCACCCAGTCGCCGACCACGCCAAGGCGGTGATGCAGCTCGCCGCTGCGGGCACCGGCGTCCGGTTGTCGGACGGGTCGACAAACGTGCTGCCCGCGGGCGACCGGGATGCCGTGCACCAGGCCTGGCGGCTGCACGCCCGGCTGGTTCGGCGGTCGCTGGAGCGCGGCTTCTACCAGGGGTGGGACATGCATCCCGCCCAGCTGCCGACCCGCTACTTGGCGACGTATGCGTTCTTCCGACAGGGCCTGCCGGCCGCGCTGGATCGGCTGCGCGCCTACCTGGCCAAGGCCGACTCTGGCGTGCTCGACGAGCCCGCGACCGCGCAGGCGCTGGCCGCGTTTGTCGTGCGCGGGCTGGACTGCGGTGCCGTCGATCCGGAGGAGGTGACCGACAGCGGTGGTCCGGATCGAGAAACCCTCGACCGGCTCGCCCGACGCTTGACCGATTCCACATAGCGGACTACGTTCTCCGTCATACGGAAACCATGGAGGATCTGCGCGTGCCCCGGTATGCCGTCAACACCTCGATCATGTTCACCGAACTTCCGGTGCTGGAACGGCCCGCGGCTGCACGGCAGGCCGGTTTCGGAGCAATCGAGTTCTGGTGGCCGTTCGACGAGGCGGTTCCCGCCGACTCCGCTGTCGACGCGTTCGTCGCCGCCATCCGCGACGCCGGCGTGCAACTGATCGGGCTCAACTTCGCGGCCGGTGACATGCCCGGCGGCGACCGCGGACTGGTCTCCTGGCCGGCCCGCTCCGACGAGTTCAGGGACAACGTCGACATCACCGTCGGGATCGGCGAGCAGCTCGGGTGCCGGGCCTTCAACGCGCTTTACGGAAACCGGGTCGATGACAGCCAACCAGGGCAGCAAGACGACCTCGCCGTCGAGAACCTCACGTTGGCCGCGCAGGCGGCGGGCCGGATCGGCGGAATCGTGCTCGTCGAGCCGGTGAGCGGGGCACCCCGATATCCGCTGAAGACCGCAGCTGACGTCGTCGGCGTCGTCGAGCGGGTACAGCGCGATACCGGCGCCGAGAACCTGCGCTTCCTCTGTGACCTCTACCACCTGGCGGTCAATGGCGACGACGTGGATTCGGCCATCGCCCTGCACGCCGACCGGGTGGGCCACGTGCAGATCGCCGACGCGCCGGGCCGTAACGAGCCGGGCACCGGCGACCTGCCGCTGGACCGCTGGCTGGACGCGTTGGCTCAGGCCGGCTACGACGGCTGGGTCGCCCTGGAGTACAAGCCCAGCGGTGCCACCGTGGACAGCTTCGGCTGGCTGCCCGAGCCGGCTCGCGGCGCCGCAGGGTGAGTCCGATCGACCCTGGGAGGGGACGATGACGATCGTCGGATTCGTCGGCTTGGGCATCATGGGTGCCCCGATGGCCGCCAACCTGGTCAAGTCAGGGTTCGACGTCGTTGGGTACAACCGGACGCCGGACAAGGTGCAGGCGTTGGTCGAGCAGGGCGGCCGGGGCGCCGAGGGCGTGGCAGAGGTAGTTCGCGGGGCCGATGTCGTCGTCACGATGCTGCCGGACTCGCCGGACGTGCACGAGGTGACGACCGGCCCGGACGGCGTCTTCGAGAATGCCGAACCCGGACTGTTGTACGTCGACATGAGCAGCATCCGGCCCGACGTTTCCAGGAGCATCGCCGCCACGGGCCGGGATCGAGGCGTACGGGTGCTCGACGCACCGGTGAGCGGCGGCGAGGCGGCCGCGATCGAGGCCAGTCTGTCGATCATGGTCGGCGGCGAGGCCGCGGACTTCGAGGATGCTCTGCCGGTGCTGCAGGCGGTCGGCAAGACGATCGTGCATGTCGGGCCTGCTGGGGCCGGGCAGACCGTCAAGGCGGCGAACCAGCTCATCGTCGCCGGCAACATCGAGCTGCTGGCCGAGGCGCTGGTGTTCCTCGAGGCATACGGTGTCGACACCGAAGCCGCTGTGCGAGTTCTCGGTGGTGGCCTGGCCGGCAGCACCGTTCTGGACCGGAAGGCGAACGGGATGCTCGCCCGGGAGTTCGCTCCCGGCTTCCGGCTGGAGCTGCACCACAAGGACCTCGGCATCGTCCAGGCAGCGGCCCGCGAGGCAGGAGTCGTCATCCCGCTCGGCGCGGTCGTCGGCCAGCTCGTCGCCGCGCTGGTCGCTCGCGGCGACGGCGCCCTAGACCACTCAGGACTCTTCAAGCTCGTCGAGGAGCTCTCCGGCCGGGCCGGCCGCTGAGCCAGGCAGGAGTACCGAGATGGCACGGATGAGAGCCGCTGAGGCAGCCGTCGAAATTCTCAAGAAGGAAGGAATACGCCACGCCTTTGGCCTGCCGGGCGCGGCGATCAACCCGTTCTACGCCGCCATGCGCGACCTCGGCGGCATCGACCATGTGCTGGCCCGGCACGTCGAAGGTGCCTCCCATATGGCCGAGGGATACACCCGGGCAAAGTCCGGCAACATCGGCGTCTGCATCGGCACGTCCGGCCCGGCCGGCACCGACATGATCACTGGCCTCTACTCGGCGTCGGCAGACTCGATCCCCATCCTGTGCATCACCGGGCAGGCGCCGGTCGCACGGCTGCACAAGGAGGACTTCCAGGCCGTCGACATCGCGACCGTCGCCAAACCGCTCACCAAGATGGCGATGACGGTCCTGGAGCCGGCGCAAGTTCCCGGCGCGTTCCAGCAGGCGTTCCACCTCATGCGCTCCGGTCGTCCCGGTCCGGTCCTCATCGACCTGCCGTTCGACGTACAGATGACCGAGATCGACTTCGATCCGGACACCTACCAGCCGTTACCGGTGTACAAGCCGACGGCGACGCGGGCGCAGGTCGAGCGGGCGATGGACATGCTGGCCGTGGCCGAACGCCCGCTCATCGTCGCCGGCGGCGGGATCGTCAACGCCGATGCGGCCGATCTGCTGGTCCAGTTCGCCGAGCTCACCGGCGTCCCGGTCATCCCGACCCTGATGGGCTGGGGCACCATCCCCGACGACCACCCGCTGATGGTCGGCATGGCCGGGTTGCAGACCTCCCACCGCTATGGAAACGCGACGGTGCTCGCGTCGGACTTCATCCTCGGTATCGGCAACCGCTGGGCCAACCGGCACACCGGCGGGCTGGAGACGTACCGGCGCGGCCGGCGGTTCGTGCACGTCGACATCGAGCCCACCCAGATCGGCCGGGTCTTCGCGCCCGACTACGGCATCGTCTCCGACGCAGGCGCCGCACTCGAGCTCTTCTGCCAGGTAGCCCGGGAGCGTGACGCCGCCAGTGAGCTTCCCGACCGAAGCGAGTGGGCGGCCGAGTGCGCCGACCGCAAGAGAACGATGCAGCGACGAACCCACTTCGACGACGTGCCGATCAAGCCCCAACGGGTCTACGAGGAGATGAACCGGGCGTTCGGCCGCGACACCGTCTACGTCAGCACAATCGGGCTGTCGCAGATCGCCGCTGCCCAGTTCCTGCACGTCTTCCAACCGCGGCATTGGATCAACTGCGGCCAGGCAGGCCCACTCGGGTGGACCGTGCCGGCGACCCTGGGGGTGGTGACCGCGGACCCCAGCGCCACCGTGGTGGCGCTGTCCGGCGACTACGACTTCCAGTTCATGATCGAGGAGCTGGCAGTCGGCGCGCAGGTCAACCTGCCGTACGTGCAGGTCGTGGTGAACAACTCTTACCTCGGTTTGATCCGGCAGGCACAGCGCGGGTTCGACATGGACTACGCCGTGCAGCTTTCCTTCGACAACATCAACAGTCCCGAGATGGAGGGCTACGGCGTCGACCACGTCAAAGTTGCCGAGGGACTCGGCTGTAAGGCATTGCGAGTACACCAGCCCGACGACCTGCTCCCGGCACTCGAACGGGCGCAGAAACTCGCTGCCGAGCACCGCGTGCCCGTTGTTGTCGAGGTGATCCTCGAGCGCGTCACGAACATCGCGATGGGCACCGAGCTCGACAACGTCACCGAGTTCGAGGAACTGGCCGAGCGCGGCGAGGACGCGCCTACCGCAATCGCGCTGCTGGACTGACGGCGGAGCCCACGGCCCGTGAACGAGTTAGACCTCGTATTCCGCGCTCCGCGTGTGGTCACCGCGGCCGGAGAAGTTGCTCGACGCGTCGGAATCGCGGACGGGCGGATCGTCGCGATCGAGCCGCTCGACTCTGACCTGAGCGCACCGGAGATGGTGGATCTCGGCGACGACGAGGTACTGCTGCCCGGCCTGGTCGACAGCCACGTGCACGTGAACGAGCCCGGGCGGACCGAGTGGGAGGGGTTCGCGACTGCAACTCGGGCGGCGGCGGCCGGTGGCGTCACGACGATCGTCGACATGCCGCTCAACTGCATCCCGCCGACCATTGACGTGGCCGCACTGGAGGTGAAGCGCAAGGCCGCTTCGGGTCAGGTGCACGTCGACGTGGGGTTCTGGGGCGGCGCGGTGCCCGGCAATCTCGGCGAGCTCCGCGGCTTGCACGACGCCGGGGTGTTCGGGTTCAAGTCCTTCCTCCTGCATTCCGGCGTCGACGAGTTCCCGCACCTGGATCCGGGTGATCTACCGGATGTCCTGCGCGCCATCGGCACGTTCGGCTCACTACTGCTGGTGCACGCGGAGGACTCGGCAGCCATCGATCACGCGCCGACCGCGCACGGCGAGACGTACAAGGGTTTCCTGGCCTCGCGTCCCCGGGGCGCGGAGAACGTTGCGATCGCCCAAGTCATCGAGGCGGCCCGATGGACCGGGTCTCGGGTGCACGTACTGCATCTGTCGTCGTCGGACGCTCTGCCGATGCTGCGCACCGCTCGAAAGGACCGGGTTCGGGTCAGCGTCGAGACCTGCCCGCACTACCTGGTCTTTACCGCGGAGGAGATCCAGGACGGGCAGACACAGTTCAAGTGCTGTCCGCCGATTCGGGAGGCCGACAACCGCGAACTGCTGTGGACCGGGTTGCAGAACGGCGACATCGACGCGGTGGTGTCCGACCACTCGCCGTGCACACCGGAACTCAAGCGGCTGACCGACGGCGACTTCGGTGTCGCGTGGGGCGGAATCGCCTCGCTCCAGCTCGGTCTTTCTGCAATATGGACGCAGGCGCGGCAACGGGGTTTCGAGTTGGGCGACGTCGTGCGATGGATGGCCGAGCGGCCCGCAGCGATCGCCGGGATGCAGCGCAAGGGCCACATCGCGCTCGGGTACCACGCCGACTTCTCGGTGTTCGCGCCGGACGACGCGTTCGTCGTCGAGCCGGACCGGCTGCACCACCGGCACTCGCTCACGCCGTATGCCCAGCGGCCGCTGTCCGGGGTCGTTCGTAGCACCTGGCTGCGTGGACGGCAGATCACCGACGACGGCGACCCGCGGGGGCAACTGCTTCGGAGAGGTACCGCATGAGCGCGACATTCCCCCGCTTCCTGGCTGAGTGATCCGATGCGTGTCCTCGTCGCGCCCGACAAGTTCAAGGGGTCGCTGACCGCGGCCCAGGTCGCCGAGCACGTCGCCGCCGGGCTGAATTCGGCGGCACCCGGTGTCCTGGTGGATCGGCTCCCGGTCGCGGACGGTGGCGACGGCACGGTCGAGGCAGCAATTTCGGCTGGGTATCGCCGGGTTCCGGTTCGGGCGGCGGGGCCGACCGGTGAAGCGGTCGATACCGCCTACGCCGAACGTGCTGGTGTCGCGGTCGTCGAACTCGCCGACGTGTCCGGCCTACGACGGCTGCCCGGCGGCCGGCTGGCACCGCTGGTCGCCTCGAGCCATGGCACCGGAGAAGTTCTGCGAGCGGCGCTGGACGCCGGTTGCGACCGGGTCGTGCTCGGCGTGGGCGGCAGTGCAAGTACCGACGGGGGCGCCGGGATGGTCGAGGCTCTCGGCGCGCGCCTGCTCGACGGGCAAGGCCAGCCGTTGCCCCGTGGCGGCGGCGGGCTCGGCCGGCTGCGTCGGCTGGATCTGGCCGGCCTGCACCGCGCGCTTCGCACTGCCGAGGTCGTCGTCGCGTCCGACGTCGACAACCCGCTCTACGGGCCGCATGGTGCTGCGGTCGTGTACGGCCCGCAGAAAGGCGCCACAGGCGAGGATGTCGTCGTGCTCGACGAGGCACTGTCCCACTGGGCGGCGATGGTGGCGGCGACGACTGGTCGGGACAGTGCCGACGTTCCCGGCGCCGGTGCGGCCGGCGGTGTCGCCTTCGCAGCCATGGCCGTCCTCGGGGCAACCCTCCGCCCCGGTATAGAGCTGGTCCTGGACTTGATCGGTTTCGCCGACCGGGTGCCGGGGTGCACTTTCGTCGTCACCGGGGAAGGGTCGTTGGACGCGCAGACCCTGCGCGGCAAGGCGCCGGCCGGGGTGGCAGCTGCGGCCCGCGCTGCCGGCGTCCCGGTCATCGCGGTGGCCGGCCGGTGCCAACTCGAATCAGACGCACTGCGCACAGCGGGCATCGAGCGCGCTTACGCACTCTCCGATATCGAGCCAGACCCCGTTCGAAGCATGGCCGACGCTGGTCCGCTGCTCGAACAGCTTGCCCGTCGAATCGCCGCCGACTGGCTGCCTGCACCAGCGCCGGTGCCTCCCAACGCGAGCAAGGAGTGACCATGACCGAACAGGATTTCACCGTCCTCCCCGACCTGGCCGGCCGCCGGCTCGGCGGCAGCGTCGTCGGCGCCAACGACGAGCTCTTCGCCGAGCGGGAGAACCTCATCAAGCCCGAACCGGCGGAGTACCAGACCTATACGTTCGGTCACAAGGGGCAGGTCTACGACGGCTGGGAGACTCGTCGCCGTCGTGAACCCGGGCACGACTGGGCGATCGTGCGGCTGGGCATCGCCGGGGTCGTCCACGGCGTCGTCGTCGACACAGCGTTCTTCACCGGGAACTACCCGCCGGAGATCTCCGTCGAGGGAACGTCGGTCGAGGGATACCCGACGCCGGACGAGCTGCAACAAGTTGACTGGATTCCGCTGGTCCCCCGCTCGCCGGCCGACGGCGACACCCAGAACCCGTTCTCCGTGGAGGCGCCGCAGCGGGTGACCCACGTGCGGTTGTGCATGTACCCCGATGGTGGGGTCGCCAGGCTTCGGGCGCACGGTGAGGCAGTCCCAGACCCGCGCTTTCTCGGCACGGGTGAGATCGATCTTGCTGCCCTCGCGAACGGCGGCGTGGTTACTGGATGCAGCAACATGTTTTACTCGTCGCCCAGCAACCTGATCTCTCCTGGCCAGGCGCGGGTGATGGGCGAGGGCTGGGAGACCGCCCGACGCCGGGACGATGACAACGACTGGGTCGAGTTCCGGCTGGCCGGCCCTGGTCGGGTGCGGCTGGCCGAGCTGGACACGTCCTACTTCGTCGGAAATGCACCCGGCTGGGCGTCATTACGCGGACGCGACTCCCGCTCCGCTGGCCGCGACGACGACTGGGTCGAGTTGTTGCCACGTACCCGCCTACAGCCGGACACTCGGCACCTGTTCCGCGTCTTCGACGCTCCGGAGACCACCGAGGTCCGGCTCGACGTTTATCCCGATGGGGGCCTGGCCCGGGTTCGGCTGTATGGCGAGCTTTCCCAGCGTGGCCGTGAAGAACTCGTCCTGCGCTGGCTGAACAGCCTCCCGGACGCCCATGCCCGGCAGGTCCTCGTCGACGGCGGCCTGGACCGCGACCAGGCCAACGAACTGGTCGCGGCCCGTCCGATGAACACGTTCGCCGATCTGCCGGCGAGGGTGCGGTCGTTCCTCGACGGCTGAGGCCGCATGATGATCGGCTGGTCGATCACGGGGTGCGGCTCTCGGACGGGCTAGCGTTACGCCATGCTGCGCGAAGGGCCCATTCCCCGGACCGTGCACGGCGCGGTGGAGTACATCCTCGGTGTCGTGTTCCTGGCCGGTCCCGTCCTGTTCGACTTCGACTCCAGCGTCGCCACCGGCGTCTCGATCGCGATCGGGATCGTGGTCCTGGTGAACACCGCCATCACCGCAGGGATGCCGACCAGCCTGGTCAAGCAGCTCGCCATCACGGCGCACGTCACGGTGGACGTGGTGTTGTCGATCTTCTTGATCGTCGCCCCGTTCGTCCTGGGGTTCTCCGACGAGACCGCCGCGCGAAACTTCTACATGGTCCTCGGCGTCGGGCTGCTGCTCCTTACTATCGGAACCCGCTTCCGCGAGCCATCCCAGCGGCCGACAGCGCCATGAGCGGCGACCCGCTACCCAGGCTCCGGGCGATCTGCCTCGCTCTCCCGGAGACGACCGAACGTATCAGCCACGGCGAGCCGACCTGGTTCGTGCGGGACACGAAGACGTTCGTCACCTATGCCGACCACCACCACGACGACGTGGTCGGCTTCTGGTGCGCCGCGCCAGAGGGAGTTCAGGCCACGCTGGTCGGCTCGGCTCCGGAGCGGTTCTTTCGTCCTCCCTACGTCGGGCACCGTGGCTGGCTCGGCGTCCGACTCGACGTGCCGGTCGACTGGGAGGAGATCACCGAGCTGGTCGAGGATGCGTACCGGACCGTTGCTCCTAAAGCCCTCGTCGCCGTGTTGGATGCCAGACCTACCTAGACCGAGTCTCGGATCGCCGCCAGTCCGTGATCCAGGTGTGCTCCGTTACTGGGCCCCGCGCCGGCGCATGGCCAACACGCTGAGCGCAACGACGGCTGCTGGCCCGGCGAGAGCGAGGGGAAGCGACGGCGAGACCGGCACCGCGACCACGGCCAAGGCGAGCGCGCAGCCGCCGAGCCCGGCAGCGACCGGCAGGGCCACGGCGGCCGCCCATCCCGCCGTGAGTTGGGCCAGCCCGCTGTCCGCCCGCTCGACCAGCTCGGCGAGGTCGAGGGCCAGCACATAGGCAAGGAGCAGGACACCGAGGCCGGCGCCGACCGTCACGTGGAGGCCGGTCACACCCGCCTTCAGGACCACCGCCACCACAATGCCGACCAGAGCCACCGTGCTCGCCCACCGCAGCGCCGGATGCACCGCAAGCACGACGCCGACCGCCGCGACCCAGGTCCACAGCCGCGCGTCCGCCGGAGTGTTCATGCCCGCGAGGGCAACCGCCCCGGCTCCTGGAACGGCCGCGACGACGCCGGCCACAAGTGGCTTCATCGCACCCCGCCGGCGAGCTGCGGGTGCAGCCGGACTGCGACGCGATCCAGCAGCCCGAGCGCGTATTCGTCGTCCCCCCACGGCACGACAGTCACCCCGATCGTGGACAGCTCGTGCCGGAGGGCGTCGCGTTCCAGCCGCCACAGCCGGACGGCCTCCGGGCCGGCGCGGGTGCCCGGTGGCGGCAGAGGCTCGGTTCGAAGCACGTCCACGACCACCGTCGGGTGCCCGCGTTCACGCAGATCCCGCACGATCTCCAGAACCCGGGGATCGAGCAGCGGGCTGAACAGGATCGCCAGCGCACCCGGCGGCAGGGCCCGGCGCGGCAGCCGATCGAGGTCCGGCGCGACGAACGACTCGTCGAGCCGGACGTCGAGGACCGTCTCGACCACCCGAAAGACCTGCCGAACGCCGACGCCGGGCGGCAGCCACCGCACGATGCCACCGAGCGCAACCACCCCGACCCGGTCGCCCATGGCGAGGTATGCCTGGGCCACCCCTGCCGCCCCCCGTACGGAGAACTCGAGCGTCCGCTCCACCTCGGTCGTCGCGTCGATGACGACCACCGTGTCGGCGGCACGCTCGACGGCATGCCGGCTCAGGTGCAGCCGCCCGCGCCGCGCGGTCGCCGGCCAGTGGACCCGGCGAACAACGTCGCCGGGCTCGTAGGGCCGGACGCCGGCGAACTCCACGCCCGACCCCTCCGACCGGCCCGCATGCAAGCCGGTGCGTTGGACCAGCCGAGGCGGCAGCGGCAAATGCCGCGCCCACGCCGCCGCCGGATAGACGTCGACCTGGCCGAGGCTGACCTCGGCAGTCGCCACGTCGAGCCGCGACGGCCCCCACGCCCTCAACCGGACCGGCCCGATGCTGCGCCTCCCCCAGCGGCTTGGCACTGCCGACCAGGTTCGCGTCGCCGACAGTCCGCCGGTCGTCGTCAGCGAGCCAGCCGCCTGCCAGGCGCCGGCCGGCAGCGCCAGCTCGGCTCGAACCCCGCCGGCAGCCGGACCGGGTGCGATCGTGACGTCGATGTCCACCCGGTCGTCCTCGACATAGCGATCGCTGGGAGTAGTCGCGGCGACGGCTAGCTCCCCAGGTCCCGCCCGGCGGCCCGCGGCGAGGGTCGCCAGCGCCGGGATGGCCAGCACGATCAGCTCCGCCCGGCCCAGCAGAAGTCCCGCCGCCGACGCAAGGGCGCCAACCGTGGCCAACCTGGCAGCGAGCGGCGACGGACGCCAGCGCAACTCGACCTGCGTCGCGGTCACGATGTGCCCGGCCTGGTCGGCGGCGGCTCAACGGATTCCAGCACCTCGGCGACGACGTCGTCGCCGGAAACCCGGCGGACCCACAGCTCCGGCCGCAGCACCAGCCGGTGGCCGAGGGCGGGTGCCGCCACTTGCTTCACATCGTCCGGCGTGACGAACGTGCGGCCGGCCAGGACGGCCCGCCCACGTGCCAGGGCGAGGATCGCCAACCCACCGCGCGGGCTCGCGCCGACCATGGTCTGCGCGTGATCCCGCGTGCCGGTCACGATGCGCACGACGTAGTCGAGCAGGTCCTCGTCAACCTCCACGTCTTCCAAAGATCGAGTCATCGCCAGCAGGTCGGCCGCTTCGCCCATTGGCCGTAACGACACCTCCGGCGCCTTTCGGTCGACTCGGCGCCGGAGCATGAGCACCTCATCGGGCAAATCCAGGTACCCGATCCGCACCCGCATGGTGAACCGATCCAGCTGCGCCTCTGGCAGCGGATACGTGCCCTCGAACTCGATCGGGTTGTCGGTCGCCAGCACCGTGAACGGCTCCGGAAGCGATCGAGTGACACCGTCCACCGTGACCTGACGCTCCGCCATCGCCTCCAGCAAGGCGGCCTGGGTCCGCGGCGGCGTTCGGTTGATCTCGTCGGCCAGCACCAGGTTGGCGAAGACGGGACCGGCTCGAAAGATCAGCTCGCCGGTCCGCGGGTCCAGGACCGGCGCTCCGGTGACGTCAGAGGGCAGTAGGTCCGGCGTGAACTGGATACGCCGCATCTCCAGTCCCAGCACCCGAGCGAACGAGCGAGCCATCAACGTCTTACCGAGCCCGGGCAGGTCCTCCAGCAAGACGTGTCCACCGGCCAAGATGCCCAGCAGCACCAGTTCCAACGCCGGACGCTTGCCGACGACTGCGCGTTCCACCTCGTCCAAGACCTCGTGAGCGCGCCGCCCGGCAGTGACCGGCGTCCACGTGGGCGAGCTCGTGGTGTCGGTCACTGGTCCTCCGTCAGACTCGTTCGATCGCGTCGAGCACCCGGGCAACCGCCGCCCGATCCGGACCGGGGACGCTACGGTCACCCTTGGGTGGACGGGCCGGGTCGAGCAGCGCCCACGCCTCCGCACCGAGCAGGCCGGCCGCCTCGGCCGGCTGGCTGGAAAGGTCGACGCCGTGCCGGTCGGCCAGCCTGGCCGCTGCCACCCTGGTCAGTCTGGGTCGAAGTGCCGTGTCGAAGTCGAAGGCGGATACCAGACCCCACTCGACCGACCCGACAGTGCGCGTGAAGCCCGGAAGCACCGGCACCCCGGTCCGGCGGGTCCAGGGCAGCGCCGGCAACTCGGATACCTCCGGATCCGCCGCGATGAGCCGTAGCCGCAGCACGACCAGCGCACCGGCAACCAACGAGGCGACCACCAAGCCCACGGGACCAGCAGCGAGCGTGCCAATGAGGAGCAGCAGCAGCGGCCACCGCGGAATCGTCCGCCGAGTTCGGAGCAGGTCGCGATGTCGCGACACGCTCGGCGTCGGGACCGCAAACTCCCGGGGCGGGATGCCGAATGTCACGACGGTACCCCGGTCTCGACGGTGCGCAGCGCCTGTCGGGCCACGGCAACGTCGGCAGACATCACCGGTGTGGACGAGTACCGAGCGGTCAGGAACAGCTCGGTGAGCGCCCGGCCGGGACCTGGCGCCAAGTGACCTTCGGCGACGGCCCGATGGAGCAGTTCCTCGGGGGTCTCCGCGCGACGCCGAGCACCGCCGGTTGCCTCGAGCACGTCCTCCATGGCGGCATAACATCCCACCACGGCAGCGCGCGGGTCGTCCCATTGCTGGTCGAGTGCAACCCGACCGGCTCGCGCCGCGGCAGTGCGGTCATTGTCCTCGCCGCCAGTCGCCTGCGGCCCGGCTGCTGGCTCGACCCGCCGTCGCCACCACAGCATGGCCAGCGCGGACATCGCCAGTATGACGGCCAGCACCGCGGTCCAGCCGGAGAAGATCACCTCGGCGGGTCCCGTGCCCGTCTCGGCGGCTTCGGTTTCCGAGGTCGCGGCATCCTCGTCGAGCGCGGGAAGGAGCTCCCGCAGCACGAGGACGGACGCGACCAGGACCGCAAGAAGGACCAAGCGGCGTAGCCACTCGAACTCGCCGCCCTCGGACTCGCGTTGGGCACGACGGCGGAGGAACATGCCGACGATCAGCAACGGCACGCACAGGACAGCCCCAGCCAAGAGGACGACCTCGACGTCATCGCCGGGGACGGATACCAGCGGCCGCAGCTCGAATTCCAGTCCGCCCGCGGCCCGGGTGCCCGCCACGGCGGCGGCGACCAGCAGCCCGCCCGTGGCGACCATGGCCACAGGCTTGATCATCGAGCCTGCCCGCACGCAGCCTCCCGGCCGGGAGGGTGACCAATCGAGTGTCCGGCGGCCACCGCGGAGCAGCGGCCGCCGGAGGACTCACCCCTGTTGCTCGGCGTCCGGTTCGGCTCGCTGCTGAGGGATCTGCCCCGTCAGCAAGGCCCGGACCTCGGACTCGCGGTAACGGCGGTGTCCGCCTAGCGTCCGAATCGATGTGAGCTTGCCTGCCTTCGCCCACCGGGTCACCGTCTTGGGGTCGACCCGGAACATGGCAGCGACTTCCGCAGGCGTGAGGAGGGGCTCGGCGTCCTGAGTCCTCGTCGCCATCGTCACCTCCCTGCGTCTTGGTGGAATGGCTCCACCACAATCGGTCATTCCACCCCACCGCGTCGTGGGCTGGAAGCACCGAACGGGCGACGTCGCAATCCCGTCCGGCCGGCTCTTTCAAGCCGTTAGTGCAGAGACTACGCAGAGACGACGTATGCCGCGAGTCGAGCGCAACCGGTCACTCCCCGATAGGGACTGGACGGGCATATCGTGACGGTCACAACGCTGATGCCCGCCGTTGTGCCCCGTCAACAGCGGCCGCACGACTGGGCCTGAGGACGCGAAGGGGTCACTACCGTGACCGACAAGTCCACTGAGACCGGAGTCTTCGGCCGGCACACCGGCCACGAGCAGGTCGTCTTCTGTCAGGACGAGCCCACCGGGCTCCGCTCGATCATCGCGATCTACTCGACGGTTCTGGGGCCCGCACTCGGGGGGACGCGGTTCTACCCGTACCGAAGCGAGGACGACGCGCTCGCGGACGTGCTCGAGCTGTCCCGAGGGATGGCCTACAAGAACGCGCTGGCCGGACTGGACCTCGGCGGTGGCAAAGCCGTGATCATCGGTGATCCCGACCGCGACAAGTCCGAAGCCCTGCTGCGCGCCTACGGCCGCTTCGTCGCATCACTCGGCGGTCGGTACATCACCGCGTGCGACGTCGGGACCTATGTCGCGGACATGGACATCATCTCGCGCGAGTGCCGGTGGGTCACCGGCCGCTCGGTCGCGGAGGGCGGTGCCGGCGACTCGAGCGTCCTCACCGCGTTCGGGGTCTTCCAGGGAATGCGCGCCTGCGCGGAACGGATCTGGCAGGTGCCGACCCTGCGGGACCGCCGGGTCGGCATCGCCGGCGTCGGCAAAGTCGGCAGCAAGCTCGCCGCGTTGCTCCTCGAGGACGGCGCGGAGGTCGTCGTCACCGATGTCTCCGAGGCCGCCATCGATCGGCTGCAGTCCGCGTACCCCGAGGTGGCTGCTGTGCCTGACGCGATCGCCCTCGCCGACGCCAAGATCGACGTCTACGCGCCGTGCGCCCTCGGCGGCGCCCTGGACGACGAGATGGTCGAGGCACTGGTGGCTGGCGCGACCGGCCGAGCTGTGTGCGGGGGCGCCAACAATCAGCTCGCGCATCCAGGGGTCGAAAAGATGCTCGACAACCGGGGAATCCTCTACGCCCCCGACTACGTCGTGAACTCCGGCGGGGTCATCCAGGTTGCGGACGAGCTGCACGGGTTCTCCTTCGAGCGAGCCAGAAGCAAGGCCGAGCAGATCTTCGAGACGACCCGGCGAATTTTCGCACTGGCCGCCGACGAAGGTGTGCCACCCGCCGTCGCAGCCGACCGGCTGGCGGAGCGCCGGATGGCCGAGGTCTCGCGGCTACGGACCATTCGCCTCCCCGACTGACCTTTCCCGTAGAGAAGGACCGACCGGGCGGGACGGAACACGGCCGAACCCTGTAGCGTTGTATTCACGAGCAGATGTCACCCGAAGTTGCGAGGGCGTCCGGTTGACTGGTCGCCCCAGTTTTGTGCGAGGGGGTCGACCCAATGGGGCGCGGCCGGGCCAAGGCTAAGCAGACGAAGGTCGCCCGTCGGCTGAAGTACCAGTCGCTGGAGACCGACTTCGACGCGCTGCAGCGTGAGCTGGGCGGCGACGGATCGGTCGAGGCCGAGGTCGATCAGGACGACGAGGCCGACGACTACGACTTCGACGAGACCGACGAGCAGAGTGCGCGCTGGCGCTGAACCGGACGGCGGCGCCACGGTGGACCGCCCTCGTGTGTGCATGCCTCAAGACGCGCCAGATTGCAACTCGGCGCGATGAGTGGCCCCCTGGCGGGCAGATCAAATAGATTTGCGCAGCGTCACGCTTGGCACACGGGGGCTCACCATGCACGAGATTTCGGACGCTGCCACCGCAGTCGAACGCCGCGGTCTCAACGAACTGATCGATGCGGTCTGGACAGCGCGAGTACCGACCAGCCCGCCACCGAGTAACAGGGACGACGAGGCGCGTGGGCTCGCATTGCTGGATCTCTCGCTTCGGTTGGATCACGTCTCCCGCATCACCGAAAACCTGCGCCTGATCGACCGCGGCCACCTCCGTCGCACGGTCAGCTTGGATGTCGACCTCAGCACGCTCACGACGAAACAGCAGCTGACTTTGAGCTCGAGCCACGACCAGGATGGTCAGCCGCAAACGGTGTGGGTTCCTGTGTCGCGGCACAGTCGCAGGGACCTATCGCCGGTCGTGGTACGGGACTCCAGCGGCAAGGTCATACCGCGGCAGACCACTCAGGAGACCGCCCAGCTCCTCACCGCAGGGTTGAGTCGCCTCTTCCGCATGTTGCTCGAGGTCGACAACGATGCCGCGCTCGACCTTCTCCGCAAGGGCCAGCCACGTGGCCGCTGGTTGGTCCAGGCGGCGCTGGCGACGCTCATCGACGCGGGCACCGCGACGCACCTGCGGCTCGTCCGTGATGCTTCAGGCGACACGCTGCACCGTCCCCTATCCCATCGGGCTGCGAAGGACGGAGCGGTCACCAACCGCGACTACGACTCGTACACGATCCGGCATCGGGCCGAAACTGCACTACGCGGTCTGCGCGGCCACACCGCGACGGCCTTCGAAAGGCTCGTGGAAATCGCATCGCGAGAATTCCTGCTCGTCGTGTCTCTGCCCCTGGACCGTCCGCAGAGTTACCTCACCTACGATGCGCCGCTCATACCCGGGATCCGACAACCGTCGCCCCGTCGAAACTTCGTGAATAGCTGGCTGCCGGTCAACCGCGAGTTCACGGTTCAGTACACGACATCGATCCCACGAACGGTCCGTTCCTATCACGTGACCTTTGAGGTGCCGGAGGAGATCCACGTCCGTCGATTCCTGCTGTCGACCGACGTCGACGAGCCGTTCGTACAGTCGCTCGTCGACGATATCGAGGCGGTGGCGATGCGGTACCAGGGCATGGCGCAGCAGAACCCGCCGAAGCTCTTGGAACTCGAGTTGCAGAGCATCGGTTCGCGATTGGCTGAACTGGGCCACCGTCGGATGCTCAATGTCGTCCAATACCGAAAATACCTGGCCGACTGCTTCGAGATCTTCGGTCAACGACCTCCAGACACAGAGCAACCGGTCCTGGATGAAGCAGAGGCGATACGACGGCTCGTCGACGGTGAGGAGACGGTTAGCTCGATGGCTGCGTTCGCGGGTCATTATCACGCCGACCGGTTCCGGCAGCTCGCATCCGGGTCGCTGACCACGCATTCTTTGCGTCGAGTAGCCAACCATCTCCGAAACGCACGGCTCGGCCATGACGTCACCGTCGACAACGACCCGCGTGAGCACGGTGCACATGCACACTGGCGAACTGCGGCCCCTCCGACCCCCCGATCCAACGAGCCGATCAAGGCGACGGCTTACCTCGCACTGGCCGACGAGCCGCCCGCGCTGATTGAAAGCGTGTTCCGGATGGTATTAGGACTTCTCGTGGTCGTGCTCGGTCTGGGCGTGCTCAACGGGATCGATCAGGAATTGGACCTGTCCAGAGCAGACGCCATCGTCGCCGTGCTCCTGCTCGTGCCGGGCATTCTGCTGACCCGGTTGGATATCCCGAATACGAACACCGTGCTGGGGCAACTGCGGGTGTTCCAGCGACGCTTGGCGTACGCATCGCTGGTTGCCACGACGGGACTGGGTGTTGTCTTTGCTGCCGCTCCAGCGGACTGGAACATCACCTGGGCGGTTGTTACGTCGGTCGCTGTCCTCCTGCTACTCGTCGCGTGTTGCATCTGCGAGTTCGTCATGCGAACTCGCCGGCGCCGGGCGCTGGTCCCCCGCGTCGCCGCGGTACCGGTGTGGCTTCGGCAAGACATGGACCCAGATCATGAACGGCGATTGCAGAACCCCGATGCTCAGTTCGACGCCATCGAACAGGAACTGACGTGACCACTGGTCTTAGTCGTCCCGCAGAGCTTGCCTACATCGCGGCTCGAGCGGCCACCGAGGGCGCGTCGGCCGTGGAGTTTCGGGTACGGCACGTCGCCGGCGGTCAATTCGTCGGCAACCAACTGGATCGAAGCGATCAGCCGGACGAGGCGGTCCGGTTCTGTGCCGCCGGCATTG
Organism: Jiangellaceae bacterium; assembly: GCA_035697245.1. Classification (GTDB taxonomy): domain Bacteria; phylum Actinomycetota; class Actinomycetes; order Jiangellales; family Jiangellaceae; genus JACVRX01. The sequence goes on from DASSDH010000263.1 coordinate 25,715, forward strand.
AGACGGCAGCCGCGATCTGGCCTTCCACGGAGCCACCGGTGACCGACGAGATGGTCAGCGTTCGTAACGTCAGCGGGGCACTCAGCGCCGACAGTGGCTTGTGCTGGACCGGCTCCGCAGTTCTTAATCCGGCGTTCCTCTACGGCAGCGCCCGCCGTACGGAGATCCTGGTGTCCTACGGCGACCGCGCGTGGCGTCCGTCGTTGCGGGACACCCGCATGTTGACGTGGATCATCAGTCAGCTTGCTGGCGCAGCCGTGGAATGCACCAATGGACCGATCATGCTCCTGCAGTCGCCGGTATCACCGTTCCGAGAAGCGGTCGGCAGCAATCGTGGAGACGGTTCGGGCGAGCTTGTTCGTCCCGCCGAAGGGCCATCTCTGCGAATGTCGATCAGCATCGACCCTGCCCAACCGCGTCGGCTGCTCATGTTCGAGGAACGAGTGCACTCCTTCGCCACCGAGAACGGCCTCGGCTTGCGAATCGCCGATCGGCGCGCCAACCGCATTCGCGGTGAATGGTTCAAAGTGAACGACTTTGACGGCGACCTCTTCGAACGACAACGGGACGAGCTATTCCGCGGGGTGCCGGAGGATTCGCCCACGACCGCCTTCGTACTCACGATCGTCGGTCCGGCTCGGGTCGGTTCGACACTAGCGGTCGTCAGAGCGTTGGACGCAAGCAACATCGGGGTCCTCACGTACGCGAGCGAATCACTGGCCGAGATGTCCATCTCGCACATCCTCATTCCGATCGCGCCCGTCCGGCTGCAGCGAGCCGCGGGCGCGACATCGGCTGCTGATCCCCTCGTCGCGGGCCTGCGACGACTCGCCAGTGACTGCGGTCTCACCCCACGCAGCTCGGCGGCGGGTCTACATTCGGTGAACTTCACGCCGGCGCTGGGCTACAAGGCACTGCGCAGCGAGCCCACACAGATCACGTTCCGCAGCGGTCAGGGCGAACCCTTCGCGTTGTGGGTGGCCTGTGACGTCCCCTATCGCAGAATCACCGACGAACAGGTGGCCGAGCACCTCCTCAATGCGCTCCAGGGCAAGGTCGCAGCGGCGTCGTTGGCGTACCTGCGCTGCCACCGCACAGCCGACGATCGCGTGCGGGCTCGCGCGAAGATCGCGATCTCACTGGACGCCGCGGTGAAGGCGAAGCAGCGCGCAGAGTCGTTGAGCCGTATCTGCGCGGAGGCTCAGGACCTCACCCGCCGCAGCCTGGCCGCGACCCATGGCCTAGGAGAGAGTGAGCTCGGCATCCGGATCGCCTGGCGAGAGAAATGGCTCGGGGCCTTTGGCCTGGGGACCTAGACGCTCACTTCCACCGGAACGTGCCTACCATTTCGACGGTCCCATCACCGACCACCGTTTGACCTGCCACCCAGGACGGCACACCG
>DASSDH010000264.1:0-79112 GCA_035697245.1 Jiangellaceae bacterium
ATCGTGATCAGGACGAACAATGCCGGGGCGATGAGTAGCCGCCTGAGCCAGCGCGGGGGTAGCACGTTATTGCCTGGCCAGATAGGCCGCGGTGGATTGCTGTGCCAGCTGGATGCGTTCGGCGACCCGTGCCGTGTCGCGGTACCTCAGCGTCGACAGGTCCGCGTACTTGGGTGGTTCCGGGTCGCCTGTCGGCAGGACGTGCACGGTCACATTGTCTGGCACCGCCGCCATGTCGGCAGCGAACCGGTGGCGTCGGGCGATCTCGAACGCCACCATCGCGACCTCCCACGGCCGGGTGGGCGGCTGGAGCGGACGCTCGATCCGTCCCACATGCAGGACATAAACCGTGCGAGCGCCGAGAGCTACCGCCCGGCCGATCGGGATCGAGTGGACCAACCCGCCGTCGAAGAAGTGCTCTCCACCGATCTCGACCGGGGGAAAAAGCCCCGGCACCGCGCTGCTGGCAAGGACGGCCTCGACGACGCTGCCGCGCCTGAACCAGTGCTCTGCGGCTCGCTCGATGCTCGCAGCGACGCACTCGAACGGAATGGAGAGATCCTCGATCAGTCGGTCCTCACCCAAGATGCTCGCCAACAAGTCCCGCAGTGGTTCGCTGCTGTGCGTGTGGGTCCGGGTTCGAGCCAGCGTCGAGACCTGCCGCAGGGCAGAGCCGCCGAAGATGTCGTCCCTGGACAACGAGTTCCACATGGTTTCTAGTCGATCGACGACGTGCCCGCCGGGGGCCGCCGCGAATACCGCACCGTTGATGGCACCGACGCTCGTGCCAACGATCAGATCGGGCCGCACGTCGGCGTGGACGAGAGCACGCAGCATGCCGACCTCTGATGCGCCGAGCAGCCCCCCGCCGCCGAGAACGAACGCGACGTCGGGCACCGCGCGATCGTCCCACGACCATGGGGAACGGTGGAGCAAGAGGAGTAGCGTGCCGCAAGCCGCAATGTTGCGGTGGCTGGTCGAGAGGAGCGCGAGAATGCCCGCGATCGTGGTCGGATATGTCCCCAAGGCAGAGGGCAAGGCCGCGTTGCGGCGTGCCGCGGAGGAGGCCAAGCTGCGAGGTGCGCGGCTGGTGGTCATCAATTCGGCCCATGGCGGCCGCGACTTCGACGCGGACGAGGAGATCCGTTCCGAAGCGGAGCTCGACGCCGTCCGTAAGGATCTGGACGACGCCGGTATCGAGGCGGAAGTCCGCCAGCTTGTACGAGGGCAGGACGTAGCCGACGACCTGATCGCGGTCGCCGAGGAGGTGGCGGCGGACTTCATCGTCATCGGCCTGCGTCGCCGTTCGCCCGTCGGAAAGCTCATCCTGGGCAGCAACGCTCAGCGGATCCTGCTCGACGCACCGTGCCCGGTGCTCGCCGTCAAGGCAGAGGAGCCGTGAGCACTGCGCGGACGTTACGGCTGGCGCAAGACGAGCGAGCCAACGCGCTCCTTGCCCGAGACCCGTTCGCACTGGTGGTCGGCATGCTGCTGGACCAGCAGATCCCGATGGAATGGGCGTTCACGGGCCCGGCGACGATCGCCGCCCGGATGGGCATCCAAGACTTGGATCCGGCGGCGGTCGCCCGTTTCGACCCGGCCGAGTTCGTGGCGCTGATGACCGGCCCGCCGGCCGTGCACCGGTACCCACGGTCCATGGGTGCTCGGGTGCAGAAGCTGGCGGCGTTCGTCGTCGACCGCTACGGCGGGGATGTGTCCCGGGTATGGACGGAGGCCAGTTCTGGCGAAGAGCTGCGCCGGCGGCTGGCCGACCTGCCAGGTTATGGTGACCAGAAGGCCCGGATTTTGATCGCTCTGCTCGGCAAGCAGCTGGATGTCCGGCCAGCCGGGTGGCGAGAGGCGGCGGGTGCCTACGGCCAAGAAGGATCCCGGCGGTCGATCGCGGACGTGGTCGATGCACAATCGCTGGCCGAGGTCCGCCAATACAAGCGTGAGACCAAGCAGGCGCCCCAGGGGTGACGATGTGTCCGGCGGTCGCGACGATGGTGAATCCGGCCCGTGCGACGACTAGACCGTTCTCGGGTTACGCTGGATAGGGAGTTGCGCCGCGGTGCATGGAGGCACCGGCCGTGTCAGAATGTTGAGTTGCGTGTCGTCATACGCTCATACCCCTGATCGCCCGTCATCGAGAGGTCGTTTGTGTCGTCGAGTTCGTCGCGCCCAGCGCAGGCCCGGACCCACGAGCTGCCAGCGGCGCAGGACCTGAAGTCGGTCGGGGTGGAGACAAAAGCAGGCGGAACCCGTCGGCGGGTTCCCGCCGCGGCGGCCCGACGCTCGGCAGCCACCGCCGCTGTCGTCGACTCCGCGACCGAGCCGCCGAGCCGAGCGCGCAAGCCCGCCGCGAAAAAAAACGCGAGTCGACCAAAGGCCGGCACTGACGGCAAGGTCGTCGATGTCTCGGCCAGGAAGAAGGCCGCCAAGCCAGCGGCCAAGCGGGCTGGGAAGACATCTCCAACACCGGCGGAGACGAAGGCGTCGGCCAAGAGCGTGCCGGCCAAGGGCGCGCCGGCCAGAAAGGTGCCGGCGAAGGGGCTGACAAAGCAGGCACCCGCGAAGGCTTCGACGAAGAAGAGAACGGCGCAAGAACCGGCGGCACAAGAACCGGGGAAGGTTGCTGGCACGTCGACCCAGGAGGCCGAGATCGTCGAGGTTGCCGTCGCTGCCGGACCGCTCGCGGATGTCGCCGGCGATTTCACCGATGCAGACCTGGTAAGCCTCGAGGACGTCGAGCCCAACCCGGCCGACCTGGCTACGGTTGCCGCGCCCGAGGAGGCGGCGGCGAAGGAGGAAGCCGAAGGCTTCATCTACTCCGACGCCGACGACGCCGACGAGCCGGAGCAGCAGGTCTCGGTCGCGGGCGCCACGGCCGACCCGGTGAAGGACTACCTCAAGCAGATCGGCAAGGTCCCCCTGCTCAACGCGGAGCAGGAAGTCGAGCTTGCCAAGCGCATCGAGGCCGGTTTGTTCGCGGAGGAACGGCTGGCCCGGGACGCAGGCGGGCTGCCGCCCAAACTGCGCAATGAGCTGCACTGGATTGCGCAGGACGGCCGACGGGCGAAGAACCACCTGTTGGAGGCGAACCTGCGGCTGGTCGTGTCGCTCGCCAAGCGCTACACCGGCCGCGGCATGCTGTTCCTGGACCTGATCCAGGAAGGAAACCTCGGCCTGATCCGGGCGGTCGAGAAGTTCGATTACACCAAGGGCTACAAGTTCTCGACCTACGCGACCTGGTGGATCCGGCAGGCGATCACGCGGGCGATGGCCGACCAGGCCAGGACGATCCGGATTCCGGTGCACATGGTCGAGGTGATCAACAAGCTCGCCCGCGTTCAGCGCCAGATGTTGCAGGACCTCGGTCGGGAGCCGACCCCCGAGGAGCTTGCCAAGGAACTCGATATGACCCCGGAGAAGGTCGTCGAGGTCCAGAAGTACGGGCGGGAGCCGATCTCGCTGCACACCCCGCTCGGCGAGGACGGCGACAGCGAGTTCGGCGACCTGATCGAGGACTCCGAGGCAATCGTACCGGCTGAGGCGGTGTCGTTCACGCTGTTGCAGGAGCAGCTGCATGCCGTGCTGGACACGCTCTCCGAACGCGAGGCGGGCGTGGTGTCGATGCGGTTCGGCCTTACCGATGGCCAGCCGAAGACGCTGGATGAGATCGGCAAGGTGTACGGCGTGACACGTGAGCGCATCCGCCAGATCGAGTCCAAGACCATGAGCAAGCTGCGCCACCCGTCCCGTTCGCAGGTGCTCCGCGACTACCTGGACTGACGCTGTCGATCGCCTCGTTCAGATAGTCACGCGGGCCAGCGGTTGATCGAATTGGCGTCGGCCCCGCTGCCCTGACTGCGGAACTGCGCCGGTTTCATCCGATGGCCTCGAGGACCTCACGCGCGGCTCGGCTGCCTGCCTCGACAGCGCCTTCCATGTACCCGCTCCAAGCCGTGGCGGTCTCCGTGGCACCCCACTTGATCGGGCCGATCGGCCGACTCAGGGCGCCCCGAAATGCAGCCACCCACAGGGCCCCATGTTGGCGTTGTAGGCGCCGCGAGTCCATTCTCGGTTGGACCATTCTCCCTCCAGGATCAGCTCCGGGGCGGCTCCGCGGGGCCCGAAATGACGGCCCAGCTCGGCCCGCAGCGCGTCCTGTCGCTGGCCCTCAGGCCACCGACCGGCGATGCGGGCTGATTCACCCTCCAGGAAGGCCAGGATGATTCCCGGCCCTCCTCCGACCTCCTCGGGCAGGCAGCTGTCGTTGGACATTCGCGCGGGCCCCACCTCCGAGATCAGCTGGCCGTTCAAGCCGTCGGCGCGCCAGAACGGCTCGTGGTAGAACGCGAACATTTTGTGCGCGGAGGCCTGGGGAACTCGTTGAGTCAGCTGGTCCCGTATCCCTGGTAGGGGCGGGTCATACATGATCCGGCCCGCCAGCGTAGGCGATAGCGCCACGATCACCTGCCGGCCGGTCGCCACGTTGCCGCCGCGGCAGGCCACCGTGACCCGATCGGGGGCGTGGTCGATGGTGACTACCGGGGATTCCAGCAGGATGCGACCCTTGAGCCGCTCGGCCAGGCGCAGTGGGATCTGCGAGGTCCCGCCGACGAAGCGTTTGGTCTGTGCCCCGCCCTCGGACTCCGCCAGCAGTTCGGCGCTCACCCCGCACACCTGCACGTTGAACAACAGATCGAGCAGGGACACTTCCACGGCACCGAAAGGATCCCCACGGTGCAGATCTCCAGCAGCGTGCGGGCGACCGGGGAGAGTCCCTGGCTGTCGTACCACGCGCCGACCGTCACCCGGTCCCAGGCGTTGGCCTCGGGCGCAAGCCACGGCGCCTCGACAGGAACGGTCTCGGCCATCCGGTCGATCTCGCGCAGGACCCGTTCCACTCCGGCAAGCTCGTGCCCATACTTGGCGTGGAACGCTGACCCTCGAAGCAGGTCGCCGGCGAATTCGTAACTGGTTTCACCGTCCTCGAACTGATCGAAGATCGCCACGCCAAGGTCCGCGGCAAGGCCCTGCATGCGGTGGTGGGTGTCCCCGATCCATTGGGCTCCCAGCTCGACCGGCACCCCCGTAATCGGCTCGGCGGTCAGGATGCGCCCGCCGACCCTGTCGCTGGCCTCGAGGAGGACGGGCTCCTTACCCGCTGTGAGGATCTCGCGCGCGGCAATGAGCCCCGACAGGCCGGCGCCGACGATGACTACGTCCGCTTCACGTTCCATCCTGCCCCCGAGCTCGTTTGCCGACATCCTCTCCGACGGTAGGCCGGACGCCCGGACGGCGTGGTCGCGCGCAGACATTCCGTCGAAATTTCCCGCATCGGTCGAACTCCTACCGCGCTCCGTCTATTGTCGCGCTGATGCGTCCGTGTGAAGCGCATGTCGGGCGCCGGAGAGGAGCGCCGAAATGCCAACATCCGGTCATGAAGTACCCGCTTCGCACGACCTGACCGAGCACAAGGGGCTGAACGAAGGAACCCTCACCTTTTGGGGCACCCTCTTTATCGGACTGGCCTCCGTCGCCCCGGCGTATTCACTCGCGGCGACGCTGGGATACGTGGTCATCGCCGACGGTGTGCTTGCCCCGGTCGCGGTCATCCTGGGCTTCATCCCGATGCTGCTCACTGCCTTCGCCTACCGGGAGCTGAACCGCGTAGCGCCGGACTGCGGGACCACCTTCACCTGGGTGACGAAAGCCTTCGGCCCGCGCAGCGGCTGGCTGGGCGGCTGGGTGCTGGCCATCGCCGGCATCACAGTGCTGGCGAATCTGGCGCAGGTCGCGGCTCAATACACATTCCTGCTGGTCGGCGCTGACTCCCTCGCGGAAAGCACATTCTGGGTCACGGTGCTCGGTGTCGCCTTCATCGTCGTGATGACGTACGTGTCCTTCCGCGGGATCGAGATCGCCCGCTGGCTGCAGAACGTGCTGGTGGGCATCCAGTACGTCGCGCTGGCGGTGCTCGTCGTCGTGGCGTTCAGCGCGGTCGCCGGTGTGAACCGGCCGGACACGGCGATCGACGTGCAGGCCTCCTGGTTCAACCCCTTCGAGTTCTTCGCCGACGGGGGCGGCGGCTTCGCTGCCCTGACCGAGGGCATGCTCCTGATGATCTTCATTTACTGGGGCTGGGACACGATCCTGGCCCTGAACGAAGAGACGAAGGGACGGGACAAAACGCCAGGGAAAGCGGCCGTCGCGGCGACCCTCATCCTCTTGGCGACCTACCTGCTGACCAGCGTTGCCGCGGTGTCTTACGCGGGTGTCGGTGAGGAAGGCATCGGCCTGGGCAATGAGGAGAATGCCGGAGACGTTTTCCGCGTGATCGGCGAGCCGATCCTGGGATCGTGGGACTGGATAGTCCTACTCGCCGTGCTCGTCTCCGCCGCCGCATCCACCCAGACGACGATATTGCCCGCAGCCCGCGGGACGCTCGCTATGGGCGTCTACCGGGCGCTTCCGAAACGATTTTCCGACATCCACCCGAGGTATCGCACACCGGGCTTCTCGACCCTGGTGATCGGCGTCGTTGCGAGCACCATCTTCGTACTGCTCAGTCTGCTGGGCGAGAACGTGTACGGTGACGTGCTCCTCGCCCTCGGCCTGCAGATCGCCTTCTACTACGGCCTGACGGCGATCGCCTGCGTCTGGTATTTCCGCAAGGACATCGCCGCCGGCGGGTCGGCGCTGTGGATGAAGGGAGTGCTGCCCCTGCTGGGCGGGCTTTTGCTGATTTTCGCGTTCATCAAGAGCGCCATCGACATGTGGGAGACGGACTACGGATACCTCGGCGGCTGGACGGTTCCCGGTCTCGATTGGACGATCGGCAGTGTCTTCCTGCTCGGCATCGGCTCCATCCTGCTCGGTATTCCGATCATGATCATTCTGGCCAGACGAGAGGAGCAGAAGGCGTTCTTCCGCGGAGAGGCGCTTCATCGGGATACCCCGGTGCTAGTCCCCGAATGACACAACCGCGGCAGCTCGAATCCGGGTGAACTCGGATTCGGCGTCGTCGTCGGCCAGCGTTCGGTCGTCGGAATGGATGGCTGGGAGGCGAGATCCGTTTCTCGCAATGATCCGACCAGCGCCGCTCGCCCGTGGGCAGGTTGCCCTACGGGTTCTGTGGGTGGGAGACATGATCACCTTCGGCGTGGCGTTCGTTCTCGGCATCGTGGGCACGCTCCTGATCGAGTGGCGGTTTCGACCGCAGTTCGAGCGAAAACGGCGCGCCCAAGAGCGGTGGGAGCACGAGCTGCAGGAGCTGCTCGAGTTGCTCGAGATTCGCTTGCCCCGGCTTACCCACGAGCTGAATCACTTCCTTGGGATGGCGAAGTATGACGCGGACTTCAAGGAGGTCGAGGATCTGAACCCACAGCAGCGCGAGGCCCTGCGCTTTGCCGAGAGGGATCGAGAGGGCGCCCAGCGGGCGTACGAGGCATGGGCGGAAGTAGCACAAACGGTAGCGGTGCTGAGCCGGCGGGTAGCCCGCTTCCATCGACCTGACGCTTTGACGACGCACGAGGCGAGCGCCCGCTTTTACTCGATGCTGTATGCGACCGAAGTGTTCGATTTCAGGATGGGGAAGATGCCATCGGGTAATTACGAGCAGGAGGAGAAGAAACGGAGGAAGCAACTGCAGGGGTGGGTGGAATCCCTGCAGCGGGAGGGTCGTCCGCACAGGACGCCCCGGCAGCCCAGCGTCCGACCAGAGGACCTCGTTACCCACGTCACCAAGTGCGCTCCGCGGGCGTGAGACGGCCCCGCACCCATAGCCGGTGCGGGCCGCCGCGTCGTGCGCGTCAGGACGAGCCGGTGACCGTGAACTCGTAGGTCCAGTCGCCGTCTTGGTAGGGGTCGGAGCTGATGAACTCGGCGGTGACGATCTCGCCGTCGTCGACGTTGGATACCGAAGCATCCATTGTGGCGATGACGCCGCCGTCGGCGTCGAGGACCGACAGGGAGAAGATGGCGGCCTCCGCAGCTTGCCCGGTCTCGTTGGTCACTCTGCCGACTGCCTCGAAGTCGCCCAGGGCGCCTTCGGAGACATCCAGGTTGGTCAGAGTCCAGCCTTCGTCGGACAGGGTGTCATCGGCTGGGGCTTCCGGCGGTGGTGCTTCCTCTGTGGGAGGTGCGGTGGGCTCGGCCGGCGCGGCGGTGGCGGTCACGGTGACGGTGGCTGTGGGTTCCGTTGGTTCGGCGGTGGGCTGGTCGTCGCCGCTACCGGCGGCGGCGCCGATGAGCAGGCCGACAACGAACGCGCCGACGCCGACGAGGGTGGGCAGTAGCCAACGGCGTTGGGTCGGCTCGGTGGGCGGGATTGGCATGGTGGTGGTCGGCGGATCGGACATGGCCAGTGCTCCCATCCAGGAAGTGGGGGATGCTCGCACACGGCGAGCCACCGTGTCATGCGCCGGCGTTCAACATCACGGGAGTCCGGCTTCGGAGTGGCCGCCGTCGTCCGACAAGCGGGATCCGACAAGCGGGATCCGACAAGCGGGAAGGAGTTTGTCATGGCCGCATCCGAAAGCGCGTTCGACCCGTGCCCTGTCAACGTCAGGAGCAAGATCTCAGCCTTGTGGGCGTCGACGCTGTTCGTGTTCGCCTATGTCGACCTCTTCAGCTTCTACCGATCCGACTTCCGAGCCGACGTCGAAGCCGGTGAGGTCGGCGGGTTCACAGTCAACCAGTCATTCCTTCTCGGAACTACTGCATATGTGGTCATCCCCAGCCTGATGGTGTTCGGCGCGCTTGTCCTGCGCCCGCGAGTCAACCGAATCGCCAACATCGCGCTCGGCATCGTGTATGCCGTCGCGATCATCGTTGGCGCGGTCGGCGAGTGGAGCTACTACATCCTGGGCAGCAGCATCGAGGTAGCCCTGCTTGCCGCCGTCGTCTACTACGCGTGGACGTGGCCAAGGCTGCCGAAGACATCGGAGCGAAACTCGACTACGCGTTGAATCGGAACTCGACCACGTCACCGCCCTGCGGAGGGTCGCGGCGTCACGCCGCGTCGGTAGCATGCGCCCGAAGGCGTGGTTGGGAGGAAATCAGGAGGGCCATGGCTGAGATCGTCCCGCGCTGGGAATGGCGCACCTTCGCCCATGGGGTCCTGCGCGCGGATGCGGCGTTCAATGCGATGGCGCCGGCCTCCGTCGAGGAGAGCGACGAACTGTACCTGCTCGCGCCCGGCGGGGACAACGTCAAGGTCCGGGACGGACTGATGGACATCAAGGTTCTGCGCGAGACCGATGCGGCTGGCCTCCAGCGCTGGGAACCGATCCTCAAGGTCCCGTTCCCGCTCGACGCCGGGGCTGCGCGGACGGTCTTCCAGGGTCTCCGACGGCCGCTCCCTCCCATCCCGCCCGACGGGCTGACCTTCGACGCGGTCATGGCCGCAGCGGAGGCCGGTGCGACCGGCGGTCTGCGCGCGGTCCGGGTCCACAAGCAGCGTGCCCGCTACACCGTCGCTGCCTGCCAGGCCGAACGGTCTGTACTCGAGGCCGGCGGGCATCGAACGATGTCGATCGCAGTCGAGTCGACGAACCCCGCGGACGTCGTGGCCGCGGTCGATGCGCTCGGCCTGCGCTCCTACTGCAATCTGGACGTCCCGACGGGGCTGCGGTTGCTCGTCGATCGTGTGCCGGAGCGCTACGCAGTCATCGACGCCGGCACGAACTCGATCAAGTTCCACGTCGCGGAGCGCGACGCGGACGGGCGTGGCCCGTGGCGGACCGTCGTCGATCGGGCGATCGTGACCCGGCTCGGCGAGGGCCTCGAGGCTACCGGCGAGATCGGCGCCGAGCCGCTCGAGCGGACCGCGCACGCGATCAGCGAGATGGCGGACGAGGCTCGCAGCGTCGACGTTCGGGCCATCGCGGTGGTCGGCACAGCAGGATCCCGGATGGCTCGCAACCGGGCCGAGATCGTGGAGACGGTTCGGGCTCACTCGGGCCTGTCGCTCGAAATCATCTCGGGGGAGGACGAGGGCCGGCTCGCCTATCTTGCCGTCGCGACGGGTGTCGGGCTCGGCGACGGGGCAATCGTCGTGGTCGACACGGGCGGCGGCAGTTCGCAGTTCACGTTCGGCCACGGGCCGACCGTCGATGAACGGTTCAGCCTCAACGTCGGTGCGGTCCGGTTCACCGAGCGATTCGGGCTGGCGAAGGCAGTGTCGGCCGACGTCGTCGCCGACGCCTTGGCGGCCATGGCGGCGGAGTTGGCCCGCCTCGACGGGCGACCACGGCCAGACGGGGTTGTGGCGATGGGCGGTGCCGTAACGAACCTCGCGGCGGTGAAACACGGCCTCGCCACATACGATCCGGATGTCGTCCAGGGGACGCTCCTCGACCGGGCCGAGATCGATCGACAGATCGAGCTCTACCGAACCCTGGACGCGGCCGGACGGCGAGCGATCGTCGGGTTGCAGCCGGCGCGTGCCGAGGTCATCCTCGCTGGCGCGTGCATCGTCCGGACCATCATCGACAAGCTCGACTGTGATGCGGTCACGGTCAGCGATCGCGGCCTGCGCCACGGCGTGCTCATCGAACGCTTCGGGGTCGGGAATGGACGTGAAGAAGGTCTGAGCACGGGATGAGGCGCAACTACGACCACGCGAGCGAACGCCTCCCTGATCCTGCCTGACGCCTCCGACGGCGGCAGGTACTAGCCTGCGCCGTGTGCCTTCCCGTGGTACCGACTACTTCGCCGACCTGGCAGCGCAGTACATCGGGGCGACGCTCGGCGTCAAGGTCGAGCAATGGGACTATGACGGCAGGCAGGGTGTTCACGACTTGCAATACGAACACCAAGGCCGGTCGGTCGCGGTCGAGGTGAAGTGTGTCCTCGATGGGGACTTTCGCCAGATGCAGGGAGAGATCGACCGGCAGGTCTACCAGGCGGACGCGCGGTTCCGTCGGCTCTGGATTGTCAGCCTCGATCGCGGGGCTCGCATCAAAGACGTCCGCCGAGAGTTGCCAGATCTGCTCGTCTTTTTGGACGAGATCGGTTGGGATGGCCCGCTGTGGCAGCTGCGGCGAGAGCATCCGGTTGTCGCAGCTCGGTTCCAAGTATTGGGCGTTCAGGCGGTGGCACACCTTCCTCCGACGGAGACGCATCCACCTGGATACCTCCTGTTGCCTGAATCGTGGGGGAGGTGGGGCGAGGACGACATCGAGGAGCCCGTCAGCTTCGCCAATGCGTATTTGGCCGGCGACAATCGCGAGGTGATCACGTTGCGCCGTCAGCTTCGTCAGGCGCAGGCCGAGGAACGCCACGTATTCCTGTTCATCGGCCATGAGCACACCGAGGGCTGGCCACTGATGAAGGAGGCTGGCGAGGGCGACAACATGGCCCTGCCCACGACGACCCCAACGCTCCCCGAGCCGATCGACGGACTATGGCTGACTGGCTGGTCGAGCTCCAGCCGAGTCATCGCCTGGCTTCCACAGAACGGGTGGATTGAGGGCACCACCGGATAAGGCCCAGCCCCTGGCCTGATCATCCATGGACCGATGGCGAGGACCTACTCGACTGTGATGTCCAGCTTCATACCCATGTCCTTGTGGTTGCCCACCGGGCAATAGAGCTCGTACTCGCCTGCTTCGAGTGTGACGGTGAGCTCTGCGCTGTCCCCGGGTGCGATGTCCTCCGTTTCTTCCTCCACGCCTTGGCCCTCGATCTCGAGGGCGTGGGTGGTTTGGCCGTTGTTGGTGGCAACGAATGTGTAGGTGCCTGGAGTGAGCTCCATCGTCGAGAGTTCGATCGTGAAATCCTTCTCATCAACGTCGATCACCGTCCCGGCACCGTCGCCCCCGGTTGCGGCGGATGTGGCTGGGCTCTGAGTCGTCGCTGCGGAGCCTTCGTCATCACCGCCGCAGCTTGCGACTGCCAGCACCATTCCGGCGAGGATGACCGCAAGGCGCCGTATGCGGATGTTGAATTCGCTCGACTTCTGCCGACTTGCCACGGGATCCACCTCCGGTTGATTCCATTCATCTCACGCACCGGCACCGCTATGGGTTCAGCGGCCCGCAGGTGGGACGCTGATAGATGTACTCGGCCAACCGGTTGGTTACCGGTGGCAGGACGCCGAGTGCGGTGTGGCGGCGGCGAGTGTTGTAGAGCTCGAGCCAGGGCGCAAGGGCCGCTGCCCGGTCGGCGTGTGCATGGCACCCGACACGGACCGCCTCGGCCACATCGCAGTTCAGGAAGGTCACGCCGTCGGCGGGCTGCGCGTCTTCGGGATGGTTGGTGAGGACGAACACCGGCCCCTTGCCATGCGCCGTAGATGCCGCTGACGTCTGGGTTGGCGTCGAAGTCATCCCGACCTCCCAGCACGGCGCCGGTCGTCTCCGTGTACTCGTCGATAAGGGGCTGCAGGGGCTCGGTCGATACCGATCACCGGACAGCGAGGGGCCGCCGGGGATCGTGTTCGGCTTCGGAGATGTCAACCAGGACGCGATCAGACGCGGGATCGCGGCCATCGGCGACCTGTTGCAGGGATACCACGCGTAGTGGTACCGGCGTCTCGGCCGACAAGGTGCTGCAAGCGGGCGGGTCCGTTACCCGGTGTCGAACACATGTTCGAACAATTGCAGGGCGGCGTTGCAAGTCGGCTAGTATTCGTGCGGCCGCGCGGCAGGTTGCTGCCGCGTTGGACATCCAATGGCGCCGCTTTCCGCCCCCTGCCAAGCGGCGCCATCGCGCGCGACAACATCCCCGGGGCGGGGGTCCCCCGGGGGTGTTGCGTGCAGCGCCTATGGCCCCTGACCTGCACGTTTGGGAGGCGCACATCATGCGTGTCGGCCTGGTGACATGCGCCGAGGTTGCCGATCTGGAACCTGATGACCGGCTCGTCGTCGGGCCACTGGCCGCCCGTGGAGTGCACGCCGAGCCGGTGGTCTGGGATGCGCGCGACGCGGATTGGTCCGCGTTCGACCTCGTCGTACTGCGTTCGACGTGGGACTACCCGCAGCGTCGCCAGGAGTTCGTGGCCTGGGCCCGTGGCGTCGGAGCGCTCGCCAACCCGGCCGACGTCGTCGAGTGGAACACCGACAAGCGGTACCTGGCTGAGCTCGCGGCTGCCGGCCTGCCGGTCGTGCCGACGACCTGGTTGGCGCCCGGCGAGTCCTGGACGCCGCCGGCGACCGGTGAATACGTGATCAAGCCGAGCGTCGGCGCCGGCAGCCTCGGCACCGAGCGTTACCGCTTCGACGAGATCGGCCAGCGTCGACGTGCCTCGGCGCACCTCGCCCGGCTGCATGCTGCCGATCGCGACGTCATGATCCAGCCCTACCTGTCCGCCGTGGACGCCACCGGCGAGACGGCGCTGCTTTTCCTCGGCGGCCGGTATTCGCATGCGGTTCGGAAGGGGCCCATGCTCACCGAGGAAGACAGCGGTGCCTACACCCTCTACCGGCCCGAGGAGATCACGCCGCGAGAGCCGACCATCCCCGAGCGGGCCGTCGGCGAACAGGCGCTAGCGGCTGTGCCGGGCGGTAAGGAGCGGCTGCTCTACGCCCGGGTTGATCTGATTCCTGGCCCGGATGGCGCCCCCCTGCTGCTAGAGGTCGAACTCACCGAGCCTTCTCTCTTCCTGGCCCAAGCCGCGGGCGCGCCCGTGCGGTTCGCCGACGCGATCGTGGCGTCGTTACGGGCAGCGGACATTAGCTCGCCGCGACCGCCAACCCCCAGGAAGCCGCGATGAGTAGGCCGGCGAGCAATTCGATCAGTATCGACAAGCCAACGGCCTTGAGCGCGTGAACCGTGGACGGCCAGGCCCGGCCGTGACCCCCGAGCCTGATTCGCTCCGCCAGGTAGATGCCCAGGATGAAGCCGATGAAGAGCCCCACGACCGGAATCACGAAGAACCCCACGAAACCCAGCGCCGCACCTAGGACGATGCTTCCGGCGGGCACGCCGGCATCCCGCATGCGCTGACCGGGCACCAGGTACTTGACGACGGTGCCGGCCAGGGCGATCAGGGTGGCCAGAGCGAGTACGGCCCAGGCCAGTGCAGTCCGCTCGACCAGCGCCCACACCACGACGGCACCCCACACGATCAACAGGCCGGGGACCACGAAGACCACGATCCCGATCAACCCGACGACGATTGCCGCGCCGATCAGGGCCACACCGATGGGTTCCACGCGGGGAATCGTGCCACCTACACGAGCGGGCCCCGACGCGGAGGCCCGGGGCTCGCCGGGTAGTGGCGCTGGAATCAGGTCGAGGTCAGAGCTCGCTGTCGGGCACGCTGGCCGGTGTTGCGGCCAGCTGACCGGTTTCGTCGTGCCACTCCACGGTGAGCGGACGGAGTTTCGGCTCGTGCCGGCGGCCGTGGTGGGCGCAGAACAGCAAGTCGCTGCCGCCAGCGAGGACGGCGCGGATATAAGCCTGAGCGCCGCAGCGGTCGCAGCGGTCGGCGGCCCGAAGTGGGCTGAGGACGGCTGTAGTCACGGTGCTCCTCTCGGCGGAAGGTCCGACGTCTGCCTCTCCATGTAAACAGGCTTCGGCCGTTCAGGCTCAATCCACGAGACCAGATTCGCTATGAGCGAAGCGGTGGTCGTCAGGGATTGGCCGCCGCGGCGCGTCCCCGGCTTGGTCGTCGGCACCGCCAACTACGCTGACAACGCGGGACGGAGCGAGCCCGCGAGAAGGAGACCAGACGTGTCCGCCCAACCGGCCGAGTTGCCGCTGCGCGCTTCGTCGGCCAAGCGCGGCCAGGGTACGTACACCGCGCGGCACCTGTCGGTGCTGGAAGGACTCGAGGCCGTCCGCAAGCGGCCCGGCATGTACATCGGATCCACCGACTCTCGCGGGCTGATGCACTGCCTCTGGGAGATCATCGACAACGGCGTCGACGAGGCCCTGGCCGGGCATTGCGCCACCATCGAGGTTCTTCTCGACGCCGACGGCTCGGTGCAGGTCCGTGACGACGGGCGCGGCATCCCTGTCGACACACACGATCGGACGGGTCTGTCCGGAGTCGAGGTCGTGTTCACCAAGCTGCACGCGGGCGGCAAGTTCGGGGGAGGGTCCTACGCCGCGTCCGGCGGCTTGCACGGCGTTGGAGCCAGCGTGGTCAACGCGTTGTCCGCTCGCCTCGACGTCGAGGTCGACCGAGACGGCAAGACGTACGCGATGTCCTTCCGCCGCGGCGAACCAGGCGTGTTCGCCGGGGACGGGCCCGATGCCGAGTTCACCGCGTTCACCGACCGGTCCGAGCTTCGGGTCACCGGCCGTCGCCGCAAGAACGTGAGCGGCACCAGGATCCGGTTCTGGCCCGATCGGCAGATCTTCCTCCGCGACGCAGCTTTCTCCTTCGACGAACTCCTTACCCGAGCTCGGCAGACCTCCTACCTGGTTCCAGGGCTGGAGTTGACGCTTCGTGACGAACGCGCCGACGAACCGGTCGAGGCTCGCTTCAGCCACGCCGGGGGCATCGTCGAGTTTGCCGAGTTCCTCGCGTCCGATCCCCCCGTGAGCGGGGTGATCCGCCTGCATGGGGCGGAGACCTTCTCCGAGACCGTCCCGATCCTCGATGACGCCGGTCACATGAATCCGCGCACCGTCGAGCGAACCTGCGAGGTCGACGTCGCACTGCGCTGGGGAACCGGGTACGACACCGAGCTCCGCTCGTTCGTCAACGTCATCGCGACGCCGAAGGGTGGCACTCATGTGGCCGGGTTCGAGCAGGGGCTGCTGAAATGCCTTCGCGATCAGGTCCGGATCAACGCCCGGCGGCTCAAGGCCGGCGATGACAAGATCGAGAAGGACGACGTCTTGGAGGGTTTGACCGCCCTCGTGACGGTCCGGCTGGCCGAGCCGCAGTTCGAGGGCCAGACCAAGGAGGTGCTCGGCACCAGCGCAGTGAGAGGAATCGTTGCTCGTGTGGTCGAGCGCCGGCTTACTGCAGCCCTCACCAGCACCAAACGCGCGGACAAGGCCCAAGCCGCCGCCGTGCTCGAGAAGGTCGTCGCCGCAGCCAAGGCGAGGGTCACCGCGCGGCTGCACAAGGAGACGGCCCGACGAAAGAACGCGCTGGAGACCAGCGCCCTTCCCACCAAGCTGGTCGACTGCCGCTCCGGCACACTGGACCGCTCGGAGCTGTTCATCGTCGAGGGTGATTCCGCATTGGGCACCGGCAAGGCCGCTCGGGACGCCGAGTACCAGGCTCTGTTGCCCATCCGGGGCAAGATCCTCAATGTCCAGAAGGCCTCGGTGGGCGACATGCTGCACAATGCTGAGTGCGCCGCGATCCTCCAGGTGGTCGGGGCAGGCAGCGGACGGTCGTTCGACCTCGCCCAGGCTCGCTACGGCAAGATCATTCTTATGGTCGACGCCGACGTCGACGGCGCCCACATCCGCACGCTGCTGATCACGCTGTTCTTCCGGTACATGCGACCGCTGGTCGAGAGGGGGCGGCTCTACGCTGCCGTGCCGCCGTTGCACCGGATCGAGCTGACAAGCGTCCGCAAAGGTCAGGATCGGTACATCTACACCTACACCGACGCCGAGCTGACCCGGACGTTGCGTGATCTCGACCGCAAGGGCGTGCGGTACAAGCAGCCGCCGCAGCGGTACAAGGGGCTGGGCGAGATGGATCCGCACCAGCTGGCTGAGACCACGATGGACCCGCGCCACCGTCGACTCCGACGGATTGCGGCGGCCGATGCCGAGGCGGCCGAGACGGTCTTCGAACTACTGATGGGCAATGACGTTGCCCCCCGCAAGGAATTCATCGTCGCCGGCGCGGCTGAGCTCGACCGCGCCCGGATCGACGCGTGAGCCGGTAGCCGATCGTTCTCGGCTGACCCGAAGTGCCCGGCGCTACTCCGCGCTCGACTGAGCCCAGAGGTTGATTCCGGCTTCGACGGCATCCTGGTCGATCGCGGCTAGTTCGTCGTCCGTGAACTCGAGATTGTCTACGGCCGCAACGTTGGCCTCGAGCTGCCCGACGCTGCTGGCGCCGATGAGCGCAGAGGTCACCTGCTCGTGGCGCAGGACCCAGGCGATGGCCAGCTGAGCCAGACTCTGGCCGCGCTTCGTCGCGATTTCGTTCAACGCCCGGATATGGCGCAGGGTGTCGTCGGTGAGCAGGTCGGGGGACAACGAGGTTCCCCGGGCCGCGCGCGAGTCTGTGGAGATGCCGTCGAGGTAGCGGTCGGTAAGCATGCCTTGGGCGAGCGGGGAGAAGGCGATGCACCCCACACCCTCAGCGGCGAGCGTCTTCAGCAAACTCGGCTGACCCTGCTCGACCCATCGATTGAGCAGCGAGTACGACGGCTGGTGAATAAGCAACGGCGTACCGAGGCTACGCAGGATCGCGGCTGCCTCCACCGTCTTCTCAGCGGAGTACGACGAGATCCCGGCGTACAGTGCCCGGCCCGAACGGACGGCGTGGTCCAGGGCAGCCATCGTCTCCTCGAGTGGGGTGTCAGGGTCGAAGCGGTGGCTGTAGAAAATGTCGATATAGTCCAAGCCCATCCGGGCCAGGGACTGGTCGAGGCTTGCCAACAAGTATTTTCGGGAGCCCCATTCGCCGTATGGGCCCGGCCACATGTCGTAACCGGCCTTGGTCGAGATGATCAGCTCGTCCCGGTGCGGAGCGAGATCCTCGGTCATGATCCGGCCGAAGTTGATCTCGGCCGAGCCGTAGGGCGGCCCGTAGTTGTTGGCCAGATCGAAATGCGTGACGCCCAGGTCGAAGGCGCGGCGTACGACTTCGCGCTGGGTGGCCAGGGGTGTTTCGTCGCCGAAGTTGTGCCACAGGCCGAGCGAAACGGCGGGAAGCTTCAGGCCACTACGTCCCACCCGTCGGTAGGGCATGGCGTCGTAACGGTCGGGGGTGGCTGTGTACGTCACGCTGAGACACTCCATCATGCAGGGGGCCGTCTTGGGGTCGCGGCCACCCTAACGAGCGTTCATCTCGCCTGATCATCTGGACTTCAGGACGACGCCGTCGGCCACATAGCTCACCGGCTGTACGGCTGGCCCGTTACAAGACTCAGGCCGGGGCGGTTCCAGCAAGCGGGTGGTCACGTCCACCTGCCAACGCCGGCCGTCAGTATGAGCGATCGTGACGCGCCATGAGTCGACCTCATCGGCTACCTCGACAGCGATGACGTCCAGCTCGTCGAGCCAGGTGAGGCTGGTCGCCTCCCGTACCGCAACCTCCGCAACCTGGCCCGGTCCCTCAAACGTGCTCCGCCCTCGGTATCCGGCCAAAACCAACCGACCGTCGCGAGCCTCGTCCAGCACATGCGACGCGGCGTCGGCGTCCATTCGACCGTGCACGATGCCATGTGGGAGTACCGCGCAGGTGGGGGCGAACCGATGGCCGCCAAGGTGCGTCGTCTCCCAGACTCGGCCAGGCAGCCGCTCGTGCGCGGCGGTCGCGACTGGACGACCGAACGAGGCACAGCACACGTCGCGCCGCCCGTTTG
Organism: Jiangellaceae bacterium; assembly: GCA_035697245.1. Lineage (GTDB taxonomy): Bacteria > Actinomycetota > Actinomycetes > Jiangellales > Jiangellaceae > JACVRX01. The sequence goes on from DASSDH010000264.1 coordinate 18,465, forward strand.
TGCACACGAGCAGCAAAGGTTCGGTGTCCTGCTCGAGGCCTGGGACGGCTTCTCGGACTGCGTCGTAGTCGCCAGCCGCCAGGCCGTCCCATGGCAGGAACTCGAGGGCGCCGACGTTGGCGACTTGGCCGCCGAGCAGCCAGGAGCCGTTCGGGCGAGTCGAGGCGATCCAGACTCGCCGCGCTCCACCGCGGTGGTCATCTGGGTGCGGACCGGGTCGGCGGATCAGCGCAACCCGCGCGCCGTGGTTTGCGGCGGCGGCCTCGAGCGCTGCACCCAACGCCGGGTCCAGATGGGACTGGATAAGCGCCTTACGTCCCCACGGTCCGGGCTGCTCGAGCATGATCCAGAACCTGGCCACCGGCGCGGTGCCGGCGAGTGGCTCATCGAGCAACCGGCTGAGCACGGAACAGGCGGGAGGAGTCAATTTTTCGTCGGATTTGTCGTGCCGGTAGGCGGCCTGGGTTGGCGGGCCGTCCTTTTGGGTCACGGCGTGAAACTCTATTCCGCGCTTCGTGTCGGGCATGATGGTCGGCCGGGAACGCCGGGCAGCGCATGAACCGAGCCGACTGAGGTTCCGGCATTATCGACATGCCGTAATGCCGGACCGAGCGGCCGCTGGCCGGCTCACCATCGAGGAGAGTCGCACCATGACTGACGCAACGGAATCCACGTCCGCAACGTATGGGGTTCACTCCGAGGTCGGCAGGCTGCGCAAGGTGCTGGTCTGCGCGCCTGGATTGGCTCACCGTCGGCTCACACCCACGAACGCCGACGACCTGTTGTTCGACGATGTGATGTGGGTAGAGAACGCCCAACGCGACCACGCCGACTTCGTCAACAAGTTGCGCGGGCGCGGAGTCGACGTCGTCGAGCTGCACGAAGTGCTGGCGCAGACCATGGCTATTCCGGACGCCAAGTCGTGGCTGCTCGATCGCAAGATCATCGCCAATCGGGTCGGACTGGGGCTGATCGACGACACTCGTGCGTTCCTCGAGTCGCTCGAGCCGCGGAAGCTCGGCGAGTACCTTATCGGCGGGCTTGCCACGTCAGACCTGCCCGAGGACTTCCGCTCCGGATACGTCGCGCTTGCCCGCGAGGCGACTGGTTCTCGCGAATACCTGATGCCGCCCCTGCCCAACACCTTGTACACCCGCGACACGACGTGCTGGCTGTACGGCGGGGTGACGTTCAACCCGTTGTTCTGGCCGGCCCGCCACGACGAGACGCTGCTCTACAAGGCGATCTACGAGTTCCATCCGGACTTCGTTGGCGCCACGGTGTGGTGGGGCGATCCCGAGCAGGACTGGGGGCAAGCGACGTTCGAGGGTGGCGACGTCATGCCGATCGGCAACGGTGCGGTGCTGATGGGCATGAGCGAACGCACGTCGCGACAGGCCATCACCCAGGTCGCTGCGGCACTGTTCGAGAACGGCGCGGCCGAGCGCGTCGTCGCGGCCGGCATGCCCAAGCTGCGGGCAGCGATGCACCTCGACACCGTCTTTACATTCGCGGATCGCGACATCGTGACGGTCTATCCCGCCATCGTCGACAACATCCACAGCTTCTCGCTGCGGCCGAGTGACTCGGGGGGCGTTGAGGTCACCGACGAGGGGTCCAAGCGGTTCGTCGACGTCGTGGCCGAGTCGCTCGGCCTGCCCGAGCTGCGCGTCATCGGGACCGGGGGCGACGTGTACGCCTCCGAGCGCCAGCAGTGGGACAGCGGTAACAACGCCGTCGCCGTCGAGCCCGGTGTCGTCTTCACCTATGACCGCAACACCCATACCAACACGCTGCTTCGCAAGGCGGGGGTCGAAGTGATCACGATTGTCGGAGCGGAACTCGGCCGTGGTCGCGGTGGCGGCCACTGCATGACCTGTCCGATCTTTCGCGACCCGGTGGAGTTCTGAATCTGGCAACCGGTAGTCGTCGGCGCCGAGATATGTCACTGTTCCGACATGCGGAAGTACGTGCTGATGGGAGCCCAGGGAAGTGGCAAGGGCACCCAGGCGGCCGTACTCGCCCGTGATCTCGACATGACCCAGATCAGCGTAGGCGACATCTTTCGCTGGCACGTCCAGAACCACACCAAGCTCGGTGCCCAGGTTCGTCGGATCATGGCGGCGGGCGAGCTTGTTGGCGACGACCTGGTGGAGAAGGTCGTGCACGAGCGCCTCGACCAGCACGACTGGAACTACGGGTTCATCGTCGACGGTTTCCCGCGGAACCGGCCGCAGGCGGAGTTCTTCCTCGAGCGGTACGACATCGACGCCGTCATTCACTTGGATCTTCCCGACGTCGAGGTGCGACGGCGAGTGCTGGCCCGCCGGCTTTGTTCCAACTGCCGGCTGGACTACAACCTGATGGCACACCGGCCAAAGGTCGAGGGTCGGTGCGACGTCTGCGGCGGGGAGTTGGTCCGCCGCGAGGACGACACCGCGGAGGCGCTCGCGGCGCGGTTACGCGACTACCACGAGAAGACCGACCCGGTGCTGGACCTGTTTCGGCGTAAGGAGTTCGTCGTCACGGTGGACGCCCGGCCGGACATCGCCACCGTCCAGAAAGCGATCCGAGTCGAACTCAACCTTCCTCAGTATGAGCCGTCGGGGGTTGGTCGCTCCGCTTCGAGCGATCTCAGACCGGACCACTGACGGCGGCGATGGCCTGCGGCGACGGCGAGCCGGAGCCGTCGCGCCGGCCGATCGGGTCAGGCAGTGCAACAGGAACTCCGCTTGCTGCCGCCGCCGACGCGGGTGCTGCACCGGCCCAGGCCAACAGCAGGACATCCTCCCCGCGAAGGAATCGATGACATCGGACGCCGCCGGTGGCCCGGCCCTTGGTGGGATACTCCACGACTGGAGTGACCTTGACGCTGCCTGCTTGTGTTCCCGGCAGAGCGGCCGACGAGCCGGCGACCGTGACCACGACGGACTCACTTGCCGGGTCGACAGCGCCGAAGAACACCACCCGGTTTCCGGTGCCCAGCCGAATTCCGGCGATTCCCCCGCCGGACCGCCCTTGCGGGCGAACCGAGCCCGCCGGAAACCGGAGCAACTGCGCGTCGGAGGTCACGAATACCAGGTCCATGTCGTCGACCGCGAGCTCGACGGCGCCCACGACCCGGTCGGAAGTATCGAGCCGGATGATTTCCCAGCTGTCCTTGTTCGTCGGATGGTCGGAAACCGTCCGCTTCACCACGCCCCGCTCCGTGCCGAGGGCAAGACCCGGCGAGTCTGCGTCGAGCGTCGCCAGACACAAGACCTGCTCGTCGCGAGCCAGTTCCACGAACTCCTTGAGCGGCGCCCCGCCGGCCAGCGTCGGTGCCTGCGCCGTAGGCGGCAGTGCCGGGAGATCCAGCACCGGCATCCGTACCATCCGGCCGCGGCTGGTGATGAGTCCGAACTGTCCTCGCGCGGTTGCCACGACCGACGACACCACCACGTCGTGTTTTGCCCGCTTGGTTGCGCTCGGCTGTGGTTCCGCTGTGGTCGTGCGGGCGAGCAGTCCAGTCGAGGAAAGGAGCACCCGGCATGGGTCGTCGGCCACTTCGAGGTCAGCCGCGGTCGTCACCGCGGGCTGACCGGCGCTTTCCAACAGCACCGTGCGCCGGGGTGTGGCATGGGCGGCGGCGACCTCAGCAAGTTCGTCCGCGACCAGCTGACGCAGCAAACCGGAGTCGTCCAGGATCGCGGTCAGTTCCGTAATCGTGGCGCGCAGTGACTCCCGTTCGCGCTCCAACTCCAGCCGGTCGTATCGGGTCAACCGGCGCAGTGGGGTGTCCAGGATGTACCGAGCCTGGATGTCCGAGAGGTCGAAGACGGCCATCAGCCTCTCCCGCGCCTCGTTCGCATCGGCGGAAGAGCGGATGACCTGGATGACCTCGTCGATGTCGAGCAGCGCTATCAACAGACCATCGACGAGGTGCAGCCGATCCGTCGCCTTGCTCCGCCGGTATTCCGACCGCCTGCGGACGACGTTCAGGCGGTGGGCGACGAAGACCTCGAGCAGCTCCTTGAGGCCCAGTGTCCGCGGCTGACCGTCGACGAGGGCGACGTTGTTGATCGAAAACGAATCCTCGAGGGGGGTGAGCTTGTACAGCTGGTCGAGCACGGCCTCCGGGACGAAGCCACCTCTGAGCTCGACTACCAGGCGCAGCCCGGTGTTGCGGTCGGTGTAGTCCTCGACGTCGGTCACGCCCTGCAGCTTCCGACTGCGGACCAGGTCGGCAATCCGCTCGCGGACCCGCTCGGGGCCGACGTTGTAGGGCAACTCGGTGACGACGATGCCCTTCCGGCGCGCGGTGATGTTCTCGATCCGCGCGGCTGCCCGGATCCGGAACGATCCTCGCCCGGACTCGTAGGCCTCGCGGATGCCGTCGAGGCCGATGATTCGCCCGCCGGTCGGCAGATCCGGTCCGGGAACGAACCGCATCAGGTCGTCCAGGGTGGCGTCCGGATGGGCGAGCAGGTAACGGGCCGCTTCGACGACTTCGCCAAGATTGTGCGGCGGCATGTTGGTCGCCATTCCCACGGCGATCCCGCTGGCCCCGTTCACCAACAGGTTCGGGAAGGCCGCCGGCAGCACCTCCGGCTGTTCGAACTGGCCGTCGTAGTTGGGGACCATGTCGACGACGTCCTCGTCGAGCGATCCGGTCAGCAGCATCGCCGGCTCGGCCAGCCGGCATTCGGTGTATCGGTAGGCAGCCGGACCGTCGTCCAGAGATCCGAAGTTCCCATGCCCGTCCACGAGTGGGACGCGCATGACCCACGGCTGGGCCATTCGGACCAGGGCGTCGTAGATGGCGCCGTCGCCGTGCGGGTGCAGCCGGCCCATGACGTCACCGACGACCCGGCCGCACTTGACGTGCGCCCGGTCCGGTCGCAGGCCCATCTCGTTCATCTGGAACAGAATTCGGCGCTGGACCGGCTTCAGGCCGTCGCGCGCGTCCGGGATCGCCCGGGAGTAGATGACGGAATAGGCATATTCGAGGAAGCTGCCGCGCATCTCCTCGGTGACATCGACGTCGAGAATTCGTTCCTCGAGATCATCTGGCGGCGGCGTGCTCGGGGTTCGGCGGACCATGTCCGCCATTGTGGCGCGGACGGTCAGATCCGTCGGGACGACCCGCGCGGCATGGCCGATCCGGGCCTGGCAGTGGCGATGACGGCGGGATGAGCGCAGACTGGTCGGTGTCAGGCCCGGCCACCCTGGGGGACATGCCATGTCGAACTTCCCGCCGCAAACGCCGGAGATGCTGCCCATGCTGTCGCGCGGCAAGCACCGTAATCCTCGCAAAGGCGCGTGCTTCATGGAGTTGGCCTCGTACCTCGCCGGCGAGCGCTGGAGCGACCATCCGGCCTGCACGCACTCGCTGCTGGCCTCTGTCGCGCGTCTCGTCAACGACCACACCAGCGATCACGGACGGTCGCGGCTCGCCGAACTGATCCCGTCGGTGATCGGGCTGACCGCCAGCGACCTACACATCGACGCCCTGATCGCGCTGCGCTGCTCGACTATCGCGCTGCCGGCCGCTGCGGCCGAACGTCAGCGGGTCATGGCCGTCTCGGTGTTGGTGAGCGAACGCGTGTTGGCCGAACTCGATGGGCGCCCGGCCGACAGCCTCTCTGCGGAGGGTCGGGTCGCACTGGACGCAGTCCCGCAGGCCGCGCAGTGGGCGGCGCGATTCACCAGCAACATACGTCCCCGCCTTGCGGCCTTCCGGCGACATGCGGCTCCGCATGCCGTTCGGTGCGCCGTCGACGGTGCGGCACACGCCTTGATTCCGGACCCGGACGCAGTGTTGCGCACGATGCTGGTCGATTCGATCGACATCTGCACCGCGTGGACCGGTCATGGCGATCAGGCAAGCCGGCCCGTCGACGAGTCGGCATGGGTCGACGCGTGCCGGCTGACCGCGGCGCCGAACGGCCGCTGACTGCCGCACCGCCCTGGCGCTACTGTCGCTGCCGTGCAGGCGGCTTCGTCTCCGGCGTACCCGGCGCACTGGGAGGCGGACGTCGTCCTCTCCGACGGAGCGACCGCTCACCTGCGGCCGATCCAGCCCACCGATGCACGGCGGCTGGTGGACTTCTACGGCAGAGTCAGCGACGAGTCCAAGTACTTCCGGTTCTTCGCGCCGTACCCGACCCTGTCCGAAGCCGACATCCGCCGGTTCACCACTGTCGACTATGCGGATCGGGTGGCCCTGATCCTGCTCATCGGGGCGGAGATGATCGCCGTCGCGCGGTACGACCGGATCGACGCTACGCAGGCCGAGGTCGCGTTCCTGGTCGAGGACGCGCACCAAGGTCGCGGAATCGGCAGCGTGCTGCTCGAGCATCTTGCCCAGACCGCCCGGGAGCGAGGGGTGCGTCGGTTCGTGGCCGAGGTGCTACCGCAGAACCACCGAATGATCAACGTGTTCGCCGACGCCGGATACACGTTGAGCAGCCGGATCGATGACGGAATCGTGTACGTCGAGTTCGAGATCCGGCCGACCGATGATTCGGTCGACGTCATGGTCGCGCGTGAACAGCGAGCCGAGGCGCGGTCCATCCGGCGGCTGCTCGAGCCCGGCTCGGTCGCCGTCATCGGTGCCAGCAGATCACGCAACAAGGTCGGCCAGGTGCTCGTTCGCAATCTCGTCCAGGGTGGGTTCACCGGTCGGGTCTTTGCGGTCAACCCGAGTGCCGACGCTGTCTCTGGCGTCCCCGCTTACCCGACGGTCCGCGACGTTCCGGGACCGGTCGACCTGGCCGTGGTCGCCGTGCCGGCGGGCGCGGTCTCGGACGTCGTCCGGGACTGTGCGGCGAAGGGCGTCCGAGGGCTCGTCGTGGTGTCCGCGGGGTTCGCCGAAACCGGACCCGAAGGGCGTCACCGGCAGGCGGAGTTGGTGCAGGTCGCGCGCTCGAACGGGATGCGAGTCGTCGGCCCCAACTGCCTCGGCGTCGTGAACAACGATCCCAAGTTCTCTCTCAACGCCTCCATGGCCCCGGTCGTGCCCACGGCCGGACGGGTGGGCTTCTTCTCCCAGTCGGGCGCCCTCGGGGTCGCCATTCTGGAGTCGGTCGCGACTCGGGGTTTGGGCCTGTCGACCTTCGTGTCCGCTGGCAATCGCGCCGACGTCTCCGGCAATGACCTGCTCCAGTATTGGCAGGACGATCCCGCCACGGCGGTGGTGCTGCTCTACCTGGAGTCGCTTGGCAACCCACGCAAGTTCGCCCGACTGGCGCGGCGGGTAGCCACGGTGAAGCCCGTGGTCGCGGTGAAGAGTGGCCGGTCGACCCAGGGCATCCCGGTCGGTCACACCGTGCGGCTGCCAAAGGCGCCGGCGGCCGCCCTGGACGCGATGTTCCGGCAGTCCGGTGTCATCCAGGTGGACAACCTCGCGGAGATGTTCGACGTCGCTCAGGTACTCGCCTTCCAACCGCTGCCGGCGGGCCGCCGGGTGGCCGTCGTCGGCAACTCCGACTCCCTCGGCCTGCTGGCGGCGGATGCGGCGACGAGCGCCGGTCTGCAGATCATCGGCGACCCGGTCGACCTCGGCCCCGCCGCATCCGCGGCCGACTTCGAGCGCGCCCTGGCCGGGCTGATCGACGACCCGGTCGTGGACTCGGTGATCGTGGTGTTCGCCCCGACGATCGTGTCCAGTCGCGCCGTGGTCGTCGCACGCGTGCTCGCTGCCGTCGCCGCGCGCAGCCCGAAGCCCATTGTCACGACGTTCCTCGGCAGCGGGGGAGTGCCAGAGGCGCTCCGCGTCCTCGACCCCAGCGGCGCACCAGCCCGCGGCTCGGTTCCGTCCTATCCGTCGCCGGAGGAGGCCGCTGCGGCGCTTGCCCACGTCACCTCGTATGCGTTGTGGCGCAACCGACCGCACGGCCAGGTCCCGGACGTGGCTGGCTGTGACACCGCCTTGGCTCGGCAGATCGTCGCCGACGCGCTCGCCGCCGAGCCGGCGGGGTCAGCGTTGGCAATGCCTCACCTGCGCCAGTTGTTGGCGAGCTACGGCATCATGCTGCTGGAGATGGTGCCGGCGAAGACGGTCGACGATGCCGTCGAGGTGGGGGAGCGGCTGGGCTGGGACGTCGTCCTCAAGGCCACGGCGCCGCAGCTACGGCACCGGCCCGACCTCGCCGATGTCTGGCGCCACATCGACAACGCCGCGGAGATGCGCGACGCCTGGGCGACCATGGAGCGGACGGTCGCGCACCCGGCTGAGGCCGGATTCGTCGTCCAACCGATGGCGACGACTGGCGTTCCGGTCGCCGTCAGGGCTGCAGAGGACCCGCTGTTCGGACCGGTTGTCTCCTTTGGTGTTTCTGGTGTCACGACCGAGCTGTTGGGCGACCGGTCCTACCGAATCCCTCCGCTCACCGACGTAGACGCCGTCGAGATGATCCGCGAGCCCAAGTCCGCGCCGCTGCTTCTTGGGTACCACGGTGGCGTAGAAGCCGACCTCGACGCTGTAGCCGACCTGGTGCATCGGGTCGCCAAGCTGACCGACGACCTGCCGGAGCTTGCCGAGCTCGACTTGGATCCGGTGCTGGTGGCTGAACGTGGACTCGCGGTGGTGAACGCCTCAGCCCGGGTGGCGCCGACCGCCGCCCGGACGGACTGGTACGCCCGGCGGCTGACTGACTGACCTGGCGCGACGCGGTCCTGGGTGTCGGCCGTGCAAGGATGGACGACATGCCAAACACCGGCATCCACGAAGGGCTACGACAAGCCATTCAGCAGGCGGGCTATTACCCGGCGCTGGTCGAGGACGCGCTGCGAACCGCGTTGGCCGGCGAGCCTCCCCTGTCTTTCATCGTCCACCACGAGCCGCATTTCGACCGCGACGAGATCCGGCGCCATTGCAGCGTGCTGGTGCTCACCCCCACTCGCCTCGTCGTGGGACACACCGACGAATACCCCTCCGACGAGTCGCACCCGCTGCCATACGCCACGACGTCCACCGAGGCAGTGCCGCTCGACCGCATCTCGTCCGTGGTCGTGAGCCGGACCGTCACCTCACCGGCCTCGTACAACAGCGGCGACCCGGTCCGCGAGGTGGTGTTGACCGTCGGGTGGGGGGCGATGAGCCGGGTCGACCTCGAGCCCGCGGGCTGCGGCGATCCGGAGTGCGAGGCCGATCACGGGTACAGCGGGTCGCTGACCTCTGACGACTTCTCCCTGCGGATGAGTGAGGCCGCCGAAGGCGCCCGGCGTATCGAGGACATGCTCGACTTCGCGCGCACGCTGTCGGCAGCTACCGTCCGAGTACCGCGGGCGCCGGTGCGCGTGCAGTGACGGCGGCTTCGCCGTCGGACGGACTGGTCCTGCCCCGGTACGGCGAGGCGTCCCTGGCCGAGCTGTTGCCGTCCGTTCTGGGGGCATTGAATGTTCCAGGTGAGCACGACACGCTAGGCCTACCCCCTGCCCGGCGGTGCTGCGTGCTGCTGGTCGACGGCCTGGGGTGGAACCTGTTGCGTGCCCACCCGGCCCAGGCGCCGTTCCTGGCTTCGCTAACCGGGCGTCCCATCACGGTTGGGAGCCCGACGACGACAGCGACGAGCCTCACCAGCTTTGGCACCGGGCTCCCACCCGGACGACACGGTGTGTTCGGGTACACGACCCGGATCCCGGGCCGGACGGCACTGCTGAATGCCCTCAAGTGGGACCCGTCGGTCGATCCGGCTGCGTACCAGCCGCATCCGACCGTGTTCGAGCGGGCGGGCCGAGCCGGGGTGGCGGTCACCGTGGTCGGTCAGCGCCGGTTCAGGAAATCGGGGCTCACAGCGGCCGGGCTGCGCAGCCCTGGCTTCAGCGGAGCCGACAGTCTGGGGGAGCGGGTGGCCGCTGCAGCGCTCGCCGCGGAGGCCGAGCCGTCGCTTGTTTATGTCTACGACGGCGATCTGGACGTGACCGGGCATCACGCCGGCTGCGAATCAGCCGCCTGGCGGCACCAGCTGGTGATGGTCGACCGGTTCGTCGAAGAGCTGGCCGAAGCGCTGCCCGGCGGCACCACGTTGGTCGTCACTGCAGACCACGGCATGGTCGACGTCGATCCTGCCGCCCGCGTCGACGTCGACGACCTTCCCGCACTCCGGGAAGGCGTCGCCCTGGTCGGTGGCGAGGCCCGGTTCCGCCACGTGTACGCCGAGCCGGGGGCCGCCGCCGACGTCCGGGCCGCCTGGCAGACGGTGCTGGGGGGTCGGGCCACGGTGCTTTCCCGCGACGAGGCGATCGCGGCGGATTGGTTCGGCGCGGTTGAAGGACGAGTCCTGGACCGAATTGGCGATGTCGTCGCAGCCGTGGGCGGCGACTGCGCGGTCGAGATGCGCAGCGTCTTCCCGCTCGAGGCCACCCTGGTGGGCTTGCACGGAGCGCTCACCGCCGACGAGATGCTCGTGCCACTTCTGGTCAGCAGGTAAACCTGGCGTCGTCCTGGCGTGAACAGCGTCAGATGGTGACCCAGCTGGTGACGAGCTGCGGCTGGGTTGCGCCGCCGAACCGGCAGGCGAGGCTGATCGGCCCTGGTGGAACCTCCTCGACCCGGAACCGGCCGAACTCGTCGGCGGTGACCGACCAGGTGCCTGCCGCATGCCGGACATCGACCTCGGCGGGTCGAGGGCTCAGAATCTGACCGAGCAACCGCCGCCCGATCCCCGCACCTCGCACGTGCTCTGCGACCTCGATGACGAGAGTGGCGACATCGGCAGTGAAGGTGAGCAGGCGGGGAACCCTGGCAGCGCGCACGGCAGCACCCTCGAGTAACGAGTCGTTCGTAAGCTCGGCCAGCTCGGCGTCGATCGTTCGCCAACTGAAGGTGGCTCGCGCGGCGTCGAGGAGGAACTCCGGAACCGGGTCGGCCTCGTCGAACATCTCGCGCACCTGCGCAAGGAGCTCACGGTCGGCAGGATCGAAGTCGGACATCGTCACTCTCCTGCCTCAGGTAATCGCGGCTTGCTCGTCGAGCAGGCGGCGAAGTTGCTCCAAGCAACGCCCGCGAGTCGGGCCGATGCTGCCAACCGGGATGCCGAGGGCTCGTGCCACGTTCGCATACGACAGCCCGGGTTCGGCGACGACCAGGCGAAGGAGGCCTTGGCAGCGCTCAGACAGCCGGGTATAGGCGGCCCCGACCGATGCGCGCTCCTCGCTGGCGAGCAGCGCCGTCTCCGGCCCGGCATCACCCGGGTCGTTGGACTCACGGGCGCCGGCGATGTCGTCGTCGGGGCGTTCCCGCCGGCCGAGCCGGAGAACGCGAAGGCTCTCATGCCGAGCCGTGGTCGACAGCCAACCGGCCAGTTGTTCCGGGTCGCGCAGCCGGCCGAGATGCTCGACCAACCGCAGCCAGGTGGTCTGGAAGACGTCCGCGGAGTCCGCGTGGGCGAGCCGATGCCCGCGTGCCACCGCCCAGACCAAACGTGAGTACCGATCGACCAGCTGGTTCCAGGCGCCCTGATCTCCACCGGCAGCGTCCCGGACCAGGTCGCTCGTCGATGGGTCGGCCACGGAACGACCCTACTGGTCGCGGTAGGCCAGGCCGTGGATGTCGTCGGTGACGGATGCCGGCCCCCGAACATCTCGCGTTCCCGGCAGCAGCGTGTGCCGAACCCGCACCCGTCACCCCCCGTTGTCACCGATCTCATCGGCCCTGCCCCTCTACACCGGCCGGACGAGGGTTCGACGCCCCCGCCGTCGCCACGTGGCCGCCGAGATCGAGACGACGCGGTCCCTACGAAAGGCCCGCTCACGGTCGGAGATCTGGCCCGCGTCGTGTTTGGATCGAACTGCGACGGGTCGTCGAGACGTCACGTTGACCCCCACGCCGTTCGTCTGGTCACGACACGGCCGGGGGTTCCCTGACCGCGGGATGCTGGTGCATCCACTCCTACAGAGCAGGCAGCCCGCCTCGTGATACCTGCGGGCTGGTCTGTTGTCGTGGGGTCAGTCCGGCTTACGCCGGCGACCGAACATGATCTCGTCCCAGCTGGGCACGCTCGGCCGACGGGACCGCGCTGAACCCACGCGTTCGGACCTCGCGGCTGGTTCGCCCACCCGCGAGTCAGGTGCCGGGCTCGGCGTCGACGGCATTCCCTCGGGCTGATCGTCGATCTCGACGCGGTTGGCGATGTCGGTGAGCCGCAGTCGTTCGCTCGTGGTGTCGTCGAGTCGCCCGGATCCGTTCGGGCGCCGACGCTCGCCGCGGCGGTATCGCCTGGCCGTGACCGGAATCGGCCCGGTCGGCTCTTCATCGGCCGCATCGACCTCGCCGGGTTCGGGCTCATCGCCGAAATCGACGTCAACTGGTCGATCAGTGACGATCACCACCTGCGTGGTGAGATCGGAGCCATCCTCGACATCGTCGAACGGGTCGGCATCGGGCAGCTCGTCGGTCCTGACGCCGGCGACCACCGACAACCGAGTCGGCCCGGGCTGAATGACCGGCTCGGGTGGCCGTTCACCGGCAACGGCCCGAGCCCGGTCGTCGTCGGGCGCCACCGAACGGCCAGCCGGATCGAAGGCGAATCGTGCCCCCTCGTCGTCCGACCCGTCTGGCCAGGTGGCGCTCACCTGCCATCGCCCGTCGTCGCGGCGCCAGGCATCCCACTGCACCAGTTCCGGGTCGACGTCGTTGCCGGCGACCCAACGGGCCACTGCATCCTCGAGGGTCGGCGTCGGCCCGTCGCCGCCGACTCGTCGTACGGTCGCCTGGCGAGCTCGGCCGGCCACGTACTCGCGCTCGGCCAGCACTGGGCCGGCGTAGCGCAGCACACGGTCCAGCGGCACGGCTGCGGCGGCCGCCACCGACTCGACGCTCTCACCGCCACGAATTCGGGCTTGGATGTCGCGGGGGCGCACCTGGCTGTCCATTTGGATCTCCAATTGCCCCAGGCGTGCGCGGTCGCCACGCATCGCGGCGTGTAGTCGTTCGTCGACGGGAAGAGCCATCGGGGCATCGTCGCCTTCGGGGCGGAGGATGAGGCGGGTGCCGTCATCGCTCACCGCGACCAGTCGCAGCTCCCGCATCCCCGAACCTCCCGTGCACGACTGCGCCCATCGTGACCCGCGGCAGCCCTTGGACCAAGCCGCCATGCCGGGGGAGGCGGGAATCATTCGGCGAAACGTCAGTCGCCGAGGACTTGGCGGAGATAGTCGTTGTCCATCAGCCGGTCGGGATCGACCTGGTTCCTGACCGCCCGGAATTCGGACATCCGCGGAAAGGCGTGCTCGAGGTCGCCGACATCGCGGGTGTGCAGCTTGCCCCAGTGCGGCCGGCCGCCGTAGGACACGAACAGTTCCTCGGCGGCGGCGAACCAGCCCCGATAGTCGGTCCGTGGGAAGGCATGACAGGCGACGTACACCGTCTCGCGGTCGTAGGCGCCCGACAGCCAGATGTCGTCGGCCGGTGCGAGACGCACCTGCACCGGGAACGCGATCCGCCAAGGACCCCGGATGGTCAGTCGCCGGAACTCACGGATCGCGGCGACGGCGACCCGGCGCGGCAGGGCGTACTCCATCTCGTGAAAGTGCACCCGGCGAACGCTGACGAAGACCGATGGCGCGGCGTCGACGTAGTCACGAGCCGAGATCAGCCGCGCCGCGACGGTGTTCACGAACGGCGCGTAACGGGGGGCGGCTCTGGCGACTCGCTGGACGAGTTCAACTCCGGCGTTCTCGACGACATCCGTCCACCACGCTACGAGTTTGGGCAACGGCCGCATCGGCTCGTCGGTCCGGCGGTAGTGCTTGATCAACACGGCATCGGTGAACGGCAACCAGTGCACGTCCAGGTGCTCACTCGCGGCGTACTCGTCGAAGCGCTCGAGCAGGTCGTCCAGACTTCCGGGCGCCTCGACGGCGTGTAACCGGAAGGCGCGTTCCACGCGGAAGGTCACTGAGGTCACGATGCCGAGCGCGCCGAGACCGAGCTGGCCGGCACAAAACAGGTCGGGTTCGTGGGCTGCCGAGCATCGCACCAGCGAACCGTCCGGAAGCGCGATCTCCAGGGCGACAACCAGCGCGGACAGGCTCGCGGAGGCCCGACCCGAACCGTGGGTGCCGGTGGCGATTGCCCCGGACACGGTCTGGACGTCGATGTCGCCCATGTTGGCCAGTCCGAGCCCACGCCGCGCGAGTTCGGCATTGAGAGCCCGCAGCGTTGTTCCGGCCCCGACGGTCACCGTGCCCTCGCCGCTGGCGGAATCGATATCGGTACCGACAAGACCAGTGAGCCGATCGAGGCGGACCTGCACGCCGTCGGTGACCGTTAGCGGGGAGAAACTGTGTCCTGATCCCAACGGCTTGATCCGCAACCCGTCGCGGCGTGCCGTCGCCATGACCGCAACCACCTCGGCCGCGTCAGCCGGTTTCACCATGCGGGTGGGACGGTACGAAAAGGTCCGTCCCCAATTGGTCCACTGCGCGGGCCGGCTGGTCACCGCGGCGTACCCTCCCGAGCCCGATCTGGCCTACGTCGGTCGACGAACGCTCCGAGCACACACGCCGCAGCGGCGGAGACTCCGAAGGCGATGGCGACGAGGTACGCGGATGAGGCGCCATACCCGTCGACGATTCGTCCGGACACCGCAGCGCCGGCGGAGACACCGATGTTGAGTGCGGTCGAGATCCAGGCGAAGCCCTCGGTGAGCCGGCTGGGCGGAACCACTGCCTCTACCAGCGAGAACCCGGCGATCAGGGTCGGAGAGATGGCGAGCCCAGCGACGAACAAGACGGCAGCGAGCACTGCGACCGGCCCGACGATCGGCAACGGCAACAGAGTCGCTGCCATCAGGGCTTGGCCCACAACGAATCGTCGCCGTGGCCCGGATCGCACCCGAGCCGCGCCCACCACCAGTCCGGACACCAGGCTGCCAAGCGCGTAGATCGCGAGCAGCGGCCCGGACAGCTCGATCGTTCCGGCCGCGTCGGTGAACGCGACTGTGACGACTTCCACACTGCCGAAGATGCCGCCCATGAATGCGAACGTCAGCACGATCCACCCCAGCGACGGCACCGGGAGTCGATCAGCCACGACGTGTGGAGTCCGAGGCTGCGGCGGCGGTTCGGTGCTCCGCTGGGCGGCGAACAACAGCCCACCGCCAACGGTGAGTAGCAGAGTGCAGGCAAGCCCGGACGCGGGATGCAGGCTGGTGGCCAGCACAGTGGCGATCACAGGTCCCACGACGAACACGACCTCGTCGAGGACGCTCTCGAGCGCATAGGCCGTGTGCAGCAGTGGCGAGCCACTGTAGAGACGTGCCCATCGGGCCCGAACCATGGCGCCGAAGCTCGGCAGCGTCGCTCCGGCCAGGCTGGCCGTCAGGAGAAGCGCGGCAAGTGGACCGTTGTCCAGAAGCGCGATGAACAGCGCGAGACTCAGGCCGTGCATCGCCAGGACCGGGCGAAGCATCCGTCCTTGGCCGAACTGGTCGGCGATCCGCGCCTGGAACGGAGCAACGGCAGCCTGAGCGAGAAGGGCCGCGGCGGCCACCAGACCCGCCCGCCCGTACGACCCACTCTCCGCCGACACGGCGAGGACGATGCTGATACCCAGCATCGACATCGGCAGCCGGGCAACCAACCCGCTGGCGGAAAAGGCAATGGCACCGCGCGGGCGCAAAACCTCGACGTATGGCCCGAGCACGTCGCCAGCCTCGCATGCCGTGATGACAGGATCGGTGGGTGAGCAATCCTGGGCGGTCCGTCGACCCCTACCAGGCGCTACTGGTGGTTTCCTTCGGCGGACCGAACCGGCCGGCCGACGTCATGCCCTTCCTCGAGAACGTCACTCGAGGCCGGGATATCCCAGCTGGCCGGCTCGTCGACGTGGCCGGTCACTACTTCGCCATGGGGGGGCGCAGCCCGATCAACGGCCAGAATCGCGCCCTGGTTGCCGCCCTGCAGTACGAGCTCGAGCAGGTAGGCGCCTCATTGCCCGTCTACTGGGGAAACCGCAACTGGGAGCCATACCTTGCCGACGAGTTGGCCCGGATGCGCGACGACGGCATCCGCCGCGCCGCGGTCTTCGTGACGAGTGCCTACGCCTCCTATTCGGGCTGCCGGCAGTACCGGGAAGACCTTGCCGTCGCGGTGGCCGCAGTCGGACCTGCGGCGCCAGCATTGGATCGGCTCCGGCACTGCTTCGATCACCCGGGCTTCATCCAGGCGAACGCTGACGGCGTGGTTGGTGCACTCGGCGACCTCCCGGCTGGCGCCGCTGATGCCGCCCGACTGGTGTTCGTCACGCATTCGATTCCGGTCGCGATGGCAGAGACGTCCGGGCCCGAAGGCGGCGCCTACGTGGAGCAGCACCAAGCCGTTGCAGCTGCCGTAACCGCCGAGGTCGAGCGGCGGACTGGAATGCGGTTCGAGTTCGACCTGGCGTACTGCTCGCGAAGCGGTTCCCCCCGGGAGCCGTGGCTCGAACCCGACGTGAACGACCAGCTCAAGTCGCTCGCGCCAGGTGTCGCCGGTGTCGTCCTCGCGCCGATCGGCTTCGTGTCCGATCACATGGAGGTCGCCTTCGACCTGGATACCGAGGCGCGCGGCACCGCACGCGAACTCGGCCTGCCCGCTGCTCGGGCGGCGACGGCGGGAACGCATCCGTCGTTTATCGCGGCGATCGTCGACCTCCTCCTCGAGCGCGCTGCGATCGAGCGAGGGGAACCAGTCGAAAGGGCAAGCGTCGGTCCGCCGGGGCCATCGCACGACGTGTGCCCAGCGGGTTGCTGCCCGAATCCGCGCGGTCCCCGGGCCGCCGTGTGCGGGATAGTGGCATGACCCCGGACGAATCGGCGCTGCTCGGCCTGGCGGTCACGGTCGCCGACGACGCCGGCCGGCTCATTCGGGACCGGCGTTCTGCCGTCGAGCGGATGGCTGTGGCGGCGACCAAGTCGACCCCTACCGATGTCGTCACCGACGCCGACACGGCCGCCGAGGCGCTGATCCGGGATCGACTGCTGGCCGCACGGCCCGACGACGGGCTGCTGGGAGAGGAGGGCGGGTCAGTCGCGGGGCGCTCCGGTGTCGTCTGGGTGGTCGATCCGATCGACGGCACCGTCAACTACCTCTACGGCTTGCCCGAGTATGCGGTGTCGATAGCGGCCCAGGTCGACGGCGCGACGGTCGCCGGGGTCGTGCACAATCCGACCAGCGGCCAGACGTGGACGGCGATCCGCGGCCGGGGAGCCGTTCTCGACGGCCGGTCAATACGCGAGTCGGGATGCGACCGTCTCGATCGCGCGCTGATCGCCACGGGATTCGGGTACGACGCGCGCCGGCGCGCGCGACAGGCGGATGTTCTGCGGCACGTCCTACCAAAGGTCCGTGACATCCGACGGGCCGGTGCCGCGTCACTCGACCTCTGCGCGGTTGCCAGCGGACTCGTCGACGGTTACTACGAGCGTGGACTTGCCGCCTGGGACCTGGCCGCGGGGTGCCTGATCGCGGAAGAGGCCGGTGCGGTCGTCGCCGGAATCAGCGGACGCGCCGCCGGACCGGACCTGGTGATCGCGGCCGGACCGGCTCTTTTCCCCGCCCTGCACGACCTGCTGGAACCACTGGAACCCGACCGCGACTGAGGACGCTGAAGCCAACGCAGGCGGATCATGGCGGCTGCGCACTCGAAGCGTCAGGACCGGACGCGTCGGCCGGACCGCCAGGCCTCGGCGAGGGGCACCTTCGCGCCCATTCGCAGCACCGCACCCTCGTAGACCCGGCCGGAGACGACGATCAGGGCGGCGATGAGCCCGAGCATGAGGACCAACGCGAGTCCGATGTCCCACAGCGCGGCATCCCCCCGCGCCATCCGGATTGGCATGGCCAGCGCGCTGACCGGCGGTATCACCGAGACGACCAGCGGTCCGGTTCCGCTGGTGTTGAAGAAGACGAAGAAGCTGGCGAAAAAGGACACCATCGCGAGCATGGTCAGCGGCGTGGTGGCGTTCTGCAGCTCCTCCTGCCGGGACACCCGCGCGGCCGCGGCCGCGGAAAGGCAGGCGTAGGCGATGTAGCCGAGGACGAACCAACCAAGGACGAGCAGTATCGGTTGCAGCATCGACGCCTCGAAGGCAATGGAGCCGACGAGGGCGGCGGCGGCCACCGAGACTGCGGCGATCGCGAACAACTGGGCCAACCCGAGTACGCCGATACCGAGCACCTTGCCGGCGAGCAGTGCTCGCGCGGGAATCGCCGACAGCAGAACCTCGACCACCCGGCTGGACTTCTCCTCGACGACGCCGAGCGCGACCCAGAAGCCGTATCCCAGCAGCTGGCCGTAGAGGACAAGCGCCCCGATGAACGCGATCGTGCCGCGGGTGATTCGCTCGTCCGCCGCCGGGTCGAGGGTGACTGTCTCCAGCTCCGCGGTGTCGAGCGCCGACGCGACCTGCTCCGGGTCGAGCCCGGCGTCGGTGAGTGCCCGGGTGCCGGCGACGGAGCTATGCGCGTTTTCCAACACCGCCCGCAGGGGGGGCGCGAGCTCTCGTTCGACGACGACCGAGTCCGCGTCGAGGTAGGCGTTGAGGTCGCCGGCGAGGACCATCTGCTCGGCCTGTTCGGCGTCGGCCACGTCGACGGCGACCAGGCTGAGGTCGCTGAGCTCGGCCTGGTCCTCGGCGACCGCCTGGATTGCTGGGCCATCCGGCCCGACGTACGCGACCGTGTATTCGTCGGCGCCGAAGTTGAGGGCCTTCGGGAACACGATCACCAGCACGATGATGCCGATGGTGATAGCGGTCGAGACGAAGAACGACCGGTCCCTGGCCCGCTGGATGAACTCCCGGCGAGCGACGAGGAGGACGGCCTCGCGGAAGGACAACGCACGCGACATCAGGCGGCGGCCTCCGCATCGTCGGACTCGGGTTCCTCGGAGACGACCTCGCGGAACAGCTCGACCAGGGTGGGCTCGGCGGTCCCGAACTGGTGGACAGCGCCGAGCCGCTGGGCCGCGGCCAGCAGAACCTGGTCGTCAGTCCCGGCTGGCAACTCGAACAGGGCCGGCCCGTCGTCTCGGCCATGGTCGAGGACGGTCGCACCCCGAACGGCGGCGGCGAGTTGGTCGGGCCAGCCGGGAGCGGCCCCGACCTGAACCCGGAATCGCCGTGAGCTGGTTACGCCACGCAACTCCGCGACCGTTCCGTCGGCGACGAGCCGCCCGGCGCGGATGATACCGACGGCGTCGCACAGCCGCTCGACGAGGTCGAGCTGGTGGCTCGAGAACACCAGCGCTGCACCAGTGTCGACCCGTTCGCGCAGGATCGTGGCCATGGAGTCGACGCCGACCGGATCCAGTCCGCTGAACGGCTCGTCCAGCACCAGCACGGTCGGGTCGTGGACGAGCGCGGCCGCGAGCTGGACGCGTTGCTGGTTGCCCAAGGAAAGCTGCTCGACCCGGTCGCCGGCACGCTCGGCCAGGCCGAAGCGGTCCAGCAGTGCGCGGGCGGATCTCGTCGCCACCGGCTCAGCCGTCCCGCGTAGCCTGGCGAGAAACACCAGCTGCTCGAGCAGACGCATCTTCGGGTAGAGGCCGCGCTCCTCAGGCATATATCCGAACTCGCGGCGGACACCGGGACCAAGCCGCTGCCCCTGCCAACGGACTTCTCCGGCATCGGCGTCGAGCACACCGAGCACGATGCGCATCGCGGTGGTCTTTCCAGCACCGTTGGTGCCAACGAAGCCGTACATCTGACCAGGCCTTACCGTCAGGGAGAGGTCGTCGAGGGCGACGACGTCGCCGTATCGCTTCGACAACCGGTCCAGCTCGAGCACGACGCCTCCTGTGTCGATGCGCCCGGACGGTGGCTCGACCCCGAACGCTACCCGTCTGCTCCCGTGGAGGATCTTCGCCGGCCCGGCGAGGCGCTACCCCCGTCGGCGTCCTGGTGAGGCAGAATTCGCGCCGCAGTTCGGGCACAACCGGCGGCCGCCATGCGTTAGCAGGGTCACGGTCCTACCCGACTGCGAAGATAGACAACCCGCCCACGAAGGGGGCTGACGTAATGGCTACCGACTACGACGCCCCTCGAAAGACCGACGACGAGCTGTCCGAGGACTCGATCGAGGAGCTCAAGAATCGCCGGATGGACACCATCTCGGGCATGGTCGACGTCGACGAGGCTGAGCTTGCCGAGTCACTGGAACTGCCCGGTGCCGACCTATCCAACGAGGAACTGGCCGTCCGGGTACTGCCCCGGCAGGCCGACGAGTTCACCTGTTCCCAGTGTTTTCTCGTTCATCACCGCAGCCAGCTGGCCCGCGAGACCAACGGTGTTCTCGTCTGCCGCGACTGCGCCGCGTGACTTCTAGCGAACCGTGTCTCGGGCGGCCGACAGCGCCGCGGCGAGCTCCTCCGGATGGCGGGTCGACACCAGCCAGTACGGCACCGGGTCGTCCGGGTCGTCGACCACCACCCGGATCATTGCGGGGACGTACCCCCGGATCAGGAAGAATGCCCGTTGGTCCGCTTCGGCTCCGCGGGCAGCTCTGGCGCCGGCTGCGTCCAGGACGGTGATCTCGCCAACGGCCCACAGTGGCAGGGTCGCGCGGCCGGCGACGAAGCCGTCGGGGCCGACGGCGACCGTTGCTCGCCCGTATGCGACCAGTCCAGCGGTGGTGAGGAGCAGCACGGCTGCCGCCACGGGTACCGACACTCGTGGTCCGTACACATGCTGGACGGCGAGCCATACCGACGCGGTGGTCATCACTGGAACCAGCCACCACGTCATCGGGACCAGCAGCCGCTCGCGGTACTGCCTCACCCGCGCAGGGTCCCACCTTCGCCCGGCCCGGGCGCAGGTAGGGTCACGCTCGTGGACCGGGAAGGCGAGGGGCCCGTGGCCGTCCCGGTCGATGTCCTGGTCACTCGGCTGGACAACACCATCCCGCTGCCGGCCTACGCCCACCCGGGAGACGCCGGCGCGGACCTGGTGACGACGGTCGACCTGACGCTCGGGCCCGGCGAACGGGCGATGGTGGGCACCGGAATCGCGCTGGCCCTACCGGACGGGTACGCGGCCTTCGTTCACCCACGATCCGGGCTGGCGCACCGGCTTGGCGTCAGCATCGTCAACACGCCTGGAACGGTCGATGCCGGATACCGCGGCGAGATCACCGTGGTTCTTGTCAACCATGACCTGCGTGAGGCGGTTGTGTTCCACAGGGGGGATCGGATCGCGCAGCTCGTCGTCCAACGGGTGGAGCAGGCTCGGTTCCGCGAAGTCAGCCGACTTCCTTCCTCCGCCCGAGGTGAGAGCGGATACGGGTCCACGGGCCTCACGACAGCTAGCCGTGAGGGGAGACCGTGATGGTGTTCCGGCGGCGTCGCCAGCGCGGCTCGGACGCGAGCGGCCTCGAGGCGCCAAGCGCCGAGGTGGAACCAGAGCCGATCGAGCAGCCGGAGAAGACACCGCGCCCGGATGGGCCGTTCGACAGCGCCGAGATGGACCTGGCGAGCGCGGACACCGGCCGGGTCGACCTCGGCGGCATGCTGGTTCGCCCCGCGGAGGGCATGCGCCTTCAACTCCAGGTTGACGAACGGTCCGGAACAGGCACCGGTGTGATGATCGTCGATGCCGACGCGGCCGTCGCGATGATCGCAGTGGCGGCGCCGCGCAGCTCTGGCCTCTGGGAGCAGACCCGCAGTCAGATCGCCGCCGACGCCGTCGGTCGCGGAGGCAGCGCAGAGGAGGCCCCTGGGCCGTTCGGGACCGAGATTCGCGTGGTCGTCCCCGTGACATCGCAGGAGGGCAAGAAGGCGGTACAGGCGTCGCGGGTCGTCGGCATCGACGGACCGCGGTGGATGCTCCGCGCAACGTTCCTCGGAACCGCGATCACCGATGCCAAGACGTTTGCCCGACTGGTCAGCGTGGTAAGGCAGACCGTCATCGTGCGTGGCGACCGCCCGATGGCGCCGGGCGATGTGATTGCCCTCAGAGCACCGGAGCGGACACATCACGAACCGCCTCCCACGACGGGTACGCTGGCTGAGTGAGCGACGGAAGTGCGGGCCCGCGGGGCATGTGGCGGGCGCTGACCCGCTGGGCGTCGTCGGAGAGCGAGATCGACGCGGCGGCGCTCCGCAAGGATGCGGAGGTTTCCGGCTGCGTGTCGCTGGCCCAGGTCGGCGATCGCGAGCGGGCCCGGGTTCGAGGAGTCCTGCATACGGTCACGCTGCAGCCGAGGGCGGGTGTCCCGGCGCTCGAGGCCGAGCTCTACGACGGATCCGACGTGCTCACCCTGATCTGGCTGGGCCGTCGGCGCATCGCGGGTGTCGACTGCGGGCGTGGGCTGGTCGCCCATGGACGGGTGACCACGGTCGACGGACGCCGGGTCATGTACAACCCCGACTACGTCCTGCTGCCCGCGAGCGCGGCGTGACCGAACCCCGACCAAGTCTCTTTACCACCATCACCGCGGACGAACGCTTCCGGCTGCGGACCGCGCTCGGGCCCGGCGCATTCCTCGATGCCGGCCTCCCGCTGGCACTGTTCACGGTGGTCTATACGGCCTTCGGCCGGGACCTCATGCGGTCCTTGTGGGTAGCCGTCGCCGCTGGAGTGGTGCTCGCGGCCATTCGCCTGCTGAGGCGCGATCCCTTGCAGAATGTCCTGGCCGGATTGCTCGGTGTTGGCATTGCCGCGTTCCTCGCGGCTCGAACCGGGCGGGCCGAAGACGTCTTCCTACCGGGCCTGTTGGTCAATCTCGGGTACGGGCTGGCCTTCCTGGTCTCCATCCTTGTCCGCTGGCCGCTGCTCGGGGTGTTCGTCGGCTTGGTCTCCGGGCAGGGCATGTCCTGGCGGAACGACCGGGACCTGACCCGCGCCTACACCCGGGCGAGCGCACTGTGGGCGGGCATGTTCGCGCTGCGGCTCGTCGTTCAAGTTCCGCTGTACCTGGCCGGCGATGAGCAGCTTGGCTGGCTCGCCGGGGCCCGGCTGGTGATGAGCTGGCCGCTGTTCCTCCTGGTCGCCTACGCGTCGTGGCTCATCGTGCGACCCGCGTACCGCGCCCACGCCACCGAGCGTGCCCAGGAAGCGACGTCCTGACTCAGCTGGAGCACATCAACGGCTGGGTGTGGCGTGTGGCGAAAGAAGGTCCTCGAGCTGCTGTTCCCGATCGGATGAGGCGACGAAGAGCAGCTCGTCGTGCGCCTCGAGGGGCAGGTCAGGCAATGGCGCGTGCACGTGCTTGCCGCGGATCACCGACACCAATGTGGTGTCGACCGGCCAGGCGACATCGGCGATCGCGGTGCCGACGATGGGCGAGTCATCCGGAAGGGTGAGCTCCACCAGGTTCGCCTCGTTCTGCCGGAAGGTGAACAGCCGAACCAGGTCACCGACGCTGACCGCCTCCTCCACCAGAGCGCTCATGATTCGGGGCGTCGACACCGAGACGTCGACCCCCCAGGATTCGTTGAACAGCCACTCGTTCTGCGGGTGGTTGACCCGAGCCACCACGCGAGGGACCCCGAACTCGGTCTTGGCCAGCAGCGACACGACCAGGTTGGTCTTGTCGTCGCCGGTAGCGGCGATCACCACATTGCAGCGTTCGAGGGCTGCCTCCTCCAGCCGGGACAGCTCGCAGGCGTCGGCGAGCAGCCACTCGGCCTCCGGCACCGACGCGGCTCGGATGGCCTTCGGCTCCCTGTCGATGAGAAGCACTTCGTGGCCGTTATGCAACAGTTCGGCGGCAATGGATCGTCCGACGTTTCCCGCTCCAGCGATGGCTACCCGCATCAGACCTCGACCTCCGGGGCGGTCTGGAAGACCTCGGCAATCCGTTCGGTCTCGTCCATGCGCATGATCACGTGTACGAGGTCACCGTCCTGGACGACTGTGTCCTCATCCGGCACTATTCCGTCGCCGAACCGCGACAGGAATGCGACCCGGGCTCCGGCTGCGGCCTCCAGGGCCGATACTGGGCGTCCGACCCACTCGGTGGTCACGTGCACCTCAGCCAACCGGATGGTGCCGGACGGATCGACCCACTCGGTCTCGGCACCCTCGGGGAACAGCCGGCGCAGCATCTGGTCGGCAGTCCACCGCACCGTGGCCACCGTCGGTATCCCCAGTCGCTGGTACACCGCCGCCCGACCCGGATCGTAGATACGGGCAACGACGCTTTCGACGCCGAAAGTCTCCCGGGCGACCCGGGCCGCGAGGATGTTGGAGTTGTCACCGCTGCTTACCGCCGCGAACGCCTCGGCCTGTTCGATCCCGGCCTCCCGAAGAACGTCGCGGTCGAAGCCGATCCCGGCCACGGTCCGCCCTTCGAAACCCGCCGGTAGGCGGCGAAAGGCGTCGGGATTCTGGTCGATCACGGCTACCGTGTGCCCCCGGGACTCCAGGATCTGGGAGAGCGACGAGCCGACCCGCCCGCAGCCCATGATGACGACATGCACGGTGCTCCTTTCGTGTGGTGGGCAGCGAGCCGCCCAGCAGGTGACCTCCCAACGACGTTACACGGACGACCGGCACATGCTGGACATAGCATTTCCGACCGTGGCCAGCGTTACCGATTTCGCGCGCCGGCTGCTGATCGGGCGCAAGCTCGCCAGTAGCCGGCTGGACCACACGCTGCTTCCCAAACGGGTGGCGCTGCCGGTCTTCGCGAGCGACCCGCTCTCGTCGGTCACCTATGCCACCCAGGAAATCCTGGTCATTTTGACCCTGGCGGGCTTGTCGTATCTCTATTTGGCGCCATGGGTCGCCGCCGCCGTCGTGGTGCTGCTGGTGGTGGTCGTGCTCTCCTACCGCCAGCTGGTACACGCCTATCCAACCGGCGGTGGCGACTACGAGGTGGCGGCGACCAACCTGGGATCCAACGCAGGCCTGATCGTGGCCAGCGCGCTGCTCGTCGACTACGTGTTGACCGTCGCGGTGTCGGTGTCAGCGGGTATCGACAACCTCATTTCGGCCGTACCCGCGCTGAGTGACCGCCGCGTGGGCATCGCGATAGCGGTGGTCGTGGTTCTGGCGGCGATGAACCTGCGCGGGATCAAGGAGAGCGGAAACGCGTTCGCCGTACCCACCTACCTGTTCGTTGCGGGCGTCGTCGCGATGATTCTCTGGGGCCTCGGCAGCACCGTTCTCGGCAACCCTCCAACGGCCGAGAGTGCCCAGTACGGCGTCGAAGCCGAGATGACGGGGCTCGGTGGAATCGCGGTGGTTTTCCTCGTGCTTCGTGCGTTTGCATCTGGATGCACCGCCCTGACCGGAGTGGAGGCGATCGCGAACGGCGTGCCGGCATTCCGGAAGCCGAAGAGCAAAAACGCGGCGACGACCCTGGCGTTGATGGGCGGGCTGTCCATCGTGATGTTCAGTGGCATCACGGCGCTGGCGCTGATATCACACGTCCGGTACACGGAGAACCCGTGCGACCTTGTCGGCTTCGACTGTGAGACGACGCCCCAGCCGACGGTGATCGCACAGGTGGCAGCCGCGGTCTTCGGCGACGGGACGCTGCCCTTCTACTACATCCAGGCGGCCGCAGCGCTCATCCTCGTCCTTGCCGCGAACACGGCCTTCAACGGGTTTCCGCTACTTGGTTCCATTCTCGCTCAGCACCGCTACGCGCCACGGCAACTGCACACCCGCGGCGACCGGCTGGTGTTCAGCAACGGCATCGTGCTGCTGTCGGTCTTCGCGGGGCTGCTGATCTTCGCCTTCGACGCGTCGGTCACCCGACTGATCCAGCTGTACATCGTGGGCGTCTTCACCGCGTTCACGCTCGGGCAGACCGGCATGGTCCGGCACTGGAACGCCGTGCTCCGCGGACCATTGCCGCCGGCGGAGCGGCCGCGGGTCATTCGGTCGCGGGTGATCAACACGGTCGGCGCGGTGATGACGGGGACGGTCCTCGTCATCGTCACCATCACGAAGTTCAGCCACGGTGCGTGGATCGTCTTCGTCGCGATGCCGGTGCTGTTCCTTCTGATGCGTGGTATCCGCCGGCACTACGACAACGTCAGTGCCGAGTTGGCCGTCGACGAGTCCGGCGGCTCCACCGCGGCGGGACTGCTGCCCTCGCGTGTGCACTCCATCGTGCTGGTGTCCAAGATTCACAAACCGACGTTGCGTGCGCTGGCCTACGCCCGGGCCGCTCGGCCGGACGTTCTGGAGGCCGTGACGGTGAATGTCGATCCTGACGAGACCAGGACGCTCACCGAGGAGTGGGACCGGCGCGACCTGCCAGTCCCGTTGAAGGTGCTCGACTCGCCGTACCGGGAGATTACCCGGCCGATCATCGACTACGTCAAAGGCATTCGCCGGTCGAGCCCACGTGACGTCGTGACGGTCTACATCCCGGAGTACATCGTGGGCCGGTGGTGGGAGCAGTTGCTGCACAACCAGAGCGCGCTGCGGCTCAAAGGCCGGCTGCTGTTCACCCCAGGTGTGATGGTGACCAGTGTGCCGTGGCAGCTCGCATCCTCCTCGGAGGCCGTGCAGAGGGACGACACCCGGTCAGCGCCCGGCGACGTCCGCCGCGGCGAGGTCGCGGCCGGCCGGCGCAACAACCGGTCCACACAGAAGTAATCACCAGCTGACAGGCTGTCCGCCGTGAAGCTGAGGATCTTCACCGAGCCGCAGGAAGGCGCGAGCTACGATCAGCAACTTCGCGTCGCGCAGGCGGCGGAGTCGTTGGGGTTCGACGCCTTCTTCCGCTCCGACCACTACCTGGCGATGAATGGTGGACTGCCTGGCCCTACAGATTCGTGGGTCACCCTCGGCGCTTTGGCCCGGGAGACCTCGCGTATTCGGTTGGGCACCCTGGTAACACCGGTCACCTTCCGGTCACCTGGCGTGCTGGCGATCTCGGTCGCGCAGGTTGATCAGATGAGCGGTGGGCGGGTAGAGCTGGGGCTTGGCGCCGGCTGGTTCGCGGCAGAGCACGCGGCGTATGCGCTGCCGTTCCCATCCGCCCGGGAACGCTTCGGCATGCTCGAGGAACAACTCGCCATCATCACCGGTCTCTGGCAGACGCCGGTCGGCGAGCGCTTCGACTACACCGGGTCGCATTACACAGTCGTGAATTCGCCCGGCCTGCCGAAGCCGGTCCAGCAGCCGCGTCCGCCCATGGTGATGGGCGGCAGCGGGCGACAGCGTTCGGCCCGGCTCGCAGCGGAGTACGCCGCCGAGTACAACGTGGCCTTCGCCACCCAGGAGCAGATCTCCGCGGCCTTCCGGGGCGTCGCAGCCGCCTGCGCCGACGCTGGTTGGTCGGCGGCCTCGATGCGCTGGTCGGTGGCCCAGACGGTCTGCTGCGGCCGCGACGAGGCAGAGGTGTCGCGGCGTGCCGACGCGATCGGCCGCAACCCAGCCGAGCTGCGGGAGTTCGGGCTGGGTGGGACACCGAACGAGCTCGTCGAGCGAATCGGTGAGTTCGCCGACCTCGGCGCGTCCACCGTCTACCTGCAGCTGCTCGACCTCGACGACCTCGACCAGCTGGCATTGGTCGCGGACACGGTCCTGCCTCAGATCGAGTGACGAGCGAGGACCGGGAACAGCGGCTACGGGAATGACCGTGGCTCTGGCAGGCTGGCCCGGATGCCCCAGACGGCGAGTGTTCTCCGGTCCTGGCCGGTCCTCGTTCCCGTCCTCGCGGTGCTCGCCCTGGTGCTCACGTGGGGTCGCGACCTCGGACCCGCCGCCCTGGTCGCGGCGGCCGCGTTGCTTGCCGGCGCGGTGCTGGCCGCGGTTCATCACGCCGAAGTCGTCGCCCTGCGGGTCGGTGAGCCGTACGGGTCGCTGATCCTGGCCGTCGCTGTCACGGTGATCGAGGTGGCGCTGATCGTCACTATCATGATCTCCGCCAACGAGGAGGCGAGCGCACTCGCCCGCGACACGGTCTTCGCCGCCGTGATGATCACGATCAACGGAATCGTTGGGATCACGTTGCTGATCGCCACTCTCCGCCGCCGGGTTGCGGTGTTCAACGCCGAGGGCACCGGCGGAGCCCTCGCCACGGTGGCCGCGCTGGCGACGATGACCCTGGTTCTGCCGACGTTCACCACGAGCACACCCGGCCCGACGTTCTCCTCGGCTCAGCTGGCCTACGCGGCGGTGGCGTCGTTCGCCCTTTACGGCCTGTTCGTCTTCGTCCAGACAGTCCGCCACCGCGACTACTTCCTTCCGGTCACGGACGAGGGCGGGCCGGCCACAGCGGACGAGCACGTCCCACCGCCGGAAACACGGGTCGCCGTTGCGAGCCTCATGCTGCTGCTGATTGCGCTGATCGGTGTGGTGGGCCTGGCCAAGACCGTCTCGCCGACGGTGGAGGAGGCCGTTCGTACAGCCGGCCTACCGCTTGCGGTCGTCGGCGTGGTGATCGCGCTGCTGGTACTGCTTCCGGAGACGCTTGCGGCAGTCCGCGCGGCACTTCGCGACCGGATACAGACCAGTTTCAACCTCGCCCTTGGCTCGGCAATGGCCAGCATCGGCCTCACCATCCCGACAATTGCAGTGGCGTCGATCTGGCTCGACCCGTTACTTCTGCTCGGCCTGGGCGCGACCCAGACAGTGCTGTTCGCGTTGACGGTGGTTGTCGGCGTGCTCACCGTGACGCCAGGAAGGGCGACCCTGCTGCAAGCTGGAGTGCACCTGGCGCTGTTCGCCGGTTTCCTGGTGCTCGCGGTCAGTCCCTGATGACGCGCCGGCAGCGCGCCGGGCCGGCTGTCTGGGTGACGGCCGGACCAATCTGGGCAAGGATCTGGGCAAGGGTGACGAGAGGACGGTGGCAACGGTGACGAGCCTGGACACGTTCGGCGCGAAGGGCACTCTGAAAGTCGGCGACGCCTCGTACGAGATTCACCGCCTGGACGCGGCTGGCGACGTCGCGCGGCTTCCGTATAGCCTGAAGATCTTGCTGGAGAACCTGCTGCGGACCGAAGACGGTGCGAATATCACCGCGGACGACGTGCGCAGCCTGGTCGAGTGGGACGCATCGGCCGAGCCCAGCGTGGAGATCCAGTTCACCCCAGCGCGAGTGATCATGCAGGACTTCACGGGCGTGCCGGCAGTGGTGGACCTCGCGACCATGCGTGAAGCCATGACGGCGCTCGGCGGGGATCCGGCCCGGATCAACCCGCTGAATCCGGCTGAGCTAGTCATCGACCACTCGGTCATCGCCGACGTGTTCGGCGCACCGGACTCGTTCGCCCGCAACGTCGAGCTCGAGTACGAGCGAAACCGGGAGCGCTACCAGTTCCTACGCTGGGGGCAGACCGCATTCGAGGATTTCAAGGTCGTACCGCCGGGCACGGGCATCGTGCACCAGGTCAACATCGAACACCTGGCCCGGGTAGTGATGGTCCGCGACGCCGCCGCCTATCCCGACACCTGTGTCGGCACGGACAGCCACACCACGATGGTCAACGGGCTCGGCGTCGTGGGCTGGGGCGTGGGTGGCATCGAGGCCGAGGCGGCCATGCTCGGTCAGCCGGTGAGCATGCTGATCCCGCGGGTCGTCGGGTTCAAACTGTCCGGTGAGCTTCCCGACGGGGCGACCGCCACCGACCTCGTGCTCACCATTACCGAACAGCTGCGCCACCACGGTGTGGTGGGCAAGTTCGTCGAGTTCTACGGGCCCGGAGTCTCGGCCGTCCCGCTCGCAAACCGCGCCACGATCGGCAACATGAGCCCCGAATACGGGTCGACCATCGCGGCGTTCCCGCTGGACGAGGAAACCATTCGCTATCTCAGGCTCACCGGACGCCCGGCCGAACAGGTCGCGCTGGTTGAGACCTACGCCAAGGCGCAGGGGCTCTGGCACGACCCGCAGGCCGAGCCGACGTACTCCGAGCGTCTGGAGCTGGACCTGTCGACGGTCGTGCCGTCGATCGCCGGGCCCAAGCGGCCCCAGGACCGGGTCTCCCTCACCGACGCGAAAGGGGCATTCCGCACCGCGCTGCGGGACTACGTCGAGCACCACGACGACCGACCGGACACCGAGCTCGACCATGCAGTCGAGGACACCTTCCCGGCGAGCGACCCGGTCGCGGTGCATCCCGGTAACGGCGGCGAGGACGCACATCCGCAGATCGAGAGCGCCGCCGAAGGAGCCCAGGGCCGTGCGTCCACCCCCACCCGGGTGCGGCTCGACGACGGCACTGAGGCCGAGATCGACCACGGCGCCGTGGTCATCGCGGCGATCACCTCGTGCACCAACACGTCGAACCCCAGCGTCATGGTCGGTGCGGCGCTGCTGGCGAAGAAGGCTGTCGACCGTGGCCTGGCCCGCAAACCGTGGGTGAAGACGACACTAGCGCCGGGCTCGAAGGTCGTCATGGACTACTACGAGCGGGCCGGCTTGACGCCGTACCTGGAGAAGCTCGGGTTCCACTTGGTGGGCTACGGCTGCACCACCTGCATCGGTAACTCCGGGCCGCTGCCCGAAGCAATCTCGGTGGCCGTCGCCGAAAAGGATCTCGCCGTCGTCGCCGTGCTGTCCGGCAACCGCAACTTCGAGGGCCGGATCAACCCGGACGTGAAGATGAACTACCTCGCCTCCCCGCCGCTGGTGGTCGCGTACGCGCTGGCCGGCACGATGGACCTCGACATCACGACCGAGCCGATCGACATCGACGCGGAGGGACGGCCGGTCTACCTGCGCGATCTCTGGCCCAGCCCGGCCGAGATCGAGCAGGTTGTCGAGAGCGCGATCGCCAGTGAGATGTTCACCCGCGATTACGCCGACGTGTTTGCCGGCGACGAGCAGTGGCAGTCGCTCCCGACTCCCTCGGGCGACGTGTTCGAGTGGGATCCCGACTCGACCTATGTGCGGAAGCCGCCCTATTTCGACACCATGGCGGTGACACCGGAACCGGTGACGGACATCGCCGGTGCGCGGGTGCTGGCCATGCTGGGCGACTCGGTGACGACCGACCACATCAGCCCGGCGGGCGCGATCAAGGCGGACTCTCCGGCCGGTGAGTATCTTGCCGAGCGCGGAGTGGCCCGTCGGGACTTCAACTCCTACGGATCGCGGCGGGGGAATCACGAGGTGATGATCCGCGGCACGTTCGCCAACATCCGGCTGCGCAACCAGATCGCTCCCGGCACCGAGGGCGGGTTCACCCGCGACTTCACCAGGGATAACACTCCGGTGACCACGGTCTTCGAAGCCTCGACGTCCTACGCCGCGGCCGGCATCCCTTTGGTCGTGCTCGCCGGCAAGGAATACGGGTCCGGTTCGTCGCGCGACTGGGCGGCAAAGGGAACCGCCTTGCTCGGCGTCCGGGCGGTCGTCGCCGAGTCGTACGAACGAATCCACCGGTCGAACCTGATCGGCATGGGCGTGCTCCCATTGCAGTACCCCCGAGGCCAGAACGCCGACTCGCTCGGGCTCACGGGGGAGGAGACCTTCGGGATCACCGGTGTGACGGCGCTCAACGACGGATCGACGCCGGCAACCGTGCACGTGCGGGCCGACGACATCGAATTCGATGCAGTGCTGCGGATCGACACGCCGGGCGAAGCCGAGTACTACCGGCACGGCGGGATCATGCAGTACGTGCTGCGCAGCCTGCTCTAGCCTCAGTCAGGGGAACCTCAGCTATCGGTGGACGGGTGGTGCTGCTGGTCGCCAGCGTCATCGGGCGCTGGCGACTCCTCGACCGGAGGACTGCCCATGAGCAGGACGCCGCCGATGAGAACGACCAAGCTCGCCACGCAGACCCACAGGCCCACTTCGTAGTCGCTCGCGTGCAGGTCTTCGGGAGACAGGTCGATGGCCTGCAGGAGGATCCAGAGCACCAGCGTCGAGAGGCCGAGCAGGCCGGCGATGGTAATGACCAGCCGTGAGCGCAATACGCCACCAAGCACGCCGATGATGCCAGCCAGCGCGAGCGGTGCCGCCATCGAGGTCCAGTACGTTCCAGCAGTACCGCTGACCTCGGTGTCGAAGAGCCGCTGCAGCGGGATCTCGGTGGGCATCTGCCCGGCGAACCAGTCGAGGTATGCGCTGGCAGCCACGCCGAGAGCGCCCACAGCGCCGATCAGTGCACCCAGGGTGCGGTGGGCTCGCCGGGTACCCGCCCGGGAACCTCCGATGTCGGTCTCGGAAGCAAGATCCGCCACCACATCGTCTCCTCTCCCGTCGTTCGTCACCCCCACTGTGCCACTGGAGTCGGCGTCGGCTTGGGAAGGCACGCGGCCGGTTCTGTTGCTGACTCGCCAACTACACTCCGGTTTGAGCTGTCATCGAGGAGGGCGAACCGGTGGGTGTTCTCGAGAACGTCCGGGAACCCCGTGATCTGCGCCGCCTCAGCGACGACGAACTGACGGCGCTCGCAGCCGAGATCCGCGACGTCCTGGTGCTGACGTGCAGCCGTACCGGAGGTCACCTGGGCCCCAACCTCGGTACGGTCGAGCTGACGATCGCCCTGCACCGGGTGTTCGACTCGCCGCGTGATCCGATCCTGTTCGACACCGGCCACCAGGCCTATGTGCACAAGCTGCTCACCGGGCGGCGCGACAGCTTCCCGACGTTGCGCCAGCAGGGCGGACTCTCCGGTTATCCGAGCCGGTCGGAGAGCGAACACGACTGGATCGAGAACTCGCACGCGTCCACCGCGCTGTCTTATGCCGACGGCCTCTCGAAGGGGTTCGCGATCCGCGGGGAGCGGGAGCGCACGGTCGTGGCCGTGGTCGGCGACGGCGCGCTGACCGGTGGGATGGCCTGGGAGGCGCTGAACAACATCGCTGGTGGCCCTAAGGGACTGCCCGGCGAGCGGCCCGCGCGTCCAGTGGTCATCGTCGTGAACGACAACGGACGTTCCTACGCACCCACCGTGGGGGGCGTCGCCGACCACTTGGCCGGACTGCGGACCAACCCTCGCTACGAGCGGGTGCTGGACCTGATCAAGAGGTCGCTCACACACACCCCCCTCGTCGGTCAGCCGCTGTTCGACGCGCTGCACGGGATCAAGAAGGGCCTCAAAGACGTGCTGGCCCCGCAGGGACTGTTCGAGGACCTCGGGCTGAAGTACATCGGCCCGGTCGACGGGCACGACCGGGACGCGGTCGAGCAAGCCCTTGTTCGGGCCAAGCGCTTCCGGGCGCCCGTCATCGTTCACTGCGCCACCCAGAAGGGTTTCGGCTACGAGCACGCTGTGCGTGACGTCGCCGACCAGATGCACAGCCCACCGGCGCCGTTCGATCCGGACACCGGAAAGCCGTCGTCACGGCCCAGGCGTACGTGGACCGAGGTGTTCACTGACGCGCTGGTCGTCGCCGGCCGGGAGCGGCCCGGCGTCGTCGCGATCACCGCCGCCATGCTCGGCCCGACCGGGCTCGACGCCTTCGCCCGCGCGTTCCCCGACCGGTGCTTCGACGTAGGCATCGCCGAGCAGCATGCCGTGACCTCCGCTGCTGGCCTGGCGTTGGCCGGCATGCACCCGGTCGTCGCCGTGTACGCGACGTTCCTGAACCGGGCCTTCGATCAGGTGCTCATGGACGTCGCCCTGCACGAATGCGCGGTGACGTTCGTTCTCGACCGGGCAGGCATAACCGGCGACGACGGCCCTTCGCACAACGGCATGTGGGACCTGTCGATCCTGCAGGCGGTACCGGGAATGCGCATCGCCGCACCCCGCGACGGCGCAACCCTGGTCGAACTGTTCAACGAGGCTCTCGACGTCACCGACGCTCCGACGGTGGTCCGTTTCCCCAAGGGTGTCGTCGGGCCGGATCTACCCGCCGTCGATCGTGCGGGCGGTTGCGATGTGCTCGCCCGGTCCGGCCCGAGCGACGTGCTGGTGATCTCGGTCGGAGCAATGGCCGAAGTCGGCGTCGACATTGCCGACCGGCTGGCTGCCCACGGTGTCGGCGTCACCGTCGTCGACCCACGCTGGGTGAAACCCATCAACCGGACGCTCGTCACATTGGCGCGTCGCCACAGACTGGTCGTCACCGTCGAGGACAACGGCCGGGTCGGCGGTGTGGGCGCCGCGATCGCTCAGGAGCTCCGCGATGCCGGAGTGACGGTCCCGGTGCGCGACTTCGGGATCCCGCAGCGCTTCCTGCAGCACGGGAAGCGCCCGGCACTTCTCGCGGAGGTCGGGCTGACCGGTCAGGACTTGGCACGCGAGATCGCTGGCCTGGTCGCGGCCCTCGATGCTCCATCAGACGACGACATGGCCACGCTGCCTGACGATTCCCGATGACCGTCCGCGTGGGGGCGGAAGACTCTGCACCCACGACAGCTAGGTTCGCGTTGTGACGACGACGACGACGCCGCCGGCCGGCGGCGAACGCGTGCCGGCCTGGCTGGACCGTCAGGCCGCCATCGCTGGGCGGCTGCTCGTCCTCGGACTGGCCATCGCTGCGGCGATCTGGCTGGCCCTGCAGGTGCGGTTCATCTCGATGGCAGTGGTCCTGGGCTTCGCTGAGGTGTCCCTGCTCTGGCCGGCGGTCAAGTGGCTGCGCGCCCGGCGGGTGCCGCAGGCGATTGCGGCGATCCTGTGCGTCGTCGGCTTTCTCGCGTTGTTCGTCGGGCTGCTCGTGTTCGTCGTGTCCCAGGTGGTGCAAAGCAGCCCGCGACTCGCCGACGCGGTGAGCGGTGCGTTCGCAGACATCCTCGAATGGATCCGCAGCGGCCGGCCCTTCGGACTGGACACCGCGGCAGTCCAGGACGTCCTCGACGAGCTCCAGTCGTCAGTCGGCGACTATGTCGGGAGCCTCGGCACCGGCCTCGCCACGGGGCTGTCGGTTGTCGGCAACGTCCTCACCGTGCTGCTCATTGCCACCTTCTTCGCTATCTTCGCGCTGTCCAGCGGCGATCGGCTGTGGGCCCAGTTCGTCTCCACGTTGACGGTCGATCGCCGGCGGCCGGCAACTGCCGCCTTCCAGGCGTCGATGAATGCCGCCGGCAACTGGTTCTACGCGTCAACGCTGACCGGCATCGTCGACGGGCTCCTGATCGGCATCGGCCTGACGATCCTGGACGTGCCGCTCGCCGTTCCGATCGGGGCGCTGACGTTCGTCCTGGCCTATATCCCGCTGGTCGGGGCGACCATCGCGGGCGCGGTCGCGGTCCTGGTCGCGCTGTTCACCGGCGGGTGGGTGACAGCCCTGTGGACGCTGCTGATCGTGCTTGCGGTCCAGCAGTTGGAGGGCAACGTCCTCTCGCCGCTGTTGCTGTCACGTGCACTGAGCTTCCATCCGCTGGTCATGCTGTTGCTGACCACCGCGGCGGCTTCGGCCTTTGGATTGGTCGGGCTTTTCCTGGCCATCCCGGTGACCGGCGTGATCATCGCGGCGGTGATGACCTATCGCCGGGTCCAGGGCGAGGCCCCCGGAGTGCCCGCCGCTGCAACCGAGAAACGTGAGTTGCCCGGGTAGGTCAGGGCCGCGCCACACTGGCGACACCCAGCGGAAGGAACCGTCGGCCCGTCGCGCGCTCGGAGATCCCGGTGCGGTCCAGGTACGGCGTAATACCACCGAGGTGGAACGGCCAGCCCGCGCCAAGGAGCAAGCACTGGTCCACGTCCTGCGGCTCCGCGACCACGCCGTCGTCCAGGATGAGCCGGATCTCCTGGGCGACCGCCGTCAGCGCCGTTTCCCGGACCTCCTGCTCGGATCGCACCACCCTGCCCTGCTCGAACAGCGCCTTCGCCTGGTCGTCGAGGTCGGACCGGCCTTGCTCGTCCCAGGACAGGAAATGGGACCGGCCCGAGGCAACCAGCCGGCGCAGGTTCTCCGACACGGTGAACCGGTCGGGGAACACCTCGTGCAGGGTCTCGGCCGCGTGCAAGGCGACGGCGGGGCCGACGAGCTGGAGGATCAGGAACGGCGACATCGGCAGACCCAGGGGTTCGGTCGCGCGGTCGGCCACCTGGACCGGTGTGCCATCGTCGACTGTCCGGGTGATCTCGCCGATGAACCTGGTGAGCACCCGGTTAACGACGAATGCCGGCGCGTCTTTCACCAGGACGCAGGACTTCTGCAGGGAGCGGCCGACCGCGAAGGCGGTGGCGAGTGCCACGTCATCGGTTCGCTCGGCACGGACGACCTCCACGAGCGGCAGGACGGCAACTGGGTTGAAGAAATGGAAACCAACGACGCGCTCAGGGTGGGCGAGGTTCGCGGCCATTTGGGTGACCGACAGCGCCGACGTGTTGGTGGCGAGCACGCACTCCGGCGCGACCACGGTTTCGAGCTCGGCGAGCACCTCCTGCTTGACCTTCATGTCCTCGTACACGGCCTCGAGAACGAAGTCGGCGTCGGCAAAGCTGGCGACGTCGGTGCTGCCGGTGACCAGCGCCGTGAGCCTGGTGGCCTGCTCGGTCGACAGCCGGCCCTTCGCCCGCAACTTCCCGATCTCGGCATGGATGGAGCCGACACCCTTGTCCACCCGCTCCTGATCTAGGTCCGTGAGCACCACCGGAACTTCCAGCCGGCGAACGAAGAGCAACCCGAGCTGGCTGGCCATCAGGCCCGCGCCGACGATGCCCACCTTCGTCACAGCCCGAGCGAGCTGGCGGTCGGGCGCGCCCACGGGACGCTTGGCGCGCCGCTGCACGAGGTCGAAGGCGTACACGCTGGCCCGGAACTCCTCGCTCATGATCAGCTCACCGTCGGCTTCGTCTTCAGCGGCGAATCCGTCTTCGCGACTGGCTGTTCGCGCCAACGAGATCAGCTCGAGCGCCCGGTACGGAGCGGGAGCTGCCCCGTGGATTTTGGCGTCCACGAACTCCCGCCCGCGCGCGACGGCTGCCTCCCACGCCTGCTCGTCTCGGTCGACGCCGCGTTCGACGACGACATCGCCACGGACGACCTGCGCCGCCCAGCGCAATGACTGCTCGAGGAAGTCCGAGCCATCGAACACGACGTCGGCGATGCCCAGTTCGGCCGCCTGTGGACCGGTGAGCATCCGATTCTGGTTCAGGGCATTCTCGATGATCACGGTCACGGCGCGGTCAGCGCCGACCAGGTTGGGCAACAACCACGCTCCCCCCCACCCCGGAACCAGGCCGAGGAAGGTCTCCGGGAAGCCGATCCCGGGCGCAGCTGCGTGCACTGTCCGGTAGGCGCAGTGCAGGGCCACTTCCAAGCCGCCGCCGAGGGCCAGGCCGTTGATGAATGCGAACGTCGGAACCGGGCCGTCGCCCAACCGACCGAACACACGGTGTCCGAGCCGAGCGGCATCGGCCGCGAGCTTCTGGTCGGTCACCAGCGCCATGCCCTTGAGGTCGGCGCCGGCGGCGAGGATGAAGGGCTTGCCGGTGACGCAGACCGCGACCACGCCAGGCTCGGCGTACGCCTTGGTGATCGACCGATCGAGTTCTCCAACGCTGGCCAGCCCGAGGGTGTTCGGTTTGGTGTGGTCGTGTCCGTTGTCGAGGGTGATCAGCGCCGCCTTTCCGGCCTGAAGTGGAAGCTCGACGAACCGGACCAAGGCCTTGGTGACGACCTCGGCAGGGAAGTCGACGGTCTCGATCGTGGTCATCAGGCGGCCGCCTTGCTGCCGTGGTGCGCGTGCCGCGGGTTCTCCCAGACGACAGTGCCGCCCATCCCGATCCCGACGCACATCGTGGTGATGCCGTACCGGACCTCGGGGTGGTCCTCGAACGACCGCGCCAGCTGGTTCATCAGCCGCACCCCCGACGACGCCAGCGGATGGCCGAGCGCGATCGCGCCCCCGAAGGGGTTGACTCGCGGGTCGTCGTCGGCGATCCCGTAGTGATCGAGAAACGCGAGGACCTGGACGGCGAACGCCTCGTTGATCTCGATCAGGCCGACGTCGTCGATCGACAGCCCGGCCCGGGCGAGTGCCCTGTCCGTGGCGGGGATCGGTCCGACCCCCATGAACTCCGGCTCGACGCCGGCGAATGCGTAGGTGACAAGCCGCATCCGTGGAGTCATCCCCAGCTCTGCCGCAATGTCGGCCGCGGCGAGCAGGCACGCGGTCGCGCCGTCGTTCAGACCCGCCGAGTTGCCGGCGGTGACCTTGCCGTGCGGCCGGAACGGTGTCTTCAGCTCGGCCAGGTCCTCGACGGTCGTTCCTGGCCGCGGCGGCTCGTCAGCGGTCGCGAGGCCCCACCCGCGTTCAGCGCTGCGGGTGGCGACGGGCACCAGGTCGGGCTGCACCTTGCCGTCGGCGTACGCCTTGGCCAGCTTGGCCTGACTTGCCGCGGCGAATGCGTCGGCTCGCTCCTTGGTGAGATGGGGAAACCGGTCGTGCAGGTTCTCCGCCGTCTGGCCCATGACGAGAGCGGACGGGTCGACCAGCTTTTCCGCGAGGAACCGGGGATTCGGGTCGACACCCTCGCCTATCGGATGGTGGCCCATGTGCTCCACCCCGGCAGCGATGACCACGTCGTAGGCACCGAACGCAATGCCGGCCGCCGTTGTCGTCACTGCTGTCATGGCCCCGGCGCACATCCGGTCGATGGCATAACCGGGCACGGATCTCGGCAGGCCTGCGAGCAGTGCCGCCGTCCGGCCGATGGTCAGCCCCTGGTCCCCGACCTGGGTGGTGGCAGCCACGGCGACCTCGTCCACGCGGTCTGGTGGCAGCGTCGGGTTGCGGCGCAGCAGCTCGCGGATGCACTTGACGACGAGGTCGTCGGCCCGGGTTTCGTAGTACATGCCCTTGGGTCCAGCCTTGCCGAACGGGGTGCGCACGCCGTCGAGGAAGACGACGTCACGAAGATCGCGGCTGGTACGCGGCACGGCCCCTCCCTTGGGTGTCGCGATCGATGCTACTCGTCGGTAACTCCGGCCAGGTTACGCGTTGCCACGTCGAGTTGTTGTCCGCTGCCGGTCAGTCGCAGGCATGGGCGGCTTCGGACGCTGCATAAGCTGCTTCGGAAAGGAGTTCGAAGTCCGACGTATTGCTGAGCGTTTCGGTCCAGGCGTCGAATGAGTCCTTCCATTGTTCACCGAGAGCACAGTTGGCTGGAGTCAGCCAGGCATGAGCGTAGGGCCAACGCCAATCACTGCCGGTGACCCGCAGGTTGTATTTGACGAAGTTGTCAGCAATGCCGGGAGCCACACTCATGAGTGCCCTGATCGTCACTGCCATATGTGCCGGGTCCTGAGCTCGAGACGACGCATTCGAGTACGTCCAGTTGCGCCAGATTGGGTTGGCGGCTGCCGCCTCGTACTGGGTGAAAGCCGCAACTGACCACGAGGGATCGACGCCGAAGCCGGCCTGGTGAGCGCGGAACAGCAGATCCGCGGCGACAGCATTGACGTTGTTGGCGCAGTAGCCGTAGGTGTAGTCGTAAGGGTGATCCGAGTAAGACATGCACTTGCCGGGCTTGACGGTCACGAACGGCATCGACGCGAGCTTGGTGACCATCCGGTCGAGCGCAACTTCGACACCGGGCACGCCTGCCTCGTAGGCAGGCAGCAAGGCCAGTCCGGCCTGATACATCGAGATCGTGTGCGCTGCCCGACGGGAGTGACTCGACCGTCACCCCAGGAGTCGAAGGAATACGGGAGTCCGAAGCCTCCATTGGCGAGTTGCACAGCCAACAGACGATCCAGGTAATGGTCGGCGTTGGCCGATTCGAAACCCTGTCTCTGGCCGATGGCCGCCGCAAGCAGGCCAATGTCCAGGCGGTTCTTACTCGTTTTCCCGGCAGCGGCGTCGGCCGCCATCGCTCGCACGATCAGAACATCTGCCCGGGCACCCCAAAAACCTTGAGGAGCACCACTGGCAACGCTTCCGCCGACGCAACCGAGCAGCACCAGACTGCACCCGCCCGTGATCCACTTTCTCATATCTCTCCCCTTTGGGTGCAGCCTAAGGGCCCTCTTCTCCCCGGGCGCGAAATCAGCTGAAGGCGGCGTCGATGATTGTTCAGGAGGGCGCCAGGGTGCGGGTTGCTTCACGCAGCGACAGCGGGGACAGTCGGCCCCGGTACGACGTGGTGAACGAGCGAACCCAGTCCGGATCGGTCTTCGCATGCTCGCGCAGGGCCCAGCCGACGCCCTTGCGTAGGAAGAAGTCGGCGTCGTCGACGTTGGCGAGGATGCATTCCGCCAACAGCGCCGTGTCGGTCGCGTCGCGCGAGCCGATCTGGCAGATGATCGAGGCTCGACGACGCCACCGGTTCGGATCGCGAGACCAGCGCCGCATTGCGGCACCGACGTGTTCAGGGTGTGCCCGCAGGAGCGGCCCGACCAGCCTGATCGCCACTTCGTCGACGTGGTCCCACCACGCGCCGGTGACGATCATGTGCCCGTAAAGCTCCAATGCGGCCGGGTCGGTGGCCCACTCACGGTATGTGCGGTAGCGCGCCAGGTCGGTGGCGGCGTAGCGCTCCTCGCGGTACGTGGCTTCGTCCCACAGCAGCCGGATGGTGTCCTCCCAGGTACGCCGATCCGGAAGGGAGTGACCACGCAGCACCGACCGCAACGCGGCGACCCGGGTGGGTTTCTGAACGCCAAGATTCGGCATAGTGGACTTCATGTAGGCCTGCATGGGCGCTGCCTTGGCCGGATCCGCGGCAGCGGCGAGCGCGGCGCGGACGTCGTGGACCATCCGGGTCGAGGCAGCCACCGGGCCAGGCTAGACGGGTGTCTCGGGCAGCCCGCGCCGGGCGACACGCGGTGAAGATCGTCAACCAGCGGCTGGACCTGCGACGCGGCGATAGGGTCGACACTCATCCATGAACGGCTCTCAGGATCTCGTCGTCCTCGGCGCCGGGCCGGCCGGGCTTGCCGCCGCCTGGCGTGCTGCCCGCCGAGGGCTGAAGGTCACCCTGCTCGAGCGGGCCGATCGGGTGGGTGGCCTGGCCGGCTCCTTCGAGGTAGCGGGACAGCGCGTCGATCACGGCTCCCACCGCCTGCATCCGTCGACCCCACCTCGGCTGATCGCCGACCTTCGAAGCATGCTCGGACCGGACCTGCAAACCCGCCCACGCAACGGACGGCTGCGGATCGAGGGACGGTGGATCGGATTCCCGTTGCAAGCAGGCGAGCTGACCCGGGAGCTCCCTCCCTCCATGGTCGCGAAGGTGGCCGGAGAATCGGTGACTTCGCCCTTTCGCCGGCCGAAGAACGACACGTACGCCGGCGTTCTGAAGGCGGGCCTCGGGCCAACCCTCTACAACTCCGTGTATGCGCCGTATGCGGAAAAACTGTGGGGCCTTCCCGGCAACAAGATCAGCAGCGTTCAAGCGCGCCGACGCGTGTCCGCCGACACGGCGTGGAAGATCGCGGCCCGCGTCGTCGGCGGTCGCCGCGGCGACGGTTCCGGGAGGTTCTTTTACTATCCGCGCCGAGGCTTCGGGCAGATCGTCGAGGCGCTCGCCGACTCCGCCTCCGCCGCGGGCGCGGAGATCAGGCTCGAGGCCGAGGTCGACAGTGTCCGCGTCTTCGAAAACGAGGTCGTGGTCGGAACCCAGGACGGTGACACGATTTCGGCTGGCTACGCGTTCTCCACCCTTCCGCTGCCAGTCCTCGCTAGAATCGCTCGCCCGGCGCCGTCTTTGGCCGACATCGAATCTGCTGCCCGGCTACGTTTCCGCGCCATGCTGCTGGTGTACGTCGTCCATCCGGGCGGCCGCTGGACGTCATTCGATGCCCACTACATCCCCGGCCGGGAAACGCCGATCACCCGCATCTCCGAGCCCGCCAACTATCGGGACAGCGCCGACGATCCCACCGATCGGTCCGTCTTGTGCGCCGAGATCCCCTGTGCGATGACCGACGAGGTATGGGGGCTCGACGACGAGTCACTCGGCGACGTGGTCGACGAGGCACTCGCCCGCACCGGACTGCCCGCCGTCGACCGCTTGCACGTCGAGAGTCGCCGGTTGGGTCAGGTCTACCCGGTCTACCGCGTCGGCTTCGAGAACGACCTCGCAGGTGTGGACAACTGGGCCCGGATGCTGCGCCGGGTGGTGACGTTCGGCCGGCAAGGGCTGTTCGCGCACGACAACACCCATCATGCGCTGATAATGGCGTACGACGCAGTCGACGCCCTACGCGACGACGGCCGGTTCGACCGCTACGCGTGGACCGCCGCCCGGCAGCGCTTCGACCGGCATGTCGTCGAGGACTGACGTGTTCAGCTCACGGTGTACGGCGGGAATGATCCGGCGCAGATAGCGACCAAGCCGCACGAAGGATGTCCCGGTCGACCGGAAGGCATAACTGATCGGCACTTCCCGGTAGCGAAAACCCTTTCCCAGTAGGTCCAGTGTCAGCACCTGCGCATAGTTGTAGTCGTGGATGATCTCGGCCTCCGCAGCAGCTCGCGCGGAGAAGGCTCGGTAGCCACTCTGACCGTCGGTGATGTGCTGCCGAGTCATCCATCGAACCCACCGGGTGAGGGCCAGGTTGCCGACGCGCCGATGCGGCAGCATGCGGCGGATCTGGCCGGTGAACCGCGATCCGACGACGTAGTCGGCGGATCCGGCTAGCACAGGCGCAGTCAGCAACGGCAGCTCGGCAGGGTCGTACTCGAGGTCTGCGTCGAGGTAGACGACGGCAGCGGGGGAGAGGGCACACGCCTCGGCGAGTCCTCGACGTACGGCGGCACCGAGGCCCAGGTTCTCTGGCTGCGTGACGATTGCTGCGCCGGCGGCGCGAGCGCATTCTGCCGAGCGGTCGCTGGAGCCGTCGTCCACGACCAGCGCGATCACCCGCCGGTTGCGCACGGTCGGAGGCAGTCCGCGCACGACGTCGGCAATCGTCGCCTCCTCGTTGTGCACCGGGATCACCGCAACGACGGGAGCGTCGGCCGCGGCCGGACGGGAAACTGGTCGGGCGGGCAGGGTTCGGGGCAGCCGGAACCGGCCCCAGTACGTGGGCGCCGGCCACATCAACGCATGGCTGCCGGCGAGAAATGCGTATCCGGTCTTCACGGCATGAGTGGTCAACGCCACGGCGAAGGCCGCGCCGGCCGGAACGCCGACGGCAACCATCGCAGCAGTCGCAGCCGCCTCGTAGCTGCCGAATCCACCGGGCGTCACAGCAATGGTCTGTGCTGCGATGGTTGCGGCGGTCACGGCGATCGCCTCCCACGCGGTCAGCGGCACACCGGAGACTGTGGCGATCTCCCACACCACGGCAGCCTCGAGCACCCACGCCCCACCGGTGGCTGCCAGGGCGCGACCGCCGGGAAGCCGCACCGCTGTTTCAGCTGCCCGCACGCGATGCAGCCAGCCGACGGCGGCTGCCGCGACCACGAGCACCAGCCCGACCGCTCCGAGCACCCACAGACCGGCCTCGGCCAGCATGGTGGGTGCGGAGATCGCTGCGAGCGCGAGGACGGTAAGAACATCAGCGGCCCTGAGGGTGACGGCCGACGCCGTCACCGGTCCTGCCGGCAGTGCGGTACGCCGCAGCACGCTGGTGACGCGCATCGGCTCGCCCAACCGCAATGGCAGGACGTGGTTCCCCAGCAACGCGACGTGCATCGCCGACCATGCCTGCCCCCCGCGGATCCCTGGCAGGGTGAGCCGCCACGCCCATGCCCTGAGCGCGAACGCGGAGCCGTATGCCGTTAATGCGATCCCGAGTCCGAGCGGGTCGGCGAGCACTGCTCGAGCGACCTGGCCGAGGGCATTCGCCTCGACCATGCCCGCAAGATAGACCAGGGACCCCACCACCATGGCGCCGCCAAGAGCCAGTCCGGCGAGACGCACCACGAGGTGACCCTTCCGTCTCATGGCGGGTAAGGCTAGCCTCTCCTCTCGTTTGGTAAGGCTTACCTCACTTGGAAGGGGCGCCGGCACGATGGCAGTTGTGGTCACGGGTGCCGCCGGTTTCGTCGGCGACGCCGTCGTGACGCAGCTGTTGCGCGCTGGGGAGCGCGTGGTCGGGGTCGACCGGCTGCCCGTAGCCCGACGAAAATGGGTGCGGAGCATCCAGGCTGACCTCAATGACCGGGATCCCGAAGTGCTAGCCGCACTCCGCAGCGCGGACGCTGTGATCCACTTGGCCGGCTGCCCCGGTGTCCGGGACCGTCGGCCCGACATCGCCCATCGCCGACGGCGGGATAACGTCGACGCCACGAGGGCTGTTCTCGCGGATACGCCGGCCGTCGTCCCGTTGGTCGTCGTCTCGTCGTCATCGGTCTACGGCGGTGCGCGGTTCGGCCGGGCCAGCCGTGAGGACGATCCTCTTCAGCCGATGGGTGGTTACGCGGAGAGCAAGGTCAGCGCCGAGCGCGTCTGCGCTACTCGCCTCGACACCGGTGGGCCGACGGTGGTCGCGCGGCCGTTCACGGCCGTCGGCGAGGGACAACGCCCCGACATGGCGCTCTCGCGCTGGGTCGAAGCGGCGCGGGCCGGCCGGCCATTGCGCGTGCTGGGTGGCGTGCATCGGACCCGGGACTTCACCGACGTCCGGGACGTGGCTCGTGCCATTACTGCTCTCCTCGGGTCGGCCGGGATCG
This sequence comes from Jiangellaceae bacterium, assembly GCA_035697245.1. Taxonomy (GTDB): domain Bacteria; phylum Actinomycetota; class Actinomycetes; order Jiangellales; family Jiangellaceae; genus JACVRX01. The sequence goes on from DASSDH010000264.1 coordinate 62,805, forward strand.
TCAACATCGGTACTGGCCGGCCGCGCGCGCTGGCTCAGGCGATCGAGGCGGTGGCGGCGGCCGTCGGCGTCGATCCAGTCGTGGACGTCGTGCCGGCGGCGACCGACGAGGTGTCCGATACCTGGGCCGATCCGAGCCGGCTCCGGGAGCTGACCGGCCTGCAGCTGTGCACGGACCTGCGCGACGTCGCGGCCAGGATCGTTGGCGCCCGACGGTCGGAGTACGTCGCGTGACCAGGCTGCGGATTGCGATGACGGCCGCAGCGGTCGTGACGATCGCCGCTGCCCTGCTGGGCATCGGTGTGCGAGCCACCGACGGCGGGCATGCCGCCGTCGACGAACCGCAGTACCTGCTGACAGCGATCTCGCTGTGGGAGGACGGGAATCTCGACATCAGCGACGAGCTCGCCGACCGGCGGTATCGCGACTTCTTCGACGCCGAACTTCCGGTCCAGACCCGCGTGCTCGCGGACGGCCGGCAGCTGAGCCCGCACGATCCGCTGCTCCCGCTGATCCTTGCTGCGCCCGTCGGGCTCCTCGGCTGGGTCGGCGCCAAGATCACGCTGTCCTTCCTCGCCGGCGCTCTCGCGGCGTTGCTCGTGTGGGTCGCGGTGCGCCGGTTCGAGGTGCCGGTCACGGTCGCCGGCATCGGCACCGCGCTGGCGGGTGCGTCGGCACCGCTTGCCGTATACGGGCAACAGGTCTATCCGGAGATCCCGGCTGCGCTCGCGCTGCTGGTCGGCGTTGCGCTCACCACCGGACCGCTGCGACGGCATGACCTCATCGCGTTGGTCGTCGCGCTGACCGCCCTGCCGTGGCTGGGGGCGAAATACCTCCCGGTGGCGGCGGCCCTGGCGGTTGTCGCCCTGGTCCGCCTGGTACGTGAACAACGGCGCGCAGCGGTCTGGCTGGCCGCCTCCTTGGCGTTGTCGGGCGTCGTGTACCTCGTCGCCCATCGGTTGCTATGGGGTGGCTGGACCGTCTACGCGACCGGTGATCACTTTGTGCAGACCGGCGAGTTCTCGGTGATCGGCGTCGAGCCGGACTACGTCGGCCGCTCGCTGCGCCTGGTCGCACTGCTGAGCGACCGGGCGTATGGGCTGGTCGCCTGGCAGCCGGCGTGGCTGCTGGCCGTGCCGGCGGTGGGCGCACTGGTCGCATTGCGGGGCCGGGCTGCGCCGGGCTTCGTCCGCGCGGCCGCACTCGCCCCGTTGCTTGCGGGCTGGACCGTGGCGACCTGGTGGGCACTGACCATGCACGGGTTCTGGTGGCCCGGTCGCCAGGTCGTCGCGGTGGTGCCGATTGCAGCGCTGGTGGTGCTGTGGTGGGTGGGCCGGATCGTGCCGTGGCTGCAGCCGGTTGCCGCTGCTTTGGCGTTGATCGGCGTGGCGCACTACGCGGCCCTGCTGGTTGATGGCTGGGCCGGCCATGTCACCTGGGTCGGGTCGTTCGACGGTGTCCACGACCCGCTCTACCAGATTCTCCGGCCGCTGTTTCCGGACTACCGCGAACAGGGGCCCGGTTTCTGGCAGCTCCACCTTGCCTGGACCGTCATCGTCCTGGTTTTGCTTTGGCTCGGCGCGCGCTCGGTGCGTCGCCGGTCAGCACCCGCCGTTAGTCGATCGATTGAAAGGATCCTCGTGCCATGACACGGTCGTCGAAGACAGTGACCTCCCGGATCGCCGCCGCCATCGCCGTACTCGCACTCGGTCTGGCCGGCTGTGCAGACGACGGTGCGGACACCGGCACCGACAGTGGTTCCGGCTCGGGGTCGGGCTCGGGGTCGGGCTCGGGTTCTGCGTCGGAGTAAGCGTCAGCCCATCGCAACGCTGGCGAAGGCCGCGCTGACGGGGCCGGCCGTGAGCCGGACCTGCCAGTCGCGGGCGCCGCGTTCCCGGAACGCGGTCGCAAGTGCATCAGGAGTCGGCGGGTCGGGCGGCGACCATGCGGCCCGTCGTAACGTCTCCGGGGTCAGCAGGTTTTCGACCGGGAGCCCATGCGTCTCGGCCACGGTCCCCACCGCGGCTCTGGCCGCAGCCAGCCGGGCGGCCGCCGCGGGATCCCTCGACGGCCAAGACCTGGCCGGTGGTGGGCCGTCGTATCGCATGGTCAGGATGGGCAGGTCGCGGTCGGTTGCGCGGCGCGCCCGGTCGATCGCTCGGGCCCACCGTTCGGCCTCCCGGCGCTGCGCCCGCCCCCGGAACACCGGCAAGGTGGCGAGCTCGGCCGGGCTCGCCGGCATCGCCAGCGCGGCCTCGACGATCGCGGCATCGGGCAGGACCCGTCCAGGTGCCAGGTCACGCCGATGAGCCAACCGGTCACGTTCGAGCCACAGCTCACGCACCGCGGCGAGGCGCCGCCGATCTCTGACCCGGTGTAGTCCCGACGTGCGGCGCCACGGCTCGCTCCGCGCCTCGGGCGGGTTGAACACCGTCAGTGCGGCGAACTCCTCGTCGGCCCATTCCAGCTTCCCGGCCACCGTCAGCTGCTCGTGCAGAACGTCGCGCAGCTCGATCAGCAGTTCGACGTCGAGAGCGGCATACCGGATCCACGGCTCGGGTAGCGGACGCGTCGACCAGTCCGCTGCCGCGTGGCCTTTCTCCAGGGCGTAGCCGAGGACGGTCTCGACCAACGGCGCCAGACCGACTCGTGGATAGCCGAGCAGCCGCCCGGCGAGCTCAGTGTCGAACAGCAGGGTCGGTCGCATACCGAGGTCGGCCAGGCAGGGCAGGTCTTGGTTGGCGGCATGTAGCACCCACTCCGCATTGGCGATGGCTGTGCCCAGACTGGATAGGTCAGGGCAGGCGAGCGGGTCGATCAGCGCCGTTCCCGCACCGGCCCGGCGCAGCTGGACCAGGTACGCGCGGTGCGTGTAGCGGTAGCCGGATGCCCGTTCAGCATCCACGCCGACCGGTCCGTGGCCCGCGGCGAAGGCTGCGATGGTCTCGGCAAGTGCGGCGGTATCGGCGACGACCGTCGGCAGACCGTCGCGGGGTTCGACCAGGAGAACCGGTGGCTCGCTCACCGCTCCGGGCCGCCTCGTGGCGAGGGTATCGCCACGACGCCGGCCGGCAGTGGGGTCAGGCCCGCGGCCAGAGTCAGCACGTCGCCCCAGGCCAGGGCATGCAGGGACAAGTCCGGATCGAGCGGTGTCCATGATGCTCGTATCTCGATCTCCGCCGTTGGTGGTTCTCCGGCCATCGCGCCGAACGACTCCGAGGCCACCCGGGTGACCGTGCCGCTCGCGGCGGTATAGGGGGCCCCACGTCCGGCCAGTGCCTCCGTCAGCCACGCCCAGCCGACCCCCAGAACGAACGGATCGGTCGCCATCTCCGTCTCGACCGCGGCCCTGATGTACGTGACCAGCCGGAACTGGCCGTGCCACGCCTCTTGGCCCAGCGGGTCGTGGAGGAGCACCAGGCGACCGGACGCGGCGTCGCCGGCGACCTCCGCGGTGAGCGCGAACGCGTGCGGCGCCAGCCGCCTGGGCGGCGGTGTGAGATCGACCGCGACCTCGGCCCGCATCCGCGCCGAGCGCAGGGTGTCGACCGCCTGCAGGAAGGCGGCGGGAATGTCGGGCTCCGTGCGGTCCGGCCCGTTGCTCCGTGCCACCCCGGCAGCCTACGGCGGGCCGTCCGCGGCCGGGGGCACGGCACGCCCGTGCGAAGATCGATCGGTGACCACCGAGCCGCTGCTGCGTGCCTGCCGGGGTGAGGTCCTGGATCGCCCACCGGTGTGGTTCATGCGTCAGGCCGGCCGATCGTTACCCGAATACCGGAAGATCCGCAACGGCGTGCCGATGCTCGAGGCCTGCAGTCGGACAGAGACGATCGTCGAGCTGACCCTTCAACCCGTACGCCGATATGGCGTCGACGCCGCGATCCTGTTCTCCGACATCGTCGTGCCGTTGCGAGCGGTGGGTATCGGCGTCGACATCGAGCCCGGAGTCGGGCCGGTCCTGGCGCAGCCCATCCGAACTCGGGCTGATCTGGAGCTGCTCCGCCCGCTGCAGCCAACCGACGTCCCGTACATCAGCGACGCCGTCGCCGCACTGGTCGGCGAACTGGGGACGACACCACTGATCGGCTTTGCCGGCGCACCCTTCACGCTGGCGTCTTATCTGGTGGAAGGCGGTCCGTCGCGGACCCACGAGCGGACTAAGGCGCTCATGCATGCAGACCCAGATCTCTGGCACGACCTGCTGGCCAGGATCGCCGCGATCTCCGGGGCTTTCCTACGCGTGCAAGTCGTCGCTGGGGCCACGGCAGTGCAACTCTTCGACTCCTGGGCCGGCGCGCTTTCCGCGGCCGAGTACCGGAGGTTCGCGCTGCCGCACAGCACCTCCGTGCTGTCAGCCGTCGCCGACCTGGGCGTGCCACGCATCCATTTCGGGGTCGGTACTGGTGAGCTGCTCGCGCTGATGGGTGCCGCCGGAGCGGAGGTCGTCGGGGTCGACTGGCGAGTGCCGCTCGACGAGGCGGCTCGGCGGGTGCCAGGGAAGCCGCTGCAAGGCAACCTCGATCCGGCTGTGCTCGGTGCGGGCTGGCCCGTTGTCGAACGGGAGGTGCGCCGGGTCATCACCGAGGGACGGGCTGCGCAAGGTCACGTGTTCAACCTCGGCCACGGCGTCCTGCCCTCTACCGACCCGGATGTCCTGGCACGCGTGGTCGAGACGGTTCACGCCGCCGATTGAGCATCGGGGAGTCACGAACGGGACCCGGCTTGGGCGGGCTGACAGAGTGTCCGGATGAGTTACGGCCGGCAACCACGCCACGTCGTCGTGGTCGGTAGCGGGATCAGCGGGCTCGCCGCTGCCTACCTGGTCTGCCAAGCCGGGCGCGGCGCTGTGCGCGTCACTGTCGTGGAGAAGGGCAGCGTCGTCGGGGGTCACCTCAGGGTGGCCGAGGTAGCCGGGCTTCCGATCGACGAGGGTGCCGAATCGCTGCTCAACCGACGACCCGAGGCCGTCGCACTGGCCCGTACGGCGGGGCTCGGCGACGACCTGGAACACCCGGTCACTGCCGCCGCCGGGCTTTGGAGTCGCGGCGCTGTCGTCCCACTTCCGGCGACAACGTTGCTGGGCGTGCCCTCGGTGCCGGCCGATCTCGCCCAAATCCTCGACCCCGACGACGTCGCGCGGGTCGCCGCTGAACCGACTGTTCCCGGTTCCCCCCTGCTTGATGACGATGTCGCCGTCGGGACCGTCGTCTCGGACCGAATGGGTCCCGCGGTCACGCAGCGGCTGGTCGAGCCATTCCTCGGCGGCGTTTACGCCGGCCGGGCCGACGAGTTGTCGCTTCGGGCGACAATGCCCGACCTGGCCGCTGCGCTTGCCGGCGAGGGTTCCCTGCTGCGCGCCGCGGCATCAGTGCGGGAAGGAGCTACCGGTTCCGCCGTTCCCGTTTTTGCCGGCATTCGAGGCGGCGTCGGCCGGCTGCCTGCTGCGGTCGCGGCGGTCTCTGGCGCGGAGATCCGAACCGGCACCACGGTTCGCCGACTTTCCCGCGTCGCTCCCGCGCCAAGGGACGCCGGCTCCGCCCGTCGGCCGACTCCGTCGGCCTCAACGCCCGACCACACCCGAGCCGGCGTCCCTTGGCACGGGAGCCCCGCGGCCGGCGACGTGGGCGCGGCAGGCGCCGTGGGCGCGCTCTGGCGGGTCGAGATCGGCCCTGCGCCCGCTCCGGAGTTCCTCGACGCGGACGCGGTGATCGTGGCCGTGCCGGCCACGCCAGCCGCCCGAATGCTGGCCGACGTCGCGCCGGCCGCTGCGGCGGAGCTTGCCGCAGTGGAGTACGCGAGTGTCGCCATCGTCACCGTCGCGATGCCTGTGAACGCGTTCCCGGAGCGGCCGAGCTGGTCGGGGTACCTCGTTCCTCCGATCGACGGTCACGTCACCACGGCGGTGACATTCTCGTCGGTGAAGTGGGGGTGGCTGGGGAAGGCCGCGGACGACCTGGTGGTACTGCGGGCGTCGATCGGACGGCACCGTGACCAGGCAAACCTCCAGCATGAGGACGGCGAGCTCGTCGACACCGTGCTGGCCGAGCTCGGCCAGGCCGTCGGTGTCGTGGGTAAGCCCGTCGACGCTCGGGTGTCGAGGTGGGGTGGCGCGCTGCCCCAATACGCCGTCGGGCACGTCGAACGCATGGCGCGAGTGCGAGCCGCGGTCGAGGCCAATCCCGGCCTGGCCGTATGCGGCGCGGTGTACGACGGCGTTGGGGTAGCAGCGTGCGTCGCCAGCGCGCGGCGGGCGGTGGACCACGTCCTGCCCAGCCTGGGCCTCGTGCCAGGATCGAGGGCATGAGCGAGCCGGCCAGGCCCAAGGCGCGGGACCTCAACCAGCTGGTGCGGTACACCATGTGGTCGGTGTTCCGGCTCCGCGAGCCGCTGGGCGAGACCGACAGAAGTCCGATCGCGGCCGAGCTGGCCGACCTGTTCGGTGAGCTGACCGGGAAGGACGTCGTCGTTCGCGGAACGTATGACATCGGCGGGCTGCGCGCCGACGCCGACCTCATGCTCTGGTGGCATGCGCCATCGGCGGATGACCTCCAGGAGGCCTATCACCGGTTCCGCCGCACCGCGCTCGGCCGCAGTCTGGAGCCCGTTTGGTCCCAGACCGCGCTACACCGGCCAGCCGAGTTCAACAAGAGCCATGTGCCGGCGTTCCTGGCCGACGAGGAGCCGCGTGCCTACGTCTGCGTCTACCCGTTCGTGCGCTCCTATGAGTGGTATTTGCTCCCGGCCGAGGAGCGGCGGACCATGTTGGCCGAACACGGGATGATGGCTCGCGACTTCCCCGACGTCCGCGCCAACACGGTCGCCTCGTTCGCGTTGGGTGACTACGAGTGGATGCTGGCGTTCGAAGCCGACGAACTACATCGCATCGTCGACCTGATGCGGCACCTGCGGGCTTCGGCGGCTCGCCGCCACGTCCGCGAAGAGGTGCCGTTCTACACCGGTCGCCGCAAGCCGATCGAGGAGATCGTCGCGGCGTTGCCATAGCAGTGGTCGCTGCGATTTCTCTCGCTCATGGGCTTTCGCCGTACTCGCTATTCTTCGTCTGCCGCTGACCTGCCGGCTCGCCACATCGGCACGTGCGGGATGCCGTCCTCCAGATATTCCGGACCCGTGACCTCGAATCCAAGGCTGCGGTAGAACTCGACCAGGTTCGCCTGGGCGTCCAAGACGCACGCTCGTTCCCCGATGTGCGTCAAGGCCGCCGTCATCAGCTGCCGGGCGAATCCGGCACCGCGAGCTGAAGGCGCCACAGCGACCCGTCCGATCCGAGCGGCCCCGTCCGGCTCAGTCAGAACTCGGAGGTAGCCGAGCGGAGCTGAATTGTCGCCGTCCGTCAGCCAGAGGTGCGCCGCGTCCGGTTCGGCGTCGCGTCCGTCCAGTTCGGGATACGCACAGTGCTGCTCGACGACGAAGACGTCCACCCGTAGACGCAACAGTCTGTACAGGGTCGCGATGTCGAGCTGCTCGAACAGCGCGGTGTGCAACTCCACCGGATCAGGTCGTAGCGGGATCGTCTGTGGTCTCCGGCTGCTCGACACGACGTAGCGCGATGCCGTTGATGCAGTACCGCAGGTCGGTCGGGGTCCCGTAGCCCTCACCGGAGAACACGTGCCCGAGGTGCGAGCCGCAACGGGCACAACGGACCTCGGTACGCACCGACAGCATGGAGCGGTCCTCGATGTACTCGACCCGATCCTCGGCCAGCGGGGCGTAGAACGATGGCCACCCGCAATGCGAGTCGAACTTCGTCTCGGTGCGAAAGAGTTCCGTGCCGCAAGCCCGGCACTGGTATGAGAACGGGCGGTCGTCGGCGGCCTCTAGCGGGCTGGTGCCCGGTCGTTCGGTACCCGCCTCGCGCAGCACGTGGTACTCAGCTGGAGAGAGCTCGGCGCGCCACTCGTTCTCGGTCTTCTCGATCTGATGCGTCATGCATCGACCGTATCTCGGGCCTTCAGCTTGCGAGGTTTGCTGCCCTGACAGGGTTCAGCACCACCAATTCGCCAAGATCGATATCGACGAGTGCGGATGCCTATCGACGTTCGGACAAGATCGCCATATCTTTCCCCCGTCAACCGTTCGGCGAGGGACGTCGGGCGGCTTCGAGGAGGTCTGATGGACGTCCTATACCTGATCGGCCGAATCATCTTCGCGGCATTGTTCCTGGGCAGCTCGGTGGCGCACCTGACCGACAAAGGCGGCATGGCCGGTTACGCCGAGAGCCGAGGTGTCCGGCCGGCTCGACCGGCGGTGCTGCTCACCGGGCTACAGATCCTGGCCGGCGGCCTGCTGGTCCTGCTTGGCATCTGGACCGACGTAGGAGCGATCCTGCTGGCCTTGTTCACGTTGTCGACGGCGGTGCTGATTCACAGCTTCTGGCGGGACAAGGAGCCGATGGCCCGGATGAACGAGATGGTCCAGTTCCAGAAGGACATGGCGCTCACCGGCGCCTCGCTGATCCTGCTCTACCTGGCCTGGACGGTGGAAGATCTGCCGTTCACGATCACCGGCCCACTGTTCGATCCCTGAGCCGGTGGTCTAACCGGATAGCGTGGCAGCCGTGGCCACGCCAGCGATCGAGATCGAGGTCGACGGCCGGGAGGTACGCGTCACCAATCCCGACAAGGTCTACTTCCCGGCCGTGGGAGTCACCAAGCGTGAGCTCGTCGAGCATTACGTCGGGGTGGGCCCAGGGATCCTACGTGCTCTGTTCAACCGGCCGACCTACATGGAGCGCTTTCCTAACGGCATCGACGGCGAGCAGGTCTATCAGAAGCGATTCCCGAAGTATGCGCCGGACTGGATACAGACGGCTCGGATCACGTTTCCGTCGGGACGGTCTGCCGACGCACTCTGTGTTACCTCCGCTGCGGACGTGGCCTGGGCGGCCAACCTGGGCACGGTGACCTTCCACCCGTGGCACGCCCGGGCCAGTGACGTCGACCGTCCCGACGAGCTTCGCATCGATCTCGACCCTCAGCCGGGCACCGGCTTCGACGAGGCCCGCCGGGTCGCGCTTGACGTCGTTCGGCCGCTGCTGTCCGACCTCGGTTATGTCGGTTTCCCAAAGACGAGCGGAGGTCGAGGTGTCCACGTGTACGTGCGGATCGAGCCGCGGTGGAGATTCGTCGAGGTGCGGCGAGCCGCTATTGCCTTCGCTCGCGAGGTCGAACGGCGCGCGCCCACGCTGGTTACGACGGCCTGGTGGAAGGAGCAGCGCGGTGAGGCCGTCTTCATCGACTACAACCAGAACGCCAGAGACCGGACCATCGCGTCGGCATGGTCGGTACGCCGGACTCCCATCGCCACCGTGTCGACGCCGGTGACCTGGGACGAATTGCCCCACGTCTCGCCCGACGACTTCACGGTGCGAACGGTGGCCGCCCGGATCGCCGAACGAGGCGACCCGCACATGGCGATCGACGACGTCCACTACTCGCTCGACCCGTTGCTCGAGATGGCGGAGCGCGACGAGGCGGGTGGGCTCGGTGACCTGCCCTATCCGCCGAACTACCCTAAGATGCCGGGCGAGCCGCCCAGGGTGCAGCCGAGCCGCATGAACCCTCTGAACTGGCCAAACACCGATTGAGTTGTCCGTGCGCCGCCTAGCATAGCGTTAGCTGGCCAGATAACCTAGGCCCGTGCCGGATAGACTCGAGGACCTAGCTGCATCGTTTCGTCGGGACCTACGGGCCGAAGGACGGGCCGAGCGCACAACCGTTATCTACCTCCAGTCCATCCGGTACTTCGGCCAGTGGCTGGAAGCCCAGGACCGACCGGCCACCCTCGACGAACTCACCCGCTCCGCGATCCGGGCATGGCTGGCCGGTCTGGCCGACAGGTATGAGCCGGGCACCGTGCGGACCCGATACAAGGGGCTGCGCCGGTTCTGCCGGTGGCTACTTGCCGAACGGGAGATTGACGTTGACCCGATGGCCGGCATGGACGTCCCCGCCGTGGTGGACAAACCGGTGCCCGTGCTCGACGACGCCGAACTGGCGGCGCTACTTAAGGCGTGCCAGGGCAAGACACTGGTCGACCGGCGCGACGAGGCCGTGATCCGCTTCCTGATCGACACCGGCTGCCGCGTGAGCGAGCTGTGCGGGATCACCCTCGACGACCTCGACCTCGACCACGAGCTGGTCATCGTCACCGGCAAGGGCCGCAAGACCCGCCCGGTCTACTTCGGCGCCCGTACGGCCAGGGCCGTCGACCGCTACCTGAGAGAGCGCCGCGGGCACCGCTACACGCACTCCCCGGCGCTGTTCCTGTCTCAGCGTGGGCCACTGTCACCGGACGGCGTCCGGGACATCCTCACCCGTCGCGCACGGCTCGCCGGTCTGACCGGGCTCAACCCACACCGGTTCCGGCACACCTTCGCCCATGACTTCCTGCTCGCCGGGGGACAGGAACGCGACCTCAAACGGTTGGCCGGCTGGTCATCGGACGTGATGCTCGAGCGCTACGGCTCGTCGGCTGCGGACATGCGTGCCCGGGAGGCCGTCAAGAGGATGCGGCGAGGGGACCGGGTATGAGGTTCTTCAGACCATGGGACGGTCCGTTCCTGAACTGGGCCGAGCATCGGACCTGCTGTCAACGCTGTGGGCGTTCTGACGGGGCCAGCCTGAGAACCGAGGCTGACGAAGCACTCCGGCACGAAGACCCTGACGAGTGTTTCACGGGGCGGCCGAGCTACGACGAGCATGCGCGTCTCGACCTCACACACGGGCTTGACGGTGTCTGGCCGGCGGGTGGGGCGCTGACTGCACAGTTGAGGTGTTGGAACCGGCACGAGGTGGGGCGCCTCTACGGGACGAGATCGGGTGAGTTGCTCCTCGCTCGGCGATGGTTCGGCCGACCCTTCGTCAAGAGCGGCAACCAGTTGCTCCGCACGATCGCACCGGACTACGTCGTACCCGTGTTACTGGGCGAAGCGCTGTCGGCGCCGTGGGCGGGGGCCATTGCAATGCAATGCCCCTGCCGTATCGAGTTTCCTGTCAACGAGGCGCTCGTCGACAGGCTTCGACTGGTCGGCACGCCGACCCGTCCTGTCGGCGTCGCGCTGCCGATGTAACGGCCCGTCGCTGCGCTATGCTCAGCGCCGAGAACTGCACACGCTCGTCCTGTACCAGGACATGCCCGCACTGCGGGTCCCGAGGTTCATGCGCCGTCGGGGTGAGTACCCGGAAGGGTCCGCCTCGCCATGCCCACCGACCTCCTTAAGAGCGCAGCCGCCCACGAAAGCTGGGCCCGCACCACCGACCGCACCGCCCGCACCGCACCAGCCCGCGCCAAGCTCGAGGCGAAGTTCCTCGAGCAGGCCGACGGTGACCCAGTCCGCGCCGAGCACCTCCGCAAGGCATATTTCCTGCGGCTGGCCGACAAGTCGGCCCGGTCCCGCCGCAAGGCTCGCGAAAACATCGAAGCTGCCCGTGCTGCCGAAGCCGAGCTGTCGGAACTGGGCGAGTCCGCGTGACCGCCCGGACCAAGGCGCTGCCTGACGAACGAAACGGGCCGGAGGCAGGCCGGCCCGAATCGGTGAAGCAGGACAAGCGGCTGGGTGGGCGCAGGTCCGGTGGAATTTTACGCCCCGGCAGCGACCGCCGCCGTGACCTGCTTCGCAGAGTTAGCGCCCCGGTCGCGAGGACGACGGGGCGCTATGTGCAGACGCTGGCGAACCACGCGTCTATGTACGCCATCGTAACGCTCGCGTTGTTCGGGATCGACTACTTCCCCCGCGAGCACTTCAACGCTGACGGCTTCCCGAAGGTCGCACACAAGACACGCGAGGCCGCCATCCAGCACAAGCGTTCCCTGATCCTCGCCGGCCGGGCGAGCAAACATCTCCAGGTTTACGAATGCTCATACTGCGGGTCCTGGCACGTCGGACACCGAGGTGGTCGACGGTGACCCGCCAAGAGTTCGTGACCCGCCTGCTCGACCTCGGCCGGCGGCACGGCGAGATCCCGCTGTACGACTCCGACGAGTGGGAAGCGCTCGACGACCTCGACCCGCGACGCTTCGCCTCAGTGGTCCGAGCGGCCGAGCGCTGGCGCATCGACGGCACCGACGACGCGATCCGCAACCGCCTGCTCGACGAGCTGGCCGACGCCGACATGTTCGTCAGATGGCGGGTCCGCGAAGCCGGGCTCGACGTCCACGGCCGCGGGTCCACCGACTGGGCGCGAATCTACGAGGTCGCCACGAACCGGGCCGCCTACCGGCAACGGTGGGGGGTGTCGGCGTGATGGCTAAGAACATCGCCACGAAGTTGGTGGAGATCGCCGAGGAGCTGTTCACCTTCGGCTGCGTCATCAGCGGACGCACGAACCAGCCCGGTGACCCTGAGCCGATCATGCATACGTTCGCATCGCCGAAGAACAATCCGGACCTGAAGCGGCCACTGGCCGACATCCGGGCCGACCTCGCCGAGGTGTACCAGGCGGAGTACGGCGCCGTGCCGAACGCAACTGCGCTCGGCGACGCCATGACGGTCTTAGAAGGCAAGACGCGCAAGGTGGCGCCGGTCGAAGCCGACGAGATGACTTTGAGTGCGCTGCTCGGTGGCGTGTCCTCCACCGCGACACAGCTGGTGGAGTTGGCCCGCGAGCGGTTCAACCTCGGTGTGACTCTCACCGGTGAGCCGTATGCGGTGCCGGTCGACGGGCCGAACGTCGCTCGAGTGCTCCGTGGCGGCCGGCGATCCCTTCGGGCCGAACTGGCGCGGATGTTCTACGGGAAGACCAAGACCGCCGCGAACGCACAGGCGCTCGCTGATGCGCTGCTCGTCCTCGAAGGCGAAGCCCAAGGGATAGATCCGACCGAGGTTGCGTTGCGGGTCGGACACTCACCGATCGACGGCCGGCTGGTGCTCGACCTCGGTGGCGACGACGGCCGAGCCGTGGTCATCGGCGCCTACGGCTGGGAGATCGTCGACGTCTCGCCGGTGTTGTTCTGGCGGACCAACGCCACCTTGCCGTTGCCGACACCGGACGACCTGGGCAGCCTGGTCGATCTGAGCGCACTGCTCAACGTGTCCGACGACGACTGGCCATTGATCGTCGCCTGGCTGGTGGCCGCACTCATCCCGGAGATGCCGCACCCGGTGCTGATGTTGCGCGGCGAGCACGGCACCGCCAAGTCGTCGGCGGCCCGGCTGATGACCTCGCTGATTGATCGGTGCGCATCACAGCTACGCACCGCACCACGCAACGTCGAAGTTGGGCCGTCGCAGCGGCCGGGTCGTGGGTGACCTGCCTGGACAACGTGAGCGACATCCAACCCTGGCTGTCCGACGCGATCTGCCGAGCCGTCACTGGTGACGGGCTGCTACGGCGGCAGCTCTACACCGACAGCGACGTGTCCGTGCTCGCATTCCGCCGAGTCGTCGCGTTGACCAGCATCGACCCCGGTGCGCTCAACGGCGACCTAGCCGACCGGCTGCTCACCATCGAGCTCGAACGGATCCCGGAGAGTTCGCGGTCCGCCGAGGAGGCGATGACGCAGAAGTGGGCCGAGCTGCACGCCGGCGTGCTCGGCGGGCTGCTGCACACCACCGTCAACGTGCTCCGTGCGCTCGGGCCGATTCGGCACACCAACCTGCCCAGGATGGCCGACTTCGCCAGGGTGCTGCTCGCGGTCGACCAGGTGCTCGGCACGAACGGATACGGCACCTACGCCGAGCAGGCGTCAAGGACTGCGGAAACAGTCGCCGACGGGGACTCGGTGATCGTCGCCATCCGGGAGCAGGTAACCCAACCCTGGGATGGGACGGCAAGCGAGCTGCTCAAGCTGCTCACCCCGGACAAGCCGCCGAAGGATTGGCCATCGACGCCGCAGGGCATGGGCGGCCGGCTCGCCCGGGCTGCTCCGTCGCTGCGGTCACTCGGCTGGACTGTGGAGAAGCTGGCCCGTTCGGACAAGAAGGGCACCCGAGGGTGGGAGATCACACCGCCAACAGAGGAGTACCCAGCAGGGTCGTCAGCATCGTCAGAGTTGACGCTCACTGACGACACGGGTAGCTGGCCTGACAACCAGCCAGATCATGCGTACCCGCACGTTTTCGCAGGTCAGGACCCTACTGACGATGCTGACATGCCCGCAGTACCTCCTCTGCTCGGCCCACACTTGTCGCACCAACCTGCCCCGAGTGCGACTTCCCGCTCGACAGCGGCGAGCACGGCCGCATCTGCGAGGGGGATGCAGCGTGACGAGGCCGTAGCCATGCCCCCCCCGTGCCTTTCTTGCGGCCGGCCTACCCCTACCGGCAGCCGCTGCCCAGACTGCGCCCGAGATACCCAACGGGCCAAGCGGGCGCGGCGTCCGTACGCCGCGACCTCAGCCGAGAAACGACGCCGCGCCGCGGCCGTCGACCAATGGCGCGCAACGTACGGCGATTGGTGCCCAGGCTGGGAGGGACGCGAGCCTCACGCTGTCGTGTGGCCCAACATCCTCAGCGCCGATCACACGACACCAGTTGCTGTCGGCGGCGACGAACGCGGACCGCTGACGGTGCGATGCAGGCGATGCAACAGCGCACGCGGAGCTAGACCATGATCGTTTTTTATGAGGCGTCCGGCTGCGCTCCCTGCCGAGTGAACTTCTCTCTCCGAGGCCCGTCTTTTTGGTACGCGAGCGCGTCGCTCCCAGCCCATCCCGAGAGGCAATTATTCTCCCCGGAATGTCCGTTTCCCCCCCATTGTCGGGCAGAGAAGCGCGGAGACAGGTGTCGCGGCGGCGGGTGCCAGGAAAAAGAAGCCGTAAGTAAATCGCGGAGACATGTGTCGCAGGGGGTTGTTGATCTTAGAAAACGGGGGGTCACCAGCGCCACGCAGTCACCGAACTCTGGTCACTTCGCTCCCGCTCCACCCATTAAGTCGCGGCGGCGCGTCAAAGTCACCATCGAGGTCCCGGCGCGGAGCCGGTCGCGATCAGTCTCGGTGGAACCAAGGTCGGGCGATGTTGGGGCCCCTCCTTTCACTCAGCGCTGGAGTCCGGCCTGCGCGTCGTCGCCTACACCACCACCCATCCGAAGTGACCCGAACGGAAGTTCACATGTTCACCAGGAACACCGTTGTAGTGGCCGCCGAGACTGTTGGCGAGGCCGCCCCGGTCGACCCGGCCGGGTTGGTTCCGTTGGCCGAGTTGGCCGGCGAAGGTTTCGGTTGGGGCGGCCAGTACGTGTCGTCGCCATATGACGCCGTCGGGGAGTTGGCCCGCCAACTCGACGGCGAGGTCGTGCTCGACGATCTCGGCCGTCGTTGCGTCACCCGATCCACGGCGCGCCGTCTGTTCTCCGAAAGGGCCGATATCGAGCGGCGGCAGCGGGAGGCGCAGCAGCGTCACGAAGAAGAGCTAGCCGAGCAGGCGGCCAACAATCCCGTCCGAGGTGGCGTCCCGGCCGACTTGATCCCCGACGGCGTTTCACCTGCGGCCGCGATGTTGCAAGCAGCCAAAGACGCCGAACCGCGTCGCCGGTCAGTGCTCGAGGAAGCGCTGACCAACGACAGTGGCCTCGTCTACCACCCGATCAGCGATCGGGAGGAGTCGTGAGCGCCGCCGCCGTGGATTGGGACCGGTTGGTGGACCGGTACGCGATCGCAACCGAGCAGGTCCACATCGCCGACCGGTTGAGCGACGTGGCGATGGCCAACGCCGAGTGGTTGGTGCGGCCACGGCTGAAGCTGCTGGACGAGTCCCGGCGGGTCGTGCGGGTGCAGAACGCCCCGCCGGAGGCCGCCCGCCGCGGGTGCTCAAGCACTGGCACGCGGCCGCCCCGCCGAGCCGGAGCGGCGTCGAGCCGGTCGGCAAGTATCGCGAACGGCCGAACGGGCGGGACATCGACTACGTGGTGTCCAGTTCCGCCGCGGGCGATGACCTCATCGCGCTGCTGGCGGACGAGATTGAGCCGTCGGTGGTTGTGCGGCGCTGCGCGGGCGGCGACACCGATCTGTTGACCTCGTTCGAGATATGACGAGGCGGCCGCCCCGGTCGATCCTGCGGGCCATGCTCGGTGCTGGCGATGGATCCCGGATCCAGGTATAAATCAGCGGCATCTATCGGCCACAGCATGCATGCCGCTATCAACAGAAACGTCGATGCACTAATTGGTCGGCCACAGGGACGCCCAAATGCAGACCCTCATCGCCTACGCATTCGACGACGTGACCCAGCAGGTGACGGTGGCCAGCCGGTTGCAGCGGCTGGAGTCGTATTACGCGGATGTGTGGCAAGGACGGGTGCACCGCTGGGGGCGTGACGCTGGTGCTATTGGCTTGCATATCTGGGATCTCGT
>DASSDH010000265.1:0-14441 GCA_035697245.1 Jiangellaceae bacterium
TGGTCAGTCACCGGTTCGGCATCGAGGACGCCGCCCGCGCGTACGAGCTGCTGGACGGCGAGCCGGCGACAGCCCTGCAGGTCGTATTCGAGTTCCCCACTGGAGCAGGTTCGTGACGGCGATCCTCGTCCAGGAACAGCACCTGCCGGGCGGCAGTCTGGAGGAGAAGTGGGACGCCGCCCGCAGTTACGGATACGACGGGATCGAGCTGCGCGGTGCCGGCGACCTCGCCTTCGCCGCTCGGCTCCCGGAACTGCTGCGTGCAGCGGCCGCCGGCGTGCCCATGCCGACAGTCTGCGTCGACATGTTGCATTTCATCGGGGACTTCGACGCCGAACGGCGCCGCGACGCGCGAGCTCAGATCAAGTCGCAGCTCTCGGTCATCGCCGAACTCGGCGGGCGGGGAGCCATGACTCCGGCGTCGTACGGGATGTTCTCCCGCCGCCTCCCGCCGTTCGAGCCGCCACGGACACCGGCGGAAGACCGCGCGGTCCTCATCGACGCACTCGGTGAGCTCGGCCGGCATGCCGAGACCGAGGGCGTCGCGCTCTACCTCGAGCCGCTCAACCGCTACGAGGACCACATGGTCAACCGGCTGGCGGACGGGGTGTCATTGCTGGAAGAGGTCGGCCTGGCGTCGGTGCGACTCGGCGCCGACACCTACCACATGAACATCGAGGAAGCCGATCCCGCGGCCGCCCTCCAAAGCGCAGGCCCCTGGCTCGGCCACGTCCAGGTCAGTGACTCCAACCGGCTCGAGCCGGGGGCTGGGCATGTGGACTGGGCCGCTATCTGCGCGAGTCTCAAAACGATCGGATATGACGGGCCCGTCGCGCTCGAGAGTCGCCTGTCCGGCCTGGCTGAAGACGTCCTGCCGCGCGTCCCTGTGCTGCTGCGGCAGTACCTGTAGCTGGCGACGTTCCGTCCTCTCCCGGACGCCGACGTGCACGCGCAGAATCGATTAGCAGGGTGAGAAGACTATCCGGCGTGACTAACCCGTGATCTCCATTTCATTGACCTCCGTGGCGGACGGCAGCCAAAATTTGGATCAAGCTTTCATCGGGCCCGAACAGCGATCTACGGCCAAGCCGCCACCGACCAGGGAGCATGGCATGACGAGTCTGACCCGACGCACCACGGTTGCTGCTGCGGGATTCGCCCTGGTGGCGCTGGCGGCCTGTGGCCCTGACGAGGGGGATGGCGGGGGCGACGGCGGGGGCGACGGCGAGGGCGGGGGCGACGCCGGCCCGATCGTGGTATGGACCGGCGACACCATCCCGGAACGTGTGACGGCGACGGAGGAGATCATCGCCGCCTTCACCGAGGAGACCGGAGTCGAGGTCGAGTTCGTCGGCGTCGACGAGGACCAGTTCGTCCAGCTGCTCACCTCGGCCGCAGCCGCCGGTGAGTTGCCCGACGTCGTCGGCTCGCAGCCGCTCGCTGGGGTCCGGACGATGGCCGCCAACGAGCTGATCAACACGGATGCAGCCGCTGCGGTCGTCGAGGCGCTCGGTGAAGACACGTTCTCCGAGCGGTCGCTCGAGTTCACCCGGGAGGGCGACAGCCAGCTCGCGGTACCGACCGACGCGTGGTCCCAGCTGCTGTTCTACCGCAAGGACCTGTTCGACGCTGCCGGTCTCGCCGCTCCCGAGACATACGACGACATCACCGCAGCTGCCGAGGCGCTCGACAGCCCCGAGGTTGCCGGGATCGTCGCCGCCACTACTCCGGGCGACGCATTCACTCAACAGACGTTCGAGCATCTCGCGCTGGCGAACGGCTGCGAGATGGTCGACGAGTCCGGCGAGGTCACCCTCGACAGCGACCAGTGCGTCGCCTCGTTCGATTTCTTCGGCGACCTGATGACCAACTACTCGGTCACCGGCACCCAGGACGTCGACACCGTACGAGCGAACTACTTCGCCGGCCAGGCCGCGATGGCCATCTGGTCGACGTTCCTGCTTGACGAGATGGCCGGGCTGCGCAACGACGCCCTGCCCACCTGCCCGGAGTGCCAGGCCGACCCGGCATTCCTGGCAAAGAACAGCGGTGTCGTCGCACAGCTGGAAGGCCCGGACGGGGAGGAGCCGGCCCAATATGGTGAGGTCTCCGCTTGGGTGATCACGGCGGACGCTGCGACCGAGCCGGCCCAGCAGTTCGTCGAGTACATGCTGACCGACGGCTACATCGACTGGCTCGCCATCGCGCCGGAGGGCAAGTTCCCCGTGCGGACGGGAACCGAGGACAACCCGACCGAATATGTCGACGCGTGGCAGGACCTGGACATCGGCGTCGACACCAAGGCGCCGCTGTCCGACTTCTACTCGCAGGAGGTCGTCGACATCCTGACCAGCGGTGCCGACAACCTCTCCCGCTGGGGCATCATCCAGGGGCAGGGCGACTTGGTCGGTGCATCGCTGGGTGAGCTTCCCGTGCCGCAGGCGGTCGGCGCCCTGGTGGCCGGGGATGTCGATGCCCAAGGTGCCGCCGATCAGGCTGCCGAGGCACTGCGCACGATCCAGGCGTCGCTGGGGTGAGCGAACGAGCCGACGTCGGCGGGGTCCCGCCTCCGGCAGCGGAGCCGGTGCGGGGGGCGCCGGTAGCAGGCGGCGGCAAACGGGGTTTCAAGCGCCGCGCCGATGCACGCGCCGGGCTCGCGCTGATCTCGCCCACGCTCGTCATCGTGCTCGTGATGGTGGTCCTGCCCATCCTGTGGACGGTGTCCCTTGCCTTCCAGCAGGTGCGGCTCCTGAACATCAGGACCGCCGGCTTCTTCGGCGATTACACCCTCGCCAATTTCCAGGCCATCTTCACCTCCGAGGCCTTCTGGTCCTCGCTGCGCACCACGCTCATCTATTCGGTGCTCGGAACGGCGGGTGCGATCGGGCTCGGGCTGATCGCCGCGTTAGCGCTGCGAAAGCCGTTCCGTGGCCGCACGCTTGTCCGCGCCTCGATGCTGTTGCCCTACGTCACCCCGATCGTCGCCGCGACGTTTGCCTGGACGACAATGCTCAACCCGCAATTCGGCATCGTGAACGAGTGGGGACAGCAATACCTGGGATGGGACGAACCAATCGCGTTCCTCAGCCAGAAGAGCAGCGAAGTATCCGTGTTTGGCGTGGAATTCACCGTGCCGGTCGCTCTGCTCACCGTCATCGTGTTCGAGTGGTGGCGGTCCTTCCCCTTTGCGTTTCTGTTCCTTACGGCCAGACTGGCGGCCGCACCAGCGACCCTGGAAGAGGCCGCCCGCGTCGATGGCGCCACCCCGACGCAGCGCTTCCGGTACGTCATCCTGCCGCAACTGATGCCGACCATCGCCGTGCTGGCCGTGCTGCGCTTCATCTGGACGTTCAACAGCTTCGACGACATCTACCTGCTGACCGGCGGCGGAGCCGGAACCGATGTCGTGGCCGTCCAAGTGTTCTACTCGCTGACCGCCCGCGGAGACATCGGCGTCGCGGCCGCGCAAGCCCTGGTACTGGCGGGGATCCTCGCCGTCTTCGTTGGCCTGTATCTGCGCTGGTTCGCTCCCCGAGAGGAGCTGGCGTGATGGCGACCGACACTCAGCTGGATCGACCTATGCCACGGCCAGCCGGCAGGCAGCCGCAGGGCGGCGGCCTGTCCCGCGACGCATTCGAGAACCGGCTGTTCGCCGTGCTCCGGTGGGTTGTCATCGCCGGGTTGTTGGTGATCACGGTCTTCCCGTTCTACTACACGGTGTTGCTCTCGATCCGCCCACTGGACGAAGTCCTGCAAAACCCCGGTGCGCTGTGGCCGGCGGATTTCTCCCTGGACAGCTACGGCACCGTCCTGGAGTCCCCGGAAACCGGGGGGCAAGGCTTCCTGCTGTTCATCCGTAACAGTGCGCTCGTCGCCATCGGCACTGTCGTGTTCACCCTGCTGGTCGCATTGCCAGGTGCGTATGCAGTGAGCCGGCTGGAATTCTTCGGTCGACGGCAGATCAGCGCTCTCTTCCTTGCCGTCTACCTTTTCCCGGCCATTCTGCTGGCCGTCCCGCTGTTCGTATTCTTCACTCGGATCGGGCTGCGCGGGTCATTGGTCGGGTTGCTCATCGTGTACGTCTCGCAGATCGTCGCCGTGTCGATCTATATGCTGCGCAACTACTTCGACACGATCCCGGTGAGCCTGGAGGAGGCGGCCGCGATCGATGGCTGCACCCGGCTGGGCATCATGCGCCGGATCAGCATTCCGCTGGCCCTTCCGGCGATCATGGCGAACGCACTGTTCGTGTTCATGATCGCATGGAATGAGTTCCTCTTCGCGCTGCTGTTCCTCGTCGAGAAGCGGGACCTCTGGACGGTCTCGCTTGGGCTCTCCCAACTGGCCGGGAGCATCGAGATCCCGACAACCGTCCTGATGGCCGGGTCGGTGATCGTCACGTTGCCGATCGTGATCATCTTCTTTGCCACCGAGCGGCTGCTCACCGAGGGCCTGACGGCCGGAGCGGAGAAGGGCTAGTCCCTGTCATGGATGGCCTCGTCGCCTATGGCCACTCGTGGATTCAGGGTGACGGAGCGAGTGCTCCCGCGCGCCGGCTCGTCGATGCGACGGCGCGAGAGTTCGGCTGCGAACCGATCAACCTCGGCGTCGGCGGCTCGGCGAGCACGGACACCGCCGACTTAGTGGGCCGCGAGCCGCCGCCCCCCGTCGCAACGACGCCGGACACGCCGAGCTGGCTCGTGCGGTTGTTCGTGCCGTGCAACCCGTGTGGCTCGCCGCCTACCACCCATGAAGGAGGTCACCATGGGTGAGGTCGTCGCCACAACGGATGCTGCCGCGCCACCTCGACCCTGGACCGCGGGGGAGCTGAC
The DNA here is from genome assembly GCA_035697245.1 of Jiangellaceae bacterium. Classification (GTDB taxonomy): domain Bacteria; phylum Actinomycetota; class Actinomycetes; order Jiangellales; family Jiangellaceae; genus JACVRX01. The sequence goes on from DASSDH010000265.1 coordinate 4,833, forward strand.
CGCGCGGGCTGCGTACGTGCTCCGCGCGAACAGCGCCGGCACGAGGACCCGCGCGGCACCGGATCTGTACCCGCACCAGTGGAGCTGGGACTCGGCATTCGTCGCAGCGGGACTCGCCCACGTCGACCTCGAGCGTGCCTGCCTGGAGTTGAACTCCCTGCTCGCGGGTCAATGGCGGACCGGGATGATCCCGCACATCGTCTTCGACCCAGCCGAGACCGGTTACTTTCCCGGACCGGACCGCTGGGCGTGCGCTGAGCACACCACGGACGCGCCCACGGCCCCGCGAACCAGTGGAATCTGCCAGCCACCTGTCCACGCGCTCGCCGTCGAGCGAATCGTCGAGATGGGTGCCGACCGTGGCTCGGCCGCGGAGGCCGCCGTGGACACGTGGCTGGCGTCGGTCTATCCGCGGCTGCTCGCGTGGCACCGCTATCTGGCGCGTCACCGCGACCCGACCGGCAGCGGGCTGCTCACCATCTACCACGGCTGGGAGAGCGGCATGGACAACTCACCACGTTGGGACGAGGCCTACTCGCGCGTGACCGTCGGCCCGGACCTGCCGCCCTACCAGCGACGTGACACGCGGATCGTCACCGACACCAGCCAGCGCCCGAGCGCCGTCGAGTACGACCGTTACCTGTGGATCGTCGAGCAGCTGAAACGCGCGGACTACGACGACGAGCGGATTCGGGAGTCGGTCAGCTTTCTCGTCACCGACGGGTTCATGTCCGCGATCTTCGCAGTGGCCAACGAGGCACTGGCCGGGCTGGCAGAGCGGCTCGGGGCGGCAGAAGCGGAAGAGCTGCGCGACTATGCGGACCGTTTCCGCCGAGGTGTCGTCTCGGCCGTCGACGAGGAGTCGGGACTGGCGCTGGATCGCGACCTCCGCACCCAAACCATGCTGGACTCGCAAACCGTCGCCGGCTTCGCGCCGCTGATCTGCGGCGGCCTCGACTCCGCCGCCGAGGCCCGGATGGTCGACCTCCTGAAGTCGACGGCCTGGACCGGCCACCCCGACCTACGCCACCAGATCATCCCCTCGACCAGTCCGGAATCGGCTGCGTTCCGGCCCCGAACGTACTGGCGCGGGCCGAGTTGGCCGGTGATGAACTGGTTTTTCGCGTGGATGCTGCAGCGCCGCGGCATCGTCGATGTCGCTCGCTCGATCCGCAGGGCGGGTCTCGACGAGCTCAGTGCCGGCGGCCTCGGGGAGTACTACCAACCGCTCACGGGCGAACCGCTGGGAAGCATGGATCAGTCGTGGACGGCTGCGGCTGCCCTGGACCTGCTACTGGCGCCGGACTGGCGCACCTGATCGAGGCCCTTACCCTGTGGGCGTGCTGTTCCTGGTCCGGCACGGCCAGACGGCGGCGAACGCGGCCGGACTCATCCTCGGCCGGGCGGACCCGCCGTTGACCGACCTGGGCCGGCGGCAGGCCATGGCGCTCGCTGCCGGGCTGCCTGTTCCTGCCCGAGTCATCTCGAGCCCGCTGCGCCGGGCCAGGCAGACGGCGGCCGCAATGGGCCGGCCGATCGAGTTGGACGAGCGGTGGCTCGAAATGGACTACGGCGACCTCGACGGCCAGCCGGCCGGCTCGGTGACGGCCGAGCTCTGGACCCGATGGCGGGCCGATCCGACGTTCGCTCCGCCCGGCGGGGAGTCGCTGACAGCCGTCGGTGAGCGCACTCGCGATGCCTGCACTGAACTGGCCGAAGTGGCCGACGGTGCCGACGTCGTGGTGGTCAGCCATGTGTCGCCGATCAAGGCGGCCGTCGCCTGGGCGTTAGGGGTGGACGACGTGGTTGCCTGGCGGATGTACGTGGCGGACGCAGCGGTCGCTCGGATGAGGACCGGGCCGCCGGCACCGGTGCTGATGTCCTTCAACGAGGTGTTTCCACCCGGGTGAGCCGATTCCGGCGTCGCGTCAGCCTCGTGCGACCTCGTGCAGCTCGGTGAAGAACAGTTCGGCGGTGTCCGCCCAGGTCGGGAACGACTGGGCCCGGCGGGCGGCGGCGGCGGCCATCTCCCGGCGATAGACGTCGTCGGTGGCCAGCCGGTGGAGCGCCCGGCGCAGGCCGTCGACGTCTCCGGGTTGGAGCAGCAGGCCTTCGCGGCCGTCGGTGGCGAGATGCGGCAGATTGCCGGCCCGCCAGCCGATGACGGGCAGGCCGGCCGCCATGGCCTCGCCGTAGACGGTGCCGTACGGCTCGTGCCGGCTGGGCAGCACGAACACGTCGGCATCCCGGTAGAACCCGGCGACCCGCTCCGTTGACACCGGACCGTGGACAAGTACGCGACCCGCCAGATCACCTCGAGCAAGCCGGGCACGCACCTGCTTGGCGTACCCGGGGTCGAGCGTGTCGTCCCCCACGACGTGCAGGACGACGGTTTCTGGCGGCAGCGCCGCCACCGCCTCGAGAACGTCGAGCAAGCCCTTGCGCGCTACCCAGTTCCCAACGAAGAGCAACGCAACACGCCGGCTGCCCCGCAGGTCAGTGGCCGGTCCCGGAGACGCGGCTGCCACGTCCCGCCCGGGCGCCACAACGCGCACCTGTCGGGCGAACCCGCTGCGGACGAACGTCTCGGCCAAATCGTCGCTCGCGACGAGCAGCCGGCGCGCTCGGCGGTATGTGGCCCGGTCGAGGACCGCCTGCGCGTGGGTGCGGATCGGCCCGTAGTCGATGCCACCCGGCGGCTGGTGAATGCTGGCGGCGAGCGGACGATCGAGCCGGTGTGTGGCCAGCCACGGGGCCAGGTACGCAGCCGCGATGCTGTCGACGAGCACGACATCCGCCCCGGTCGCCCGCACACCCCGGACCACCGTGGTAGCCCGCAGTGCCGGGAGTGGGAACGGGTAGATGGGAAAGGAGCCGAACAGTACCTGGGCGTTGTGGCCAGCGGCGGCATCGGCCATCCGCCGGTGGTACAGGTAGCCGCCGGTCAACCGTCCGGGATCACCGAGGGTGAGCAGGCAGATGGTCAGCATGCGTGTCGTCCATGTGGCGCCCACGCCCTTCGGGGACGGCGGCCTGTTCGGTGGCGGGGAACGATACCCACTGGAGTTGGCGCGAGCCATGGCTGGGCTGGTCGACTGCGAGCTGGTCACGTTCGCTGACCGGCAGCGCATGATCCGGGAAGACGGCGGGCTGACTATCCGCGTGCTGCGACCGATGGCCACGGTGTTCCGGCATCCCGCGCATCCGCTGGCTCTTGGGTTGCCGCGGGCGCTGAACTGGGCCGATATCGTGCACACCCACCATCTGCGCAGCACACCCAGCCGGCTGGCCGCGCTGGTGGCGCGAATCCATGGCCAGCGCCTCGTGACCACCGACCACGGGTTGGCAGGCGGAGATTGGTTCGGCCTGCTGCCCCACCTGTTCGACCGGATTCTCACCGTGTCGGAGTACTCGGCCCGCACGCTTCGCGCGTCGGCTGTCCGCACCCGGGTGATCTACGGAGGAGCCGATCCACGAAGGTTCGTGCCCAACCCGGCGTCGGAGCGGCAGGGCGTGCTGTTCGTAGGCCGGATCACTCCGCACAAGGGGCTAGACCGGCTGATCCAAGCATTGCCAACCGGCGCAACGCTCACGGTGGCCGGCGGCCCTGGCCACGACCCGCGGGCACCGGAATCCGGCTACCCGGAGCTGCTGACGGGACTCGCCGCAGGCCGATCCGTACGCTTCACCGGCCCCGTGCCCGACGCCGAGCTGCCGGCGCTGTACCGGTCAGCTGCCGTCTTCGTCCTGCCGTCGGTGGAGCAGACCTGCTACGGCAAGCGAGTGCAGATCTCGGAGCTGCTGGGGCTGTCCGTGCTGGAGGCCATGGCGAGCGGGCTGCCCGTGGTGGCCAGCCGGGTCGGCGGAGTACCGGAGATCGTGGCCGACGGTGAGACCGGTTTCCTCGTGGCACCGGGCGACGTTGACGAGCTACGCGACCGGCTCGCGCAGCTGCTCGGCAATCCCGGGCTCGCCATGAAGATGGGCCGACGAGCGCGCGAGATGATCGTCGAACGCTTCACCTGGGAGCACTGCGCCGCACGTTGCCTGGCCGCATACCAGGAACTGCTGACCGGCTGACGGCACCCCGGTGGTACCGGGCCGGGTTCAGGCAACCGGTGCGCGGTACCCGCCGAACGACTGCGGCGACTCCCAGACTCGAACGCCCAGCACCTCACCGCCGGCATCCCGGATCGCACCGGAGAGCTGGTCGTGCACCCACCGGGCAAAGACCTCGACCGTGACCGCCTCGGCACTCTCCGGGCGGATCATCTCGAGATCTTGGTCGGCGACCTCCTCGACCAACTTCGCCAGTGTTCCATTGAGCACATCGAGGTCACATACCCAACCCTGCCCGCGCAGCTCCTTGCTCTCGACGATGAGCTCGAGGCGGTAATCATGGGCGTGCAGCAGCCCCTCCGGCCCGGGCGCGCCCGGCATGACATGCCAGGCGCGGACTTCGGAGACCGTGCCGACTATGAACACGAGTCATCAGTAGCACAGCGCGGCGTGGACCAGCCCGTCGCCGCCCCGATCGACGGCGGCAAACGCCTCGGCGGCGTCGTCGAAGGCAAATGTGTGGGTCGCGAGAGCCGCGAGAGGCAGCTCGTCCAGGAGTGCCAGCGCTGCCTGCCGTCGTCTCTCGATCGTCCAGTACGGCTGCTGATCGGCCGGGATAGTGGATACCTGGCTGGATCGGATCGTGAGTCGCCGCCGGTGGAAATCGGCGCCCAACGGTAGCCGCACAGGCTTGCTGCCATACCAGGACGCGACCAGGGCGGTGCCTTCGTGTGCCAACAGTGGAAGGCTGGCGGCAAGTGCCGCCGGGTTGCCGCTCGCCTCGATAACGACTCCAGCGCCGCGTTGTTCGGACTGTGCTTGCACGGTCGCGTCGAGCTCGTCCGGAGAAACAGCGGTGACGCCGAACCAAAGCGCCGTCGCCCGGCGCCAGGACAGTGGTTCGCTCCCCACGACCCGCGCACCGTCATTCATCAGCAGTGCCGCAGTGAGCAGTCCGACTACGCCGAGGCCGAGCACGACGATCAAGTCGTCCTTGATGTGACCGGCGTCGCGGGATAACTGCAAGGCAGTCTCGACGAGCGGAAAAAGCGTCGCTTCGCGCGGATTCATGTCGCCCAAAGGGATAACGTCAGCGGCGGGGACAACGAGGCGGTCCTGGTGCGGATGGAAAGCGAACACCTGATCCCCCTCGGACACGGCTCCCGCTCCACGCTCCACCCGACCGACGCAGCTGTAGCCGTATCGGAACGGGTAGCGGAAGGTTCCGCCGAGTGCACCGATCGTCTCGTCCAACGAAAGACTCGGATCGACGTCGCCCCGGTACGCAAGCAACTCGCTGCCGGTGCTGATCCCCGAGTGGCTGGTCCGGACGAGCACGTCGCCTTCGGTCAGCGCCGGAAGTTGAACCGGCCGCACCTCGACCTGGCGCGGCGCCACGAAGAGAATGGCCCGTGCATCCACGCGGCATCCTCCGCTCATGAACGGCCGAGTCCGTTTCACCGTGTCACACCACGGGCAGAGGGTTCACGGTGGGCAGTCCGCCGTGCGGGAGCCGTCGACGGAAAGGTACCTCGATGGACAGACCGCGGCAGGTCGCGACCGTCGCCTTACCGACGCCCTACGGTGAGTTCGAAGCGCACGCGTTCGAGTGTGATTCGGGATCTGTGTACCTGGCGCTCGTGCGGGGTGACGTGACATCAGGTTCGGCGGTCCTCGCCAGGCTGCATTCCGAGTGCCTGACGGGTGACGCGTTGGGTTCGCTGCGCTGCGAATGCGGGATCCAACTGCGGTCGTCGCTGCGCATGATCGCCGCTGAAGGTCGTGGCGTCATGATCTATGCGACTGACCAGGAAGGACGCGGCATCGGACTGATCAACAAGCTGCTGGCCTACGTCGAGCAAGACCACGGGGCGGACACCGTGGACGCGAACCTTCGCCTCGGCCTGCCGGTGGATCTGCGCCGGTACGATGCCGCCGCCGCGGTTCTGCTCGAGCTGGGAGTGCGGTCGGTGCGGCTGATCACCAACAACCCGGCGAAGGCTGCCGGCCTGCAGGCGGCAGGCGTGCAGGTCGAAGAGTTACAACCGATTCCGACGGCAGCGCATTCGCGCAACAACGGCTATCTGCGCACGAAGCAGGAGCGCCTTGGCCACCACGTCGGTGCAACGCCGCTGAACGGCTGGCACGAGCCGGTCGTCGATGTCACCGGGTTGCTCGGCGCCATCCAGGTGCATACGGACCGTCCGCACGTCGTGCTGAAGTACGCCCAGACGCTCGACGGGCGGATCGCCACTGCGACCGGCGACTCGAAGTGGATCAGCGGACCCGATGAGCGGGCAATTTCGCACGCGTTGCGGGCGGCGTGTGACGCGGTGCTGGTCGGCGTCGGAACCGTCGTGAACGACGACCCACAACTGACAGTCCGCCTGGTTCCTGGTGCGTCTCCAGTTCGGGTTGTGCTCGACTCCACGTTGCGTACGCCTGGCACCGCGCGAATCCTCGATGACGACGCCAGCACCATCGTGTACACGACCAACCGAGCCTCGGCCGATCGGGTGGAGGAGATGCAGTCGCGCCACGTGGGGGTTCGGCTGGTGGCGGCCGGCGCCAGCGGGGTGGGCATCAGCCCGGTGCTGCAAGACCTGTACACCGTCGGTGTCCGGTCACTGCTGGTGGAGGGCGGCGCCCAGGTGATCACCGCGATGCTGGCCGCCGGTCATGTCGATCGGCTGATCGTCGCGGTCGCCCCGACCATCATCGGAGCCGGCACCGAGGCTGTCGGCGATCTGGGCATCGCCACTGTGGCGTCCGGACTGCGGCTGACAAACCGCTCCCTACACGTCATGGACGACGACCTGCTCATCGCCTGGGATATCGAGACCAGCGCGGTAATCGCTTGAGTCCGCGCGACACCGGCTCATCTCAGCTCAATTCGGCCGAGACACTCCGGGATCCTGGGTGAACTCATAGACGTTTCCGTCCGGTCCCCGAAAGTGGACCCAGGCGTTGCCACTGTCGTCGATCTGCGGCTCGAGCAGGATCTCAACCCCAGCTGACCGGAGCTCGTCTGTCGCGCTGAAGACGTCATCCACCAGGAAACCCACGACCGGACCCGTGGTGAAGTGCCGATTGGTGAAGCTCTCCGAACCGAACACTTCGACTTTGCTGCCGTCCGGCAACTGCAGCATCCAAAAGCCCGCATGTTCCGCCTCGAGCCGCAGGCCCAGCACGTCACGAAAAAACTGCATGGTCTCTTCCGCATGCGCTGTTCGGGTTCCTACCCAGGAAAGCTTGATGATCTCCATTGGCTGATCCCGTCCTTATTCTCGGTTGGCAGTGTGTTGTGAACCGTTGCCCTCGGGTTCGGTTCGACTGTCCAGTGTCGACGGCGAGGGCGAAGCGATAGGCAGGCCTATCTCGGTTCGCCGGCTGGTCTGACGCAGGTGCCGCCGCCGGTCGATGGCCGCGTTGATCTCGCCGCCGAACAGCACGGCAACGCTGGACAGGAATACCCACACCGCGGTGGCGAGGATGGTGCCTAGGGCTCGACTGACCGAAGCGAGCGCTTCGGTGGCTTCTGTCGCCGTGGACAGGCCTTCGCCGAGACTGCGGCCGGTGGCCAGGTAGGCGCGGAATCCGGCGGCAACCGCGATCCACACCAGCATGGCGACGATCGCGCCGGGTAGGGATCGTCGCCAGCCCAGCCGGCGGGCCGGGACCAGCTGGTAGATGGCGAGCAGGAAGGCGGTGACCACCAGGGCTAGGATCGGCCACCTACCGACCGTCCACAGCACGGTGAACGTGTCGCCGAGGCCGAACTGGTTCGCGAGCTCACGGGCATTTCCGAGCAATGGCCCGAATACCTGGATCAGCACCTGCAAGACGATGACGAACAGCGACGCGACAGCCAGCAACACCGAGATCGCCCGGCGCCGCAGCGCGGACCGTTGCTCGACGACGTCGTTGGCGAGGTCCAATGCGTGCACCGCGGGCAGGAAGACCCGGCTGGCCAGCCACAGGCCCAACACCAGACCGGCGATCGCCAGGCCGCCGTGGGCCTGGTTCAACTGTGCGCGCACGTACGGCTCGGCGACGTCGCTGACGAGTTCGGGGCCAAGGATGATCCTCATCAACTCGGCGATCACCTCCTCGACGTCATCAGTGCTGTTTGGTGAGGTCCATTGCTCGACGAAGCCGAGCACCGCGCCGAAGGCGAAGGTGAACGGGATCAGCGCCAGCGAGGCGAAGAACGCCATCTCGGCAGCGAGTCCGGTCACTCGGTGCTCGACGCTGGCGTGCAGGGCGTCGGCGAAGACCTGCCACGGGTTGAACCCGCCCAACCGCGCGTTGCGCCGAGCCAGCCACGCATCAACTCGCCGCCGCAGCCGCCTGTCCGCCATCCGTCCCTCGATCGTCCGTAGCCCGAAGTGTGCCCGACTATTGCGCATGCCACTCAGCGGAGCACCGGGTATGAACCCAGCGGACCGTTAGCCGTGGGTGGATGGGTGCAGGATCACGTCCGTGTCGCGCAGGGAGGGGACGTCATGGGCAGTGCGTCCCCCGACGTTTCCAACTGCTCTCGGCTCGATGACGTGACGGTCATGGGTCTGGCACCGACATGGGCAGCGGGGGTTGCCGGTGTGCCATCGATCGCGCTGTCGGGCGTCTGGTAAGTGCCGGCGCCGAGGCCATCGGCGGCCCTGTGGCGGAGGTGGCAGAGGCTGCCGGACTTGCTCGCGCTGGCGCTGGCTGTTGACTCGGGTGTCGGGGGTCGTCGGGGGGAACGAAGGCTCGTTTGCCTTTGCCGGTTACGAGCGCCCAGTGGAGTCGGGTTTTGAGGTCGTGGTGGAAGGTGCACAGGGGGTCGAGTTCGTCGAGGCGGGTGTGTTTGGTCTGCGCCCAGGGTTTCTGGTGGTCGTATTCGATCTGTCTGCGGTGGCAGCCTTGGACCGAGCAGAGGGGGTTGGCCCACATCATCGCGATCTTCTGTGCGGTGGTCGGCCCGCGGCCCAAGTGGGTGACGTTGGCCACGTCGACACCATTGGTGATGACCAGCTTGACGATGGCATTGCCGAGCAGGTCACGAGCGACGGATACCGGGACGGGGCCGACCCCGGCTATCTCGCACAGCTCTTCGCCCTGGACCTGGCCGCGGCGCAGGGCTGCTGCGTCGATGCGTAGTAACGCCAGGTAACGGGGGTTGGACCAGCGGCTCGGCGGCACCGGGCACACGGGCCGACCGCTGGCGCGGAAGATCCCCGGATCGCCGGGAACCGGCCTTCCCATGCCATCAGCGGCGTCCTGGAGCCTGCCACCATCGAGCTTCCGCCCGTCGTCGACGAGGCCCGGACTCCGTTCGGTCGCCGGTGGGGCTGGCTGGTCGCCACCGGCGGCGTGTTCGGCCATCACCATCAATGCGTCGAAGGCGTAGGCCTCCACCGACTCGTGGCGACCTGCGCGGCGGGCGGCGGTGAAGACCTGGTCGGTGATGGCGTTGAGGACGGTGACAAATGCGGCGCCGGCGTGGGCGGTGCCGCGGGCGGACAGGTTCCAGCCGCCTTCGCCGTCGCGGTAATGCCGCAGCCGCCG
>DASSDH010000266.1:0-31184 GCA_035697245.1 Jiangellaceae bacterium
AGATCCTGTCCTGGATCGACGACCACTCCCGCTACGCGCTGTCGGTGACCGCCCACCACCGGGTCATCGGCCCCATCGTGCTGGCCGCCTTCCGGCAAACCTGCAGCGCATACGGGGTGCCGGCCACGACGTTAACCGACAACGGGATGGTGTTCACCACCCGCTACGCCGGCGGCCGGGGCGGCCGCAATGCCTTCGAGGCCGAACTCCGTCGTCTGGGCGTGGTGCAGAAGAACTCCCGGCCCAATCACCCCACCACCTGCGGCAAGGCAGAGCGGTTCCAACAGACGCTCAAGAAGTGGCTGGCCGCCCAACCCGTTCAGCCGACCACGCTCGAGGAACTCCAGGCGCTGCTGGACCGGTTCGTCGAGCAGTACAACCACCACCGGCCGCACCGCTCCCTGCCGCACCGGGCCACCCCTGCCACCGCGTATGCCGCTCGCCCGAAAGCCGCTCCCGGCGACCGCAGCCGCGACACCCACCACCGGGTCCGCACCGACCGCGTCGACAAGGCCGGCAAGGTCACCCTCCGCCACGGCGGCCGGCTCTACTCCATCGGCATCGGCCGAACCCACGCCCGAACCCGCGTCCTGCTCCTCGTCCAAGACCTGCACATCCACGTCGTCAACGCCGCCACCGGCGAACTACTCCGCGAACTCACCCTCGACACATCCAAGCGCTACCAAGGCACCGGACAACCACCCGGACCACAACCCCGCAGATGACTCAGCCGGACCCACAACTGTGGGTCCGGCTGTCGCCAATGTCCTGAGAGATCACAGAAGCGCGCCCGAAGGGATTCGAACCCCCAACCTTCTGATCCGTAGTCAGACGCTCTATCCGTTGAGCTACGGGCGCTGGTCCATGCGACCGGGTCACGAGTGTACCGGGCGGCTACGCCGACTCGAGAACGAGCGAGCCGTCCGGTTCGAGACGGACCTGGGAGCCGAACCGGCGGCTGATGCGGCCCAGAGTGGCAGTTAGCCAGCTACCGTCGCTGTCCGACGCTCGGCGCAGGCGCATCTGCCGAGCCTGGAATGGGATCATCCGCAGGGCGGCCAGTCGCCCGGTCTTGCCGTCGAGGTCCACGAGGTACAACAGCCGAAGGTCGTCGCGGTACTCCTCGTGTCCGGTGATCCCCTCGTAGTCGTCAATGAAGTCGCCACAGCCATAGAGCACGAGCTTCCCTTGGTAGATCTCGATCGGACGTGGATGGTGCGACGAGTGGCCGAAGACCACGTCTGCGCCCGCGTCGATCAGCCGACGGCTGAGGCGAATGTCCGGAGTTGGGACGTCGTATCCCCAGTTGGAGCCCCAATGCACGGAGACAGCGACGAGGTCGCCCCGACCCTTGGCCCGTCCGATCCGGTGTAACAGCGCGGCCGCTGAAGCGTCGGACGGCTTCGCGATGACGTGGACACCAGGCCGACTTTCGGTAGCTGCCCACCGGGTCGGAACCCCACTGGAGGGCATGCCGAACGCGAAGACGGTGACATCGGCCGATCGCGACTCGACGGTCAATGAGCGGCGAGCATCCACGTGACGACGGCCAGCGCCGACCGTCGCGAGACCGGCATCAGCCAGTACGTCGAGCGTCTCCTCCAAGCCAGCGACTCCGAAGTCGAGCACGTGGTTGTTGGCCAGGGTGCAGATGTCGATGTGAGCAGCAGTCAGACAGGGAACGTTCTCCGGATTCATCCGGTAATGCACAGCCTTGCCCGACTCGTGACCGTCACTTCGGGTGATGCTCGTCTCGAGGTTCACCAGCAAAAGGTCGGGAGTGGCCTCGTCGATGGCCCGCAGAGCATCACCCCAGGGCCAGGAGTAGTCGACTGGGCGCGGAATCGGGCCGTTGACCGCTTCGGCCAGCTCGACGTACCTGCGTGCATCGCGCACGTAGCCTTCGTGCAGCGTGGGATCGCCAGGTTGCGGCAGGATCTGGTCGATGCCGCGGCCCGTCATCACGTCGCCGCATAGCAGCAGTCGGACGGTCTTGTCCGGTTCGCCGGTCATTGTGCAGCGGTAGGCGGGGTTGCGCCCTGATAGGCGCGGGCGACCATCGTGACCCACCGGTACACGGCATCTTCGTTGGGCGCGAATGGGCCCGGCCTGAAGTGGGGCGAGGACAACCCCCGCTGGACCGACTCGCACGCGGCCCAGTCCTGCCGGTTCGTCAGATCCCAGAACTCAACTGCGTAGGCCGGGTCGACAGTGTCGTCGACGAAGTACCACGTGCATTCGACCCTGGTCAGTGCCGGCGCAAGCGGCGTCAGCCGATGCGTCATGACGTAGTCCGGATGCAGCGAGATCAACAAGTTCGGGAACAGCCCGAGGTAGAGGACGACTCGGGGGTCGACGCCGTCGATCGGTGTGGCGTCCGACGCTCCGGACAGCGACATCGTCGTTGCGCCAGCGCGCAACTCCATCGATCCGCCTACCCAGGAGCCCGGCAGGTCGAAGTTGGCTCCACTTGTCGGCGGCGACACCCGGCACAGCTCGGGATGAATTCGAGGGCAGTGGTAGCACTCGTGATAGTTCTCGACGACGACTTTCCAGTTTGCGGCGACCTCGTACTCGAGACGGGCCCGGCGGAGAAGCGTTTCGGGGTGATAGGGCGCGACGAGAGCGTCGAGGTCGCCGACATGGTCGGCCAGCGATGGACCGTCGCCAATCGCGTTGACGAACACCCACCCGTGCCAGACGGCCGTCGGTAGTCGGACAAGTCCGTACTCTGCTGTCTCGAAGCCGGGAACTCGATCGAAGCCCGGCGCCTTCGCGAGCGATCCGTCGAGTGCGTAGTTCCAGGCGTGGTACGGGCAGATCAACGCCTTCCGGCTGTCCGCTGCGCCAGCCGGCAGGATCTCGTGACCGCGATGCCGGCACGTATTGGCCAGCGCAAGGACCGCGCCGTCGGAGGGGAACGTCAGCAGCACCGGGACATCGCCAGCATGCAGGCCGCGTTGTTTCACCGGACGACCGTCGCCAGCGTGCCGCAGGTCTTCGTCTCGACCGAGACACTCCCACGAGCCGGCGAACATGTGCCGACGCTCCCACGCCAGAATCTCTGTTGATGTGTAGGCGACGGCAGGGAGCATCGTGCCTTGACCGAACGGTCGTAAAGCGGACTCAAGCTCGCCCGCCGCGATCGGTGCGACGGTGGTTGGATAATCCACCGCGATCCATCCTCTGATCCTGACCCGCCGTTTCACCACCAGGCTTGTCCGTACATCACCAGGCTTGCAAGCCTGGTGATGCATGGACAGGCATGGTGAACGTGGTCATTTTGAGGATCGAGCGAAGTGGTGGCGGCTGGGCGTCGCTGTGCGGTCGCTCGATTCCACCTGATGAGACGGCGGCGTATTGTGACGCCATCCAGCGCGTGCTGCGTTCTCCCTTGCAGGTAAGCGGTCGTGTCCGCGGCCGACGGCAACCGCATCGAAAGGGGCACCACGATGACGGCCGACACCACGACTGCCCACGACCTCGCTGATGCGCCCACCTCACACCAACGCCTGCTCGGCTGGATCGCCGCTGTCGCCGAGTTGACCGAGCCCGACGGCATCTACTGGTGCGACGGCTCGGACGAGGAATGGACCAAGGTCACCAACGGCCTGGTCGAGGCGGGGACGCTGGTCCGTCTGGACAGGAAGCCCAACTCCTTCTTGGCTCGCACCGACCCGACGGATGTCGCCCGGGTCGAGGAACGCACGTTCATCTGCTCTGTCGACGAGGCCGATGCCGGGCCGACGAACAACTGGCGCGACCCTGACGAAATGAAGGCCGAGATGATCCGGCACTACAACGGATGCATGCGCGGCCGAACGCTGTACATCATCCCGTTCTGTATGGGACCGCTGAATGCCGCGAAGCCCATGTTCGGCGTCGAGATCACCGACTCGCCCTACGTGGTGGCATCAATGCGGATCATGGCCCGGATGGGCAGCGATGTCCTCGCGGCGATGGGCAGCGACGCCGACTTTGTGCCCTGTCTGCATTCCGTCGGGGCTCCGCTCGAGCCAGGTCAGCAGGACGTCCCTTGGCCGTGCAACCAGACCAAGTTCATCACGCAATTCCCCGAGGAGCGGATGATCTGGTCGTTCGGTTCCGGATACGGCGGCAACTCGTTGCTGGGCAAGAAGTGCTATTCGCTGCGCATCGCCAGCGTCATGGCACGCGACGAGGGCTGGCTGGCCGAGCACATGCTGATCATGAAGCTGACCTCGCCTGCCGGGTCCGTCCATTACATTGCCGCGGCGTTCCCGTCGGCATGCGGCAAGACCAACCTGGCCATGCTCGAGCCAACCGTTCCCGGCTGGACGGTCGAGACGCTCGGTGACGACATCGCCTGGATGCACTTCGGGGACGACGGGCGTATCTATGCGCTGAACCCCGAGTACGGGCTCTTCGGAGTCGCGCCGGGCACCGGTTGGCGGACGAACCCCAACGCCATGCGCACCATCGACAGGGGCAACAGCCTCTTCACCAACGTCGCATACACCGACGACGGTGACATCTGGTGGGAGGGCATGACCGAGGAGCCGCCCGCACACCTCATCGACTGGAAGGGCCGGGACTGGACTCCCGACTCCGCCGAGCCCTCATCGCATCCGAACTCGCGTTTCTGCACGCCGATCAAGCAGTGTCCGATCCTCGCCGCGGAGTACGAGGACCCGCGAGGCGTGCCGATCTCGGCGATCCTATTCGGCGGCCGGCGGGCGACGACCGTCCCGCTGGTCACCGAGTCGCGCGACTGGACCCACGGCGTTTTCATGGGCGCAACGCTCTCGTCCGAAACGACGGCGGCCGCCTCCGGGCAGGTGGGTGTTGTCCGCCGTGATCCGATGGCGATGCTCCCGTTCATCGGGTACAACGCCGGCGACTACTTCGGCCACTGGATCACGCTCGGCAAGGACGCCGATGCCTTCAAGCTGCCGAAGATCTACTACGTCAACTGGTTCCGCCGGGACGAGAACGGCGACTTCATCTGGCCCGGTTTTGGTGAGAACGGACGAGTGCTGAAGTGGATCGTCGAACGCCTGGAGGGACAGGCCGCGGCGGCGGAGTCTCCGATCGGCCGCGTGCCCACCGTCGAGTCGCTCGACGTCGAGGGCCTCGATCTCACCCACGAGCAGGTCGAGGAGTGCTTGCGGGTCGATGACGACGACTGGCGCGCCGAGGTGCCGCAGATCGCCGAGTGGTTCGGCCAGTTCGGCCAGAAGCTGCCCACCCTGCTCTGGGCTGAGCTGGACGGCCTCAAGACCCGCCTCGGGATGACCTGAGCCCCCCGGTGACCTGGCGGAGGCGGCGGGATTTGAACCCGCGAGAGGTGTGAGCCTCAACCCGCTTAGCAGGCGGGCGCCATAAACCGGACTAGGCGACGCCTCCACGCCCGCGTATAACGGGCGTCGCAAGGCTACCCGTCGGGCCGCTGGCGCGGCAAAGTCTTACCTATGGATCGACCGCCATTGTGGGCGGATCGCTGGGAGGCCGGTCGACGGCTCGCCGACGTGCTGCGCGAGCGCGGTGTGCAACCCAACACCGTCGTGCTCGGCCTGCCGCGCGGCGGGGTGGTGGTCGCCGCGGAGGTAGCGCGTGCCCTCGATGTCGAGCTCGACGCACTCGTCGTGTGCAAGGTAGGCGTTCCTTGGCATCCCGAGCTCGCGCTCGGCGCCGTCGGCGGGACGGGGGTGCGAGTGCGCAACGACAACGTCATGCGCTATGCCGGCCTCACCGACGATGAGCTGACACAGGCGTACGCCGTCGCCGAGAAGGAGGTCGAGCGGAAGGAGCGCGCGCTGCGCGGCGGACGACCACCGCCGCAGCTGGCCGGCCGGCCGGTGATCATCGTCGACGACGGCATGGCAACCGGAGCCACCGCTCTCGCAGCGGCACAGATCGTCCGCGCCCAAACCGCGGATCAGGTCATCCTGGCCGTGCCAGTGGCGCCACACGACTCCGATCCGCGGATCGACGAGGCGCTCGATGCGGTGGTCGTGCTGGCTCGGCCGCGTCGGTTCGGGTCGGTGGGCACCTGGTACCGCGACTTCCGGCAAGTCGAGGATGAACAGGTGCGGGTCCTGCTCAACGGGTGATGTTCGCGACGTGATTCTTGTTGCACGGTCATGATGCGGTCTAATAGATAAGTTGTGGTGAGGACGGAGGAGACAGCGGCACGGCCGGCGAAGAAGGTGCCCTCACGTTCGGGTACCCGTCGGTCTCGCTTGACGTCCCGCCGCCAACAACGGTCCGGGCACTACGGCCGCTTTCTCGCCTTTGCCGCCCTCGGGTCGTTCGTACCGGGATCCGGCCTGCTTGCCGCCGGTCGGCGTCGGTCGGGCCTGTTCTTCCTCACCCTGTTCGTCTTGGGTGTCGCGGCGTTGGCCGCGGTGTACCTGCTGGTGCCGAAGGAGCGGCTGCTCGCCATCGCCTTCGACCGGCGTGACCTGACGATCGTCGCGGGTGTTCTTGCCGCGGTCGGTATTGTTTGGCTGCTCATCGCTGTCGTCAGCCACCGAGCCTTGGAGCCCGCCGGGCTGTCCGCCGGTAAGCGGTTGGGCGGTGCATTCGTCGTCATCATCGCGACAAGCCTCGTGCTCACCCCGGTGGCGGCTGGAGTGCAGCGCGCGTTCGTGCAGCGCGACCTCATCGAATCCGTTGCGGCACCCGAGAACTCGATCAGCAACACCACGCCTGAGACCGTCGAGGAAGTGGACCCGTGGGCGGACAAGCCTCGGGTCAACGTGCTGCTCCTTGGGGGCGACGGTGCGCCGAACCGCGAAGGTATCCGGCCGGACTCCCAGATCTTGGCGAGTATCGACACCCAGACCGGCGACACAGTGCTGTTCTCGCTACCGCGAAATTTGCAGCACACGCCGTTCCCAGAGGACAGCCCGTTGCACACGTTCTACCCCGACGGGTTCTACGACGACGAAGAAAACATGATCAACGCTGTGTACGGGACCGTGCCGGCGGCATACCCAGAGGTCTTCGAGGGCGTCGCTTATCCCGGCGCTGACGCCAACAAATGGGTGGTCGAAGGGGCGCTTGGCGTCGATGTCGACTACTTCGTGATGCTCAATCTCCAGGGGTTCGAGCAGATGGTCGACGCACTCGGCGGAATCACGATCGACGTCAAGGAGGACATCCCGATCGGCGGCGGATCCAGCCCGATCAGCGGGTACATCCGGGCGGGGGAAAACCAGCGGCTGGACGGCTACCACGCGCTCTGGTTCGCGCGCTCGCGGGAAGGCTCGGACGACTACCACCGGATGGAGCGCCAGCGTTGCGTGATCGGAGCAATCATCGAGGAAGCGGATCCGATCACGGTGTTCCGCCGATACCAGGAGCTCGCAGAGGCAACGAAGGACATCGTGGCCACCGACATCCCGGCTGAACTGCTTCCTGCTTTCGTAGAACTCGCGCTCAAGGTCAAGGACGCGTCGGTGACAAGCCTGCCGTTCACCAACCAGGTAATCGAGCCCGAGAACCCCGACTACGACCTGATGCACTCGCTCGTCGCCGAGGCGTTGCTGCCGCCAGCGGAACCGACGTCTATCCCTACCGCCACGGCATCCGCCTCGCCCAGGCAGGCTTCGCCGGCGGCCACACCGACTCCCACCCCGTCGCCCACCATCGAGCCGGACGAAGCGGCCGATGTCACGGCGGTGTGCTGACGCCGCTCCGGTTGGGGATCAGGTGCCGGCGCAGCTCTTGGGCCAGCTCTCGCGGGCCTACGTCGAGCATGTTCGTCCGTACCAGACTTCGCCGCCCGCCAGCCAAATCGATCGAGATCACCGGCCCGTCGGACTGCACCCGGCGCACGTCCCGCCAGACGCCCCGCCGCACTCCGCCACCAGGTCCGGTCGCGTTCAGGAAGCCATCGTCGTCCAGCTCGAATCGAGCGCCTCGGCCGATCAGCCGCAACAGACCCACGATCAGCATCGTCACCGACAACAAGGCCATCAGCCCGAGCACGAGTCCGACGCCGACGCCGACAGCCCGGACCGGTTCTAAGGCTCGCAGCACACTCACGCCCACAACGCACAAACCGAGAATCAGTGTTCCGACACCTATGCCTCGGAGCGCAACGGAGGTGGGCACGTGGTAGACGACGGCATCCGAGTCGTAACCGCCACGCCCGCCCATACACACCAGTGTGACTGATGAGGTCGGCCTGGTAGGGGCAATCCGGAGCGGAAGTCGGGTGAACTATTCGTAATGGACGGAACATCCGCCAGTGTGCCTCAGTCGTGGGTGATTCCCTCGTGGGCGCGGTGCTGGGCGGCCTCCAGTTGAAAAGTGCTGTGCTCGACGTCGAAATGCCGCGAAAGGCATTTGCCGAGACGGTCCAGCACGATTCCGCCGTGTCCGTCGGAGAGCACTCGCTCGGACACGACGACGTGCGCCGAAAGCACGGGCAGGCCGCTGGTGATCGTCCACGCGTGCAGGTCATGCACGTCCAGAACCCCGTCGACGTCGATCATGTGTCGACGAACCTCGGCCAAATCGACACCGCGCGGCGTCGCCTCCAACAGCACTTCCAGCGCCTCACGCAGCAGAATCCACGTGCGCGGCAGGATGAACAGACCGATCAGGATCGACGCCACGGGGTCGGCTCCGTACCAACCTGTCGCCAGCACGACAGCGGCGGCAACCACGACGGCGGCAGATCCCAGCAAGTCAGCCAAAACCTCCAGGTACGCGCCGCGCACGTTCATGGATTCCCGCTGACCGCGGTGCAGGAGCGCCATCGCGACGCCGTTGCCGACCAGGCCCACCACGGCGACGGCTAGCATTGGGACCGGCTCGATGTCGGGAGGGTCGCCGAGTCGACGCACTCCCTCGACCAGCACAAATCCCGCCACACCGAGGAGTAGGACCGCGTTGATCGCGGCGGCCAGGATCTCCAGCCGCTGCCAGCCGAACGTCCGGCGGGCACTCGGCGGACGCTGGGCGAGAGTCGTCGCAACCAGGGCCAGGGCGACGCCGCCCGCATCGGCCAAAACGTGCCCGGCATCCGCGAGCAGAGCCAGCGACCCGGATACCCAGGCACCAACGAGCTCGACCACCAAGACCGTGAGGGCAATGCACAGCGCCAGCAGCAGCTGCCGTCGGAATGCGCCGCCGGCCGTGGCGTGCGCGCGCCCAAGCTCCACTCGCTCATTGTGCTCCCGCGCGTTATTGCCCAGCGGCGGTGATCCGTTCGTGGGCGGCCTCTATCAGCCAGCACAGCGGGCACAAATCTCGGCCGTCGCGCCTGGCCCAGTGGGTCAGCGCCGCTCTCGCATCTGTCGCCGTCCGGCCTACGGGCCCTGTGTCGCCACACTCGTCACAGACGATGACAACCACTGCACTCATCGCCGCCTCCGCCTCCCCACTGTCGATGGCCGCAGCATGCCGCTCTCGTCGTCAACATGCACTCCCCGCGGAGACCAGATCTTTCTCATCAAGCGCCGACGGCCTCCAACTGCTGCTACCAATGCGACGTGTACGAGCCGTCGGTAGCTGTCACGCGCTGAGTCAGGCAGTCCATCACCAGGCGAGTTGGTACATCACCAGGCTTGCAAGCCTGGTGATGTATAGGCAGGCATAGTGAACGTGATCATTTAGAACGGAGAAGACATGCCCGACTCTGAAGGCCTGACCCCCGCCCAGAGGGCGATCGGCGACTTCGCGCCGAAGCTCGTCTCCCTGACTGATGACGTTCTCTTTGGCGACGTTTGGGAGCGCACGGAGTTACCCAAGCGGGATCGCAGCCTCATCACCGTCGCTGCGCTCATCACCAACGGCAGCACCGAACAGCTCCAACACCACCTCGCGCGCGCCAGTGAGAACGGCTTGACGGAGGCCGAGCTCAAGGAAGTGATGATCCATCTCGCGTTCTACGCGGGCTGGCCTCGGGCGATGTCGGCGATCGCCGTCGCGAAAGACGTCTTCAGCGCCTGAAAGACCTCAGCGCACCAGAAAGGGGCTCGCCCAGCCACGCGTACGAGTGATCAGACCTGGGCGGGGACACCGAGCCCGTCGAGTAGGTGCCGCACTCGTCGTTCGATCTCGTCCCGGATCGGCCGGACAGCGTCGAGATCCTTTCCTGCTGGGTCATCCAGCGTCCAGTCTTCGTATCGCTTACCAGGAAAGACAGGGCAAGCGTCGCCGCAGCCCATCGTGATGATCACGTCGGTAGCGCGAAGGATCTCGTCGGTCCACGGCTTCGGGAACTCCCCGGTGATATCGATACCGCGCTCGTGCATGGCCTCCACGGCGGCCGGGTTCAGTTCGTCTCCCGGTTCCGATCCACCCGACCAAGCCGCGGCTCGGTCACCGGCGAGCCGCTGGAAGAAGCCGAGTGCCATCTGCGAACGACCGGCGTTATGCGTACACAGGAACAGCACGGTGGGCCTACCGGTCAGTGCCTTTCCCTCTACCCTGGCAAGCGCCTTCAGCCGCTGACTGGCGAAGCGCTCAGCCAACAGCGGGAGGAACTTCGGAATGGCGGCCCGCCCCGCGAATTGGTCATAGGACGTGTGAAGGAACAACTCGATCGTCTCAGTGCTGAATGTCTCGGCGAACTCACGGTGCAGGCGTTCCGCAGCGGACCTCAGCGCCAAGTTCTGGTCCAGCGAGAGATTCACGTCGTGGGTCTCGGTCATCTCTCCTCCTCACTTGGGTGGTGGACCACGGCCGCCAACCTGCCGACCCGATCCTCGATGAGTTCCAGCGCATGCTCGAAGGCTTCGTCGGTGCCAACCGGTACCGGGTCGGGTACTGACCAATGCAGCCGGTCCGGCGCCTGTGACCCCAGTTCCTCGTGCGCCCTGTCGCATACCGCGACGACCAAATCCTCGGTTCGCATCACGGCATCGAGGTGCGCCGTGCGCACCCGCTTGAACGGCAACCGGTGCGCGCGCGCGACGGCTATCGCTGTCGGATGGACCCGATCAGCAGGATGGGTCCCGGCCGATGCGACAGGCACCCGGCTCGACGCGGTCCACGCAGCAGCAGCGAGCTGGGACCGGGCCGAGTTGTGCGTGCAGACGAACACCACCCGAGCTGCTGGTCGGGAGAAATCAGGTGTCAAACCGGCAAAGGCCTTGGGAACCAACCGAACGTACGAACGCCGAAGGTCTCCCTCCGAGCGGACCCGCTCGATCAATCCGGCCTCACCAAGCACGCGCAGATGATGCGCCAGCAGGTTCGACGGCATGTCGAACATGTCGGCCAACTCACCCGGCGCCACATCGCCAAGCATCAGTCGATCCGCGATCGCTAGCCGGGACCGATCGCCCAGCGCCGCATGCACCTTGACCCGTCTAGCGAATGTTTCCTCAACAGTCATCGACTCAATAATTGTTGAGATACATCGCCGCGTCAAGCCGCTGCAGGGGGTTTCGGGTGGAGTGCTTACGGCATGCGAGCTCGGATTATCGCGGAACCGGCGTGGGTGTGGACGCGGTGCGTCTCGTTGATGTCGATGTCGACAAACCCCGCAGCGGCGAGGGCCTCGACGAACTCGGCGCGGGTGAGGGCGCCGGCGACACAACCGGTCCATTGCTGCATGTCGGATCGGGTTTCGTCGTCCATGTCTGGGTCGGCGATGACGTCGGAGACGGCGAATCGGCCCCCAGACCGGAGCACCCGGGCCGATTCCCGGAGGACCGCACGCTTGTCAGCGGCCAGGTTGATGACGCAATTGGAGATCACCACGTCGACGGTGGCGTCGGGTAGGGGGATGTCCTCGATATAGCCCTTGATGAACTCGACGTTCGTCACGCTGGCATCGGCCGCGTGGCGCCTGGCAAGGTCGAGCATCTCGTCGGTCATGTCCAAACCAATGGCCGTCCCGCCTGGAGCGACGCGGCGGGCGGAGATCAGTACGTCCGCGCCGCCGCCCGAGCCGAGATCGAGAACTGTCTCACCGGCGTGTAGGTCCGCGACCGCGGTAGGAACACCGCAGCCCAGCGACATCGCTACGGCCGCGTCGGGTGCACCTGCCGCGTTCTGTAAGTCATAGAGATCAGCACCGAAGCCCGGCGAAATGCTGACGTCAGAGATCGGTCCGCAGCCGGAATCGCAGCAGCCGCCGCGGGAGCCGAGAGCGGCAGTGGCGTAACGTTCCCGCACCGCTTCCCGGATCTCCTCCGGGCCGTTACTCAGGTCCGTCGTGTTGGGGGAGGTCATGTGGTTCTCCTGTATCGATGAGTATCGATGCATAGTTTGCGCCATCATATCGATGGCTGTCAACATAGACATATGTCTATAACCGAGCTACCGCTGCTGACGTCGACCGAGATGGTGTGCTGTTCGCCGTTGCTGCGCGAGCCGATCGACGAGGAACAAGCCGAACGGCTTTCTCGTGTGCTCAGGGCGCTGGCTGACCCGGTGCGCCTGCGGTTGCTGTCGCTGATCGGAGCGCACACCGGTGGAGAAGCGTGCGTGTGTGAGCTGGTCGAACGCTTCGACCTCTCGCAGCCGACGATCAGCCACCACCTCAAGTTGCTGCGCGAGGCTGGGCTGATCACCTCGGAGCGGCGCGGCACCTGGGTCTACTACCGGGCGCTTCCCGAAGTGCTGGAGCAACTGACCGGGCTGTTCAGGGCGGCGTGACAGAAGGCTAGGTCCCGGTTTGTGCTGCCCACGAAGTGTTCGCAACTGCTCTCCTCTCCTTGCCTTGCACTTCTATGTATGCTTGCCTAGCACCTCTAGGTAGCGACAGATGGAGGCTAGGCATTGGTGCGCATCGACAAGGACCTCGTGGCGGCGTCGGCGACGCCGCTGGTGCTGGGGATCTTGGCCGAGGGGGAGTCGTACGGGTACGCGATCCTCAAGAAGGTCAACGAGTTGTCCGCAGGTGAGATGAGGTGGACCGACGGGATGCTGTACCCACTGCTGCATCGGCTGGAGCGGCTTGGGTACATCCAGGCAAGATGGCGGGTGGCCGCGAGTGGTCGGCGGCGTAAGCATTATGCGATCACCCAGGCGGGGTTGGAGCTGTTGGCCGACCGCCGCCGGCAGTGGGCGGTGGTCACCGACGCTCTGAAGCGAGTGTGGGCGGAGGCGGCTGCTGCGATGCGGCCGGCTCGGGTCATGGTGGCGGAGCCGAGTCGGTGACAGCCGTGCCCAGGACTCCCGATGCTGGCCTGGAGGCGCAGATCGGGCAGTGGCGAGGTTATGTGCAGCGGCATAGGGCGATCAGCCCGGGTGATGTCGATGAGCTGGAGAGCCATCTGCGCGACCAGGTCGCTGACCTCGAACACACGGGTCTGAGCGGGGACGAGGCGTTCCTGGTGGCGGTCAAACGCCTGGGCAGCCTGGATCAAGTGTCCCGGGAATTCGCCCGCGAGCACTCCGAGCGATTGTGGAAGCAGCTGGTCCTCACCCCCGAGCTCCCGGGGGCTTCGGACACCCGGTCTCGTCGTGAGCTGGTAGTCGTGCTCGCGCTCGCCGTCGCGGCAGCGGTGGCGATCAAGGCGCCCGCGCTGGCCGGCTACGACTTGGACGACGACGCCAGCTGGTACGCCCGCAACTTTGGCCTGCTGGCGCTGCCCTTCCTGGCCGGCTACTTCGCCTGGAAACGCCGCCTCGGCTGGGCGAGGTCGCTGCGGCTGCTAGCGCCGCCGTTTCTGCTCGGCGCGCTGGTCGCCGACGCCTACCCGTACGCAGACGGCGGGTCCACCGAGGTGCTGGTGGCGATTCACCTGCTCATACTGCTGTGGTTTGTGGTCGGCCTGGCGTATGTGGGAGGGGACTGGCGGTCGCACCCGCGGCGCATGGACTTCATCCGGTTCACCGGGGAGTGGGTCGTCTACTACACGCTTCTCGCTCTCGGTGGCGCCGTGCTGGTCGGGCTCACGCTTGCTGGGTTCGAGGCGATCGGCCTGGAGATCTCCTCGTTCATCGCCGAGTGGGTGCTCCCTTGCGGCGCGGTGGGCGCGGTCCTCGTGGCTGCCTGGCTGGTAGAGGCCAAGCAGAGCGTGGTGGAGAACATCGCCCCGGTTCTCACGCGCGTCTTCACCCCGCTGACCACGCTGATGCTGCTGGCGTACCTGGTCGCCCTCCTGGCCACCGGCAATGTCGTCGACGTGGACCGGGACCTGCTGATCCTGGTCGACCTGATCCTGGTCCTGGTGCTCGGGCTGCTGCTCTACGCGATCTCCGCTCGGGATCCGCTGGCGCGGCCAGACCTGTTCGACCGATTGCAGCTGCTGCTGGTGCTCAGCGCCTTGATGGTCGACGTGCTCATGCTGGTCGCGATGCTCATCCGCATCACCGAGTTCGGTGCCAGCCCGAACAAGACCGCCGCGCTCGGGTTGAACCTCATCCTGCTGGCCAACCTGGCCTGGTCGGCCCGCCTCAGTGTGGGATTCCTGCGCCGGCGGCTCCCGTTTAGCGCTCTGGAGCGCTGGCAGACCACCTACCTGCCGGTCTATGCCGCCTGGGCAGCCGTGGTCGTCCTGGTGTTCCCACCCGCGTTCAGCTACACCTAAATGGCAGCCCGACCGCGGCACCATCTATGACGTGGTCGGGATTCGGTAGACCGACACATGCGATCGGGACTCCGCGGTGAATGCGGTTCCGGCCCAGTCCGCATGCCTGTTCTCCAGCTGGAAACCGGCGAGTTGCGCCATCAGGTCAAGTTCAGCCGGCCAGATATAGCGGTGTGGGCTGCGGAAGAGCTGCGCCTGCTTGCCGCCGTCGAAATGGAAGTGATGCGAGACGATCTGTTGCTGCACGACGTCGTAGGTGTCCAACCCGATGTAGCCCGGCTCGGACTGCCAGACTGTGGCGTGCTGTCCCGGCGGGAGTTTGCGCAACTCCGGCACCCACAGCTCGATGACGAAGCGGCCGCCAGGCGTGAGGTGACGCGCCGCGTTCTGAAAGCAGGCGACCTGTTCGGCCTGGGTCAGCAGGTTGGAGATCGTGTTGAAAACGAGGTAGACCAGCGTGTACTCGCCCGGGGCGCGGGCGGTGGCCATGTCCCCAACGACCACCGGAATCCGCTCCTCGTCTACCTTGCCGCGGAGCTGGTCGATCATCGGACCGGACAACTCGATACCGGTGACCGGAACGCCGCGCTCGGCCAAGGGGACCGCGACCCGACCGGTTCCGATTGCGAACTCCAGCGCTCGGCCGTTGCCCGCATATTCGGCCAGCCGGTCGACCGTCGGCCCCAACACCCCGGGGGCGAACATGCCAACACCCGGGGTGTCGTAGCGCTGGGCGGCATCGACGTCCCAAATCTCCTCTTGGCGCACGGCGACGATCCTGTCAACGGAATCCTCACGCCGTCCAACGGCTTTCGAGAACGCTGATCTGCCCAGGTCGCCTGTGATGCTCCGGTGACCTGATCCGTGGAAATCACTTCTCTGCTTCGGCCTTCAGGTCGGCCGCGTACCGCTCGAAGATCGGCCCGAAGTCAGGTAGCCGGGCAGCGATCATGGGCAGCATCAGTCCCGAGAAGACCTCCGTCAGTTCAAATCGCGTGGCAGTCTCATCCGGGCTGGGTGCCAGTGAGTACGTCCGAACGCCGAGGAACATCACTGGGTTGCCGTTGCGCCACACCATCTCCTGGATAGGGACGAAGCGGGTGACTTTGACCTTGAAGGTCCTGCCCGGTGCCTCCGGTACCTGCATTTTCACGGTCCCACCGGGTTCGACATTCCCCTCTATGTTGGTCAGAGTGGAGTTCCAACACACCATGTCGTCCGCGCGAGTCAGCAGCGCCCATATCTTCTCGGGCGCGGCCTTGATCTCGGCCGAAACCGCGCACTGCATCCGGAAGGTCGACCGCGTTTTTACAGCAGTGATGCCATCCGTGGCCACGCGGCCGAGCATAGGCGATTTGAGGGAGCTGCCATGAACGAGCCACGGATCTACCCCGAGGGTGTGACGTCGTGGATCGACATCGAGCACCGGGACATCGAGGCCGCCAAAGCGTTTTACGGCGGGCTGTTCGAATGGACATTCACGGATGCGACGCCGCCCGACGCTTCCTTTCGATATGCCGTCGCCAAGCTTCATGGCCTTGATGTTGCCGGCATCCGCGGACCCGCCGACGCTGGCGATGGCGCAGAGGGGCCAGAGGCGTGGACCACCTATGTCGCGGTCACCGACGCCGGCGCGGCAGCCGCGCGAATCGAAGCAGCCGGCGGACACGTGCTCGTCGGACCGTCCGACGTTGGGGAGTGGGGCCGGTCGGCGGTTTGTGTCGATCCGTCAGGTGTGCCTTTCGGGCTCTGGCAGGCCCGCCAGCGGCTCGGCGCTCAAGTCGTCAACACACCCGGCGCGTGGAACTTCAGTGACCTGCATGCCGCCGACCCGGAGGCGTCGGCAGCGTTCTACGCCGAGGTATTCGGGTGGTCGGTCGACAATCTGGGGTTCGCGATGATGATCCGCCTGCCCGGTTACGGCGATCATCTCGAGGCGACCGCCGATCCGGAGATCCGCACCCGTCAGGCTGGCGTCACGGCACCGCCTGGCTTCGCCGACGCCATCGGCTGGCTCGCTCCCGTTGGTGAAGACGAGCAGCCGCACTGGCATGTCTCCTTTACCGTCGCCGACCGAGATGCGACGGCCACGGCCGCCGAGCGGCTCGGTGGCACGGTGCTCGACCGCACCGACTCGGACTGGACCCGCGACGCGCTCATCCGCGACCCGCTGGGCGGCGTCTTCACGGCGAGCCAGTTCACCCCGCCAAACACCTGAGCCCCCGGTGCCTAGCCGCGCCAGTCGAGAATGAGGCTCCCAAGCAGCTCGCCTATGTACTGATCGGCGGCGCCCACGCTGGCCGAGCGATGAGGCAAAACGGGTGACCCGCGGGGTCTGCATAGACGTGGTCACCTCCGGCCAGCGGCCGAGCGCCCAGCGCAATAACACGCGGTTCCGCCGTCACAATGTCGTCCACCATCACGTCTAAATGGAACTGCTGAGGCCGGTCAGGATTGGGCCAGTCCGGCGGTTGGTGATTCCGCGCAAGCTGGAAGGCCACGCCGGACGTCGTGTCGTCCTTGGAGATCACGACCCAAACGTCTGACTGGTACGTGCCCGGTAGCCCGAGCAATTCGGAGTAGAAGGATGCCAGCGCCGCAGGATCCGGGCAGTCAATGACGACGTGGTGCATCCGGCCGATCACGGAGCCGATCCTCCTCGCCCTCACCAAGCAGTACCACGACCGCTTAGGCTTCGCGGAGCGTACGTCGAATGGGGGTCGGATGTCTCGCACGTCCTCCGAGGTCATCAAACCTCGGGTACTGCTCGGCGGACTCGCCATGCCCGAATCCCCTCGCTGGCACAACGGCCGACTGTGGTTTTCGAACTGGGGCGCCGGCGAGATCGTGGCGGTCGATCTCGACGGCAACAGCGAGGTGGTCGGCCGCGGACCGGAGGGTATGGGTTGGGCGGTCAACTGGCTTCCGGACAACCGCATGCTCATCACCGGGAGCGAGCTGGTCCGCGTCGAGCCGGACGGCTCTCGCCTCCGCCATGCCGACCTGAGCCACCTCTCGCCCTATGGCTGGAGCGAGATAACGGTCGACGGGCGCGGCAACATCTATGTCAACACGATCAACTTCGATTTCGCGGACTTCGACGCTGTCCTTGCCAGCGGACAGGCGCCGGGAAAGATTGCGCTCGTTACACCCGACGGTGACGTCTGTGAAGTCGCCACCGAGATCGCCTTTCCGAACGGGATGGTCATCACATCGGACAACAAGACCCTCATTGTTGCCGAGTCGTTCGCTGCACGGCTCTCTGCTTTCGATGTCGCTGAAAACGGCACCCTGTCGAATCGACGGGTCTGGGCCGACGGCGTGGGCCCGGACGGCATCTGCCTGGACACCGACGGGTGCATCTGGGCCTCTAGCGGCGCCATGATCAACGACTGCGCTCGCATCCGCGAACACGGCGAGGTCCTCGAAACGATCGAACTCGACCGTCCTTGCTTCGCCGCGATGCTAGGCGGGCCCGACCGCCGGACGCTGTTCATGCTGACGGCCGAATGGCGCGGCACCGAGGCCATCGAAGACGTCGTGAGGGCGAGAACCGGACAAGTCCTCGTCGCCGACGCACCTGCACCGGGCGTCGGCTGGCCATAGTCCTGCTGCCCTAGCTGTGCACCGGAGCTGACCTGCTGAACCGGAGTATGGGATTGCCGCTGAACGCGGCCCGGCAGGTGTGTGCGCCGTCCTGTGACGCAGTTGCTGTCGTCGGCGAGCTGGACCGCAGCGGTAGGCGATCCGTGACTCCTGGGGCAACGTCTCCCCGGGATGGGAGCCGCGGGAGAGTCTTCCGCGAAGCCTCGGCGACCGGGCCTCCCGGTTACGGCGATCCCCGACCAGGCCCACCCAGCCCGGGTTCTGGCCGCCGTGGCTCGCGCCCTACGACCCGACGGCGTCTTCCTGATGGTCGACATCAAGGCCTCCAGCGCCGTCAGGCTCGGGCGAGAACGGCACGCCTCGACAGCCGTGCGGCTTCATGAACTGCGCGAACGTTGTAATAACGACCACAGCGGAGGGCGTGGGATTCGAACCCACGAGGACGGAGTGGGCCCCGCCCTAGAACTTTTCAAGAGTTCCCCGTTCGGCCTCTCCGGCAGCCCTCCTGGATACCCAGTCTCCCATTCTGGGCGGGGGCTTTACCGACCCGCCACTTCGGAGGCACCATCGAGGTCTGGAAATGCCCCGGCCCGAGCCGGAGGTGGTCGATGGCGTCGCACCCGCTGTCCGAACCCGTAGATCTCGCGCGCACCCGACGCGCGGAGTTGCTCGCTGCTATCACTGCATTGGAGAGAGCGCTCGCGGCCCCGGCCGGCGACCCGGTCTGGACGGCCCGGGTCCAAGCCCGCACCGACCAGCTGGCCAGCGCGTTCGACGACCATGTGAGCGCTACCGAGGGCCCCGACGGCATGTATGCGGAAATCCTGCGGACCGCCCCCAGGTTGCGCTTCGGTGTGGACCGGCTTGCCACCGAGCACGACGACATCCGGGTCGCCATCAGTGCACTCGACAAGCTGATCGATGACCTGACCGAGTCAGAACCTGACGACGTCGGACGGATCCGCGACGAGGGTGTCGCCCTGATGGCCAGGCTGGTTCGCCATCGGCAGCGAGGTGCCGACCTTGTCTTCGAGGCGTACGCCCAGGACATCGGCGGCTGCGACTGACGGAGTCGCCAAGGGCGGCGAGCCGATGTACGACGGCTACCGTTCGCTCGTGACAAAACCCCATACGCTCGCGGTGGACTGCGGCGGTACCGGCGTCAAGGCCATGGTGCTCGACGCAGCCGGCAAGCCGGCCAGTAAGCGAGTCAAACGTCGGACGCCGTATCCGAGCCCGCCCGCCGTTGTCGTCAGTGCCGTCAGTGAGCTGGCTGTGCAAACGGGGGTCGACTACGACCGGGTGTCGGTGGGCTTCCCCGGCATGGTGCGCAACGGTGTCGTCTACGCGACGCCTCATTACGTAACCGAGGCCGGTCCGTTCACGCCGGTTCGACCCGACCTGGTGAAGGAATGGCAAGAGTTCGACGTGCGGGCGGCGCTGGAAGCAGAGCTGGGCCGACCGACGCGAGTTCGCAACGATGCTGAGATCGCCGGGCTGGCCGTGATCGAGGGCACCGGCTTCGAGGTGATCCTCACTTTGGGCACCGGGTTGGGATGCGCGCTCTTCGACAACGGACGGCTCGTCCCCAAGATCGAGATATCGCAGGCGCCCTTTCGGAAGGGCCAGACCTATGACGAACAGGTCGGTCACCATGCCCGGCGCCGCCTCGGAGCGCAGGCGTGGACCAACCGCGTCGCCAAAGCGATACAGACCCTGCGACCCGTGCTCTGGTGGGACCACCTCTACGTCGGCGGCGGCGGCGCCAAACACCTCACCCGAGACCTGGGCGAGGACATCACCATCATCAGCAACGACTACGGACTTCTCGGCGGCGTGCGGCTGTGGGACAACGATCAGCGTTGATCATGACGAGGCACGACGTTCCAGCGGCGATGCTGCAGTGCCGGATTGTGATCCCGGACGGCACGGAGCCGGTCCGGCTCGACGACGCCGGTGACGACGCCGTCGGCTTCGCCCAATGCCGCCACGATCACACCCATCGGGTCGACCAGTGCACTGCGCCCGCAGTACAGCGGCCCGCACTGGGCGGCACCGGCCACGTACACGGTGTTCTCGATGGCCCTCGCCCGCAGCAGGACGATCCACTGGTCCTCCTTCAGCGGGCCCCGAACCCAGGCGGCGGGAACCGCGATCACCTGGGCACCAGCGTCGACCAGCGCCCGCGCCTGTTCGGGAAAGCGCAGGTCGTAGCACGTCATGAGGCCGATCCGCAGGCCGACGATGTCCATCGTCACCGCTTGCGGTTCTCCGGCTCGCAGCTTGTCCGACTCCCGGTGCCCGAAGGAGTCGAACAGGTGCGCCTTGCGGTACGAGGCGAGCGGAGTCCCATCGGCGTCAAGGGCGACCAGAGTGTTGTACGGCCGATCCGGGTCATCCGAGCGTTCGAACATCCCCGCAACGACCACCGCGGCGTACTGCCGTGCGAGCTCTGCCAGTGCGCCGACAAAAGGCCCGCCGAGCGACTGCGCCACGGGTCCGAGCGGAGTCTCGGGCGGTCCGAAATCGTGCATTGCTGCTTCTGGCAGCAGGATCAGATCGGCGTCGACACCGGCCAACAGTTTCGTCGCCGTGGCGACGTTCGCGGCCGGGTCGGTGCCGGCCGCGAATTGAACCAAGGCCACGCGCACAGCACTCATCCTCGCCCATCCGCTCCATGATCATGTCGAGTTAACGTGCGTATACGGCAGCAAAGTCGACATGATCGATTATGGGAAGGACGGAGGGGTGGTCGGTGGGTACCGAGGACGCCTGGGATGCCGTCGTGCTCGCCGGTGGACGGGCCCGCCGGCTCGGCGGCATGGACAAGGCCGCGCTGGAGATCCGCGGCCGGTCGCTCCTGGGAATCGCGCTCGCGGCTTGCGCGGGCGCGCGGTACCGGGTCGTCGTGGGCCCACAACGCCTGACCGATGACCCGGTCCGATGGGCCCAGGAGTCTCCGGCCGGTTCCGGACCCCTCGCCGCCCTTGGCGCCGGCCTGGCCGTCTTGCCGACCGGCTCAGCGGTGGTCGTCGTACTGGCTGCCGACCTGCCGGCAGTCGACGCCGAGCTGGTCGGCCGGCTCCGCGCTGCAGTTGCCGGTTCGACGCGGGTCGACGGGGCGATCGTCGTCGACGACCAGCACCGGGCCCAGCCACTGCTTGCCGCATATCGCCGCACTCCGCTGGAGCAAGCGGTCACGGAGATCGGTGTCCTGCGGGACCGACCTGTCCGCTCGATCCTGGATCGGCTCACCGTCGCGGCGATCGCGGACACGACTGCGGCGGATGACATCGATACCCCGGCGGACCTGGCCCGCTGGATTCACAATCGCCCAGGGAGGCCGTGATGGACGAATGGATCACTCGGCTCTGCGACGCACTCGACGTGCCGATCGCCGACGTCGACGTCAACGCCGTATTGGACCTCGCGAGGGACGCAGCTCACAATGTCGACCGCCCAGCGGCCCCCATCACCACCTACATCGTCGGCTATGCCGCCGCGCAACGCGGGGGCGGCGGGCGCGCGGTCACCCATGTCACCGAGCTCGCGGCCGCCCTCGCCAGGGACTGGGACGCGCCGGTCGGAAATTGACCACGTTGCCGACCGGGGTACGGTCCAGCGGTCCGCTAGCGTCGGACATCGTGAACGCCGCGGGGTTGGTGCGCCTCCCGGCGACCGGCCTGGACCCGGTCCGGTCCATCATCCGGCGGGTCGTGGCAGCGCTGGGCGTGCTCGCCGTCGTGGTCTTCGTGGTGTGGATAGACCGGGACGGGTACCGGGACACCTCGGATGGCTCGGTCGACCTCCTGGACGCGATTTACTACTCGACCGTCAGCCTGTCGACGACGGGTTACGGAGACATCACCCCCGTCAGCGACCCGGCCCGGCTGGTCAACATCGTCTTCATCACGCCGCTGCGGGTGCTGTTCCTGATCGTCCTGGTCGGGACGACGCTGGAGGCCCTCACGTCACGAGGCCGCCAGCAGCTGCGGCTCAACCGATGGAGGAGGACCGTGCGCGACCACACAGTGATCGTCGGATACGGCGTCAAAGGTCGCAGCGCGGCGGCGACGTTGCTGTCCAATGGATACCCCGCCGAGAAGATCGTCGTCGTCGATCCGAACGCCCAATCCGTCGAGGACGCCAACGAGGCCGGGCTGGTAGGCGTGCTCGGTGACGCGACGCGCTCGGACACCCTCCGCCGGGCCGGAGTGCCGGCCGCCGCGGAGGTCATCATCACCACGGCCCGGGACGACACGAACGTGCTCGCGACGCTCACCGCTCGTCAGCTCAATCCGTCGGCGGAGATCGTCGCCTCAGTGCGGGAGGCCGAGAACCAGGGGTTGGTCCGGCAGAGCGGCGCCAACACGGCCATCATTTCCTCCGACGCCGTCGGCCGTCTGCTCGGGCTCGCGACGGTGAGCCCGGCCCTGGGCACGGTGCTCGAGGATCTCCTCACCACGGGCGAAGGCCTCGAGGTGGCCGAGCGCGATGTCCAGCCGCGAGAGGTCGGGCAGGTGCCGAGGAAGCTGGACGACCTCGTCATCGCCGTGGTCCGCGACGGCCAGGTGCTCGCCTACCACTCGCCGGGGGTGGGTCACCTGGTGCGTGGGGACCGAGTCGTCGTCGTCCGTCCCGCGGAGGAGCAGCCGTGGGCACCCCGGCCCGGAACCAGCGAAGCCACCAGCGCGGATGAGCCGGAGGATGGGGGCTGATGCGCGGCGTAGTGATTACCGAGCCTGGTGGCCCGGAGGTGCTCATGTGGAGGGACGTTCCCGACCCGGAACCGGGGCCCGGGGAAGTCGTCCTCGACGTAGCCGCCGCCGGGGTCAACCGGGCTGATCTCATGCAGCGGCAGGGCCACTATCCACCGCCGCCGGACGCGCCGCCGTGGCCCGGCCTCGAATGCAGCGGCACGGTGTCGCTGGTCGGCGACGGCGTCACCGGATGGGACCTCGGTGACCGGGCGTGTGCTCTGTTGTCGGGTGGCGGATACGCCGAGAAGGTTGCGGTTCCAGTCGGGCAACTGCTGCCGATTCCTCGTGGCGTCGACCTCGTCACGGCCGCGGCGCTGCCCGAGGTGACCTGCACGGTCTGGTCCAACGTGTTCATGACCGCCGGCCTACGGCCGGGCGAGGTCCTGCTGGTGCACGGCGGAGCGGGCGGCGTCGGAACCACCGCAATCCAACTCGGCCGGGCGGTCGGGGCGACCGTGGCGACGACCGCGGGTTCGGCCGAGAAGTTGGCCCGGTGCGGGGCGCTGGGCGCGACGATCCTGGTGAACTACCACGACGAGGACTTCGTGACCATCGTGCAGCACGCGACTGGCGGGCACGGGGCCGACGTCATTCTCGATGTGATCGGCGCGAGGTATCTCGAGCGCAATCTGTCGGCACTGGCACCGGCCGGCCGCCTGGTCGTCATCGGACTGCAGGGCGGGCGGCGGGCCGAGATGGACCTCTCGGTGCTCATGGCCAAGCGAGCCGCGGTGATCGCGACGACGTTGCGGGCGCGGCCGGCCGCGGAGAAGGCGACCATCGTCGCTGCCGTCCGCGAGCATGTCTGGCCACTGGTGGAGTCCAGCGACGTCCGGCCAGTGGTGGATCGGGTACTGCCGATGACGGCGGCACCGGAAGCGCACCGGGTCATGGAGGCCGGCGAGCACATCGGCAAGGTGTTGCTCAGAGTGTGAAACGAGATCGGCGCGCGCTTGCGTGTGCGCTCCGGCCGTACGCCTCGTGTTTCGTCGGGGTCATCGGGCGACCTGCGCAGCTAATGACTGAAGACGAGGATCGGATAGCCAGGCTCTCGGTCCGGCGTGCTCGACGCGAACGGCCGCCACATCGGCGGCCAATCGCAACGCCCGGACCTGGTCCAGGCCTGCCGCGATGGCGAACGCAAACGTCCCGTGGAAGGCGTCGCCTGCACCGAGGGTGTCCCGGGCAGTGACAGTGGCGGCCTCGACGGTGCCTGCACCGTGCTCGGTCCACCACCGGATCGGTCGCGGGCCGTCGGTGAAAGCCGCGAACGGAATGCCCATCGTCAACAACGCCTGCGCCGACTCCTCGACGCTGGCACAGGTCGGAACGGTGAAATCTCCCGAGCAGACGGCGGCGTCGATACCGGAAAGAACGTCGGCGAAGGCCGGCTTCCAGCTGCCGCCGTCGTAGACGACCGGGATGCGCGCTGCACCGGCCGCAGCCACGGCGGCGCGAGCCAGACCGGCGAGATGACCATCGACCAGGAGGACATCAGCGGCACCGACCAGGTCGGGGAGGTCCGTCGGCACGCTCGCATAGGCCTGTTCTGCGTTCCGGGACACCACGGATCGTTCACCGGTGGCGGCGAGCACGCTGACGGCGGAGATGGCCGGTCCAGGATGGCCAGCCGTCGCCGCGTCGACGACCGTCACGTCATGGCGGGACAGATCATCGGACACGACGGACTGGATGGGACCGACACCTACAGCCGTCAGCAGCGTCGACCTACCGCCAAGAGCCGCGAAGGCCACTGCGGCGTTGGTCGCCGGACCGCCCGCCGCAATGTCGACCGAGGAGGCCACCACCTTGTCGTTGGGGCCAGGCACTCTGTCGACGCGGTGCACGACATCGAGTGTCACGAGCCCGACGAACAGCCCCGCCCACACCTCACCCGGCACCGCACGAGCCGCCAGTTTCGACCAGCCCATGGCTGGCTCGCTCGTCCGCGGTGAGCTGACGGCCGGCGATGGTACATGCCAACGCAACCCACTCACCCTGGTCTAGGACGAGCTCGAGGAGACCGCGGTCACTGCCCATGAGCGCGCGGGTCCCGTCACTGCTCAATGCGATCGATGGTGCCGTGGTACCCCCGGTCGGAATCGGCCCGCCTACAGCGGCGCCACTGGCAAGATCCCACATCCGGACGATGCCGTCATCGGACGCCGTGAGAACGAGGTGATCGTTCGCGGCCACGGCGGCGATGCCGCGGCGCTGGCCGGCCAACAACGTGAAGCGCGACTCCAACGTGATCCCATCGAGTATGCGCACGACCCCCGCCTGGCCACCGGCGATCACCGTGAGGCCGTCGGGGGCGAAACCGACGGCGGTGATCCCGTCGTTCGTCGAGGCCTCGCTTCGCACCTCCGGCGCGAATGACTCCAGGCCACGCAGCGCGACGTCACCAGCGGCATGACCTGTGACAATGCGCGCGCCGTCAGGCGAGAACGCCACCGCGACGATCTCGTCATCGACCTGGATGGGTTGACTCGACGACAGGGTGTTGACGTCGAGCGTCGACACGGAGCTGCCCGAGCCATCACGTGTTGCCAGCACGGCAATCGATCCATTCGGTGAAAGAGCACCGGTGACCACACCGGCCGCGAGCGACTCGTCCAGGAGCGTTCGACCTGTTGCGGCGCTCAGTACCACGATTCGCATCGGCTCCGCGACCGGCGCGACCAGCGCAACGACCCGATTCTCCGTCGCATCCAGCCAGGTGACCGCTCCGCCTACCGACGTCCGCCACGTGACCTCGCCCGATTCCGAGAAATGGGTGATTCGGCCACGTCCCGGGTCGTCGATCCCGCGCAGGACCCCGCCGCTTCCGTCGTATGCACCTCGGGCAGCTACCCCTGCGGACGTCACCGCCGGTGCGATAGTGAGAGAACCGTCAAGGGTGTGGACCACCATGATGCGGTCGTCTCCTGCACTGACGACGTACTCGCCGCCCATGGTGAACTCGAGGTCGTTGACCCGACCGATGTGCGCGCGCGGCGCTTCCAGCGACACTTGATCGCTGCCGATACGCCAGGCGGCGACCCGGCCGTCAGCAGTCCCAGCGGCCAAGCACGACCCATCGCACCCGGCCGCAACCGTCTCCACCCGACCTCGTGCGTCGTAGTGCCCGATGGCCGTCAGAGTGCCTCCCGGGTCGGCTCGCCATGCGTCGACAGTGCCGTCCAGGCGTCCAGCAACGAGGAGATCGTCGTGCCAGGCCAGCGCCATGATGCCAACGCCTTCCTCGTCCGCTGGTGCCGCCGCTCCGGGCAGGACGGCTCCGGTCGCGAGATCGGCTAGCCACACCTCTCCGGAGAGCGTGGCCAGCGCCGCCCGCTGTCCGTCGGTCGATGCCACGACGTCGGCCACCCGGCCTTCAGGCGGCACGAGCGATGGGCCCACCCGCTCCAATGTGCGCAGGTCATGCTGCTCGACTCTCGGCACCAGCGAGGGGTTCTCCACCAGCACCAACGCGCGGTCTCCGGCCGTCACCACTCTGACGGGTTGCATGACGCCGTACCGGGCGGGATCGGCGGACGGGCTCCCGGTTCGAGCATCGACGGCGACGAGTGCGTGATCACCTGGAACGGCGGCGAGGAGGGTCCTGCCTTCGTCGGTGAACACGAGGTCGACGACCTCCCTCTCCCCGACGGCAAAGCCGCTGGTCTGTTGCCACCCGTCCTGACTCCAGAGCTGCACGTGGTTGCCGGACGCCGTCGCCACTGCCTCGCCGTCGAGAGCGATCGCCTGCACCGTCGTAGATTCGGCCCGCAGGAAGGTGTGGGCCGACGGCCGGGCGAGCAGGGCGTCGACCAAGGTGCCCGCGGTCGCGGGCGCCGCGGATTCGGCCCGGGCCTCGGCGGCCAGGAGCAGTGCGGTGTCGGGGTCAGACTCGGCAGCCGCCCGCGCATCGGAAACCAGGCCGGCCAGGAGCGCTGCATCACGGTCCCGGGTGGCGCTGTTGCGCTGCGCCACCGCAATTCCGGCGGCGACCAGCGCCACCACTGCCACGACCGACGAGGCAATCGTGACAAGCCGCAGCCGCCGGACCCGGCTGGGCTCCTGCGCGAGCGGCCGTCGCCCATCCAGCCGAACCGCGCGCTCCTCGGCGATCCAGCCAGCCAGCCGCGGCCACGCGCCCAGTACCGCCTCGTGTGCGACCGAGTTCTGGTCACGGTCGACCACGACCAGTCCGGCGGAGACGAACGCGGCGAGAACCGTGGGTCCCCGCGCGGGATCTACAGCAGAGACCTCAGCGCTACTCATCCACCGTCTGACGTCGCCGTCGGGACGCAGTTGGACCATCCGAACCAGGAGCCGGCGGGCAACGTCCCTCCCGGCCGGGTCGAATGAGGTGAACACGCGCTCCGCTGTGTCGGCGATCGCGGACCGGACGCCACCGGAGGCGCGATAGCCGGCCACCGTGAGCGTGCTGCCATTTCGGCGCAGCCACGTCTCGCGCAGAGCGTGGCCGAGCATCGGCATCCCGCCCGGCGCCTTCTTGAGGTCTGCGGCGACCAGCTTCGCTAGGCCGTCCTGCGCGACTAGACCACATCGCCGTGCCGGCTCCTGGACCGCCCGACTGAGTGCGTCCCCGTCGAGACGATCAAGCGAGACCTGGCCCGACGACAGCAATTGCGCGAACTCGCCGAACGAGTCGAACTGACTGCAATGGTCGGCCCGCAGCGTGACTGCAAGCCCGCCAGGGTGGTCGACTATGGCGTCGAGGAAGGCAGCCCGCTCCGCCTGGCTTGGGCAGAGCGTGACGACGTCCTCGAGCTGATCGACGACGAGCACGGCATCGGGCTGGTCGGCCGCGCCCGCGTCTTCGAGTGACTTCAGTGGAGACCGTCCCGGCCGCAGCGTAACGACCGCTGGCAGTCGTGGCGAGAGTCCGGCAATGACGACAGATGTCTTGCCGGTGCCCGAGGCGCCGACGAGGGCGACGAAGCGTTCCTCGCGAAGCAGCTGGAGGCACTGTTCGACGACCGCCTCACGCCCGACGAACAACTCCGCATCCTCGCGGCCGAACGGCGCGAGCCCCGGATACGGACTCCGACTCGGGTCCCGCGGTGCGTCGACTCCGCCGGCAGCGACCGCGAAGGCATCAGCGACGTCGGATCCTTCGCCGCCGCGATCGCGCTCGATCAGTCGAACGTCAGCGGGCAGATCCGGCCGCACCAGGTCTGCGGTCGACGTCGCGAGAACGACCTCGCCGGGGCCGGCGCAATCTCGCATCGCCGCGGCCATGCGGACAAGGGTTTGCACGTCATTGCCGGACGAATCGCCGAGATCGCCGCTGGCCAGCCCCGCGCGAAGGACCGACGAATGTCCTCCCTCCTGCAACGCGACCGCCGCGCGCACGGCACTGATCGCATCGGTAAAGAGTGCGACCTTCGCATCGATGCTTCGGCCGCCGTGATTCTCAACCGCGCGGTCGAAGGCGAGCTCCCCCTCGCCGGGCAGCGTTGGATGCTGCGAGTCCATGACGTCGACGAGCAGCATCGTGCCGACGCCGATCGGGATGTCCTCGCCCCGGCTGGCTCGCAAGAGCTCGACGAACTGCGCCGGAGTGTCCGGACGGCGCGCAGGATCGATGGCCAGACCGCTTCGCAGTGCGGGCGCAAGCGCGCTCGCACGGTTGGCCGACATGGCGGCGAAGTTCGGTAGGGCCCCGCCCGGCGCGGTGCCGGTCACGAGCGCAAACGTGGTGGCCGCAAGGCCGTAGACGTCGGACGCGCGATCAGGCGCCGCGCCGGCGGTGAGTTCCGGCGCGCGAAAACCTGGCGCATCTGCGGATGGACCTTTCGGCGGTGACGCCGCCGATTCCGGTCCCAACAGGACGACCTGACCGGTGCGATCCAGCACCAGATTGGCCGGTCTCACGTCGCCATGCACGCCACCGCTTTGATGAATGAAGGTGAGCGCCTCGGCCGCCTGGGAGATCCACCGCAGCACGCTGGCGACTGGGAAGCCCGGTCGGCCTCGGTAGGCCAGCAGGCGACCGAGATCTTCGCCGTCCACGCGCTCCCGGACGAGCACATCGTGGCTGTCGACAGGTGCCTCAACCATTGGCGGGCCCGACGGCGGTCAGCATGATTTCACGCACGGTGGCCGGCTCGATGAGCACGAAGCTGGGGATCACACCACACCCGGATTTCTCGAACGTCGCTCGAACGTCGGCCGCGGGCCTGTCGAGTCGGACAGGTTACTCCCTCCCGAGGGCGTCCGGCGCCAGACTTCAGGACCCGTCGACTCCCCTCACTGCTCCGCCAGGACGGCCGTCGCACTGAACACCGCCCCCTGCGGGTCGGCGACCATGGTGAACCGCCCGACCGGAACGTCCATTGCAAAGGATCAAGTGCATCACCGCGGAGGCAAATCCTCGCAGCCGGCTACGGCTCTGCCTAGGGCTAGATCAACAGCGCCAGAATGCGTGCGTCACCACTGAACCCTCGCCCATAGGCTGGCCGCATGGCGTTGGGGGATGAGCAGAGCTATACCCAAGCAGTCCGGCGAATTGAACGACGGTGGACGGCGCGCGTTTTGCTGCTCGATCCCGACGGGCGGGTGCTGCTCTTCGAGGACAGCGATCCCGGGTTGCCGGGCCCGCCGACCTTCTGGATCACACCTGGCGGCGCGCTCGACCCCGGCGAGACTGTGGAACAGGCGGCGCTTCGCGAGCTCGCCGAAGAGACCGGGCTCGTCTTGGACCCCGCGCAGCTCCGTGGCCCGATCGCGCACCGAACGGTCGTGCACGGGTATAGCGACAAGATCGTCGAGCAGGACGAGACCTACTTCGTCGCGGTGGTCCCGCAATTCGTCGTCGACGTCGCCGGGCACACGCTGGAGGAGCAGACCACGTTCATAGGTCACCGGTGGTGGGACCAGGCAGGGATCCGCGCCACCTCTGCGCTGATCTGGCCAACCTCGTTGGCCGACCTGATGGTCGCCGCTGCACACCCGGAGACATGGCCGGTCACGATCGACGACGCGGAGGAGTCCACCGTGTGGGCGGCGGAGTATCTACGACGGTCGGCCCCGCTGTTCGCTGAATAACCGCTGACGCTAGGTGGGTCGAACCACGATCGCCGCTGCCATGGCCTGCGCCGGATACGACTCGGCGATCGGACCGTCGGCCCAGGCGGCGACCGACATCCCGTCGGCCAGGTCCGCGAACGACAACGGCTCAGCTGAGCCGTTGTCGGGGCGCTCTATCAGCAGCGTCGTGTTGCGTCCAACCGTGAAACTGATCTTGTATTCGCCCGTTTCGGCCGCCGCGTCCTGCTCGACGAGCACGGTGCCGAGTGGGGCAGTGTCCGGATCGGAGCAAACCGGCACGTCGTCACTGCTGACGGGCGAGTCCGGGTCGGCGTCCGGATCGGAGTCGATGCAGTCCTCGGTGATCGGCGCGAACGGCACTACCTCTGTGATGACGCCGACGATGGTGGGATCTGTCCCGGGAGAATCCGTTGCCGGCGTCGCGGATTCAGTGCCGGACTGGTCCCCGCAACCGAGCAGGACGATGACTGCCACGAATACGGCCGCCACCGACGGACCCGTGATCGGCTTACCCATCGGCGTGGACGCGCCGCCGGAACGCGTCGATTTGCATCCACGGACGCATGCCGGCGGACTCGTATAGTCGCAGTGCTCCGGTGACGTTCTCGGTGTCGACGGTGAGCCCTGCCCAGCGTCGGCCGTCTGCGGCGTACAAAGCCAACACGTGCTCGAGCAGGTACCGTGCGGCTCCACGGCCCCGCGCGGCGGGCAGGATACCCAGGTAGCGGATCCAACCACCCTCGTCGACTGCGAACCGACCGCTGGCTTGACAGATCCCGGCGCGGGCGCCGTCGACCACCGCGAAGCGCCAGCGGCCGAACTCCGGGTCGTCCTCGGCGGTGACCGATTCCCGGAAGGCCGACAGGTCCATCGGCTCGTAGCCCCAGTGCTCGACGAAGGAACTCTGCAAGACGTCATGCCAGTCCTTCCAGTCGGAATCGGATGTGGGATCAAACCGGTCCAGCGCCAAACCATGGGGCGCCGATGGGAACGGCCGTCCCGGGTCGAGCTCGACCCTGAGCTGGTTGAAGCGCCGTTCGATGACGAACCCACGTGCTCGTAGCGCCGCCGCATACGGCTCGTCACCAACGATCACCCCCGCGCCGACGATCACCTCGCCCGTTCGTCGTTGGGTGGCGTGCTCGCGAACGCGTTCGAGCACGATGTCCAGCAGTGCCTGTCTCACCTGTTCGGGATGGACAGGATCTGAATAGACGTCGAGATCGACGTTTTCGCCGCTGTGGTCGTCGATGACCATTCCCCAGGCCGCCGC